>NZ_JBWKFL010000014.1:0-224741 GCF_056434305.1 Streptomyces sp. NPDC044061 | reverse complement strand
AAGGAGAGGGGCGGGGGGGGGGTGGCGGCATGCTAGTAGGCCCATAGCGGACTCGCCCCCCCCCCCCCCCCCCCCCCCCCCCCCCCTCCTCCGTTGTCCGGGAGCTACCGCGTCCTGCGCTTCGGCATGAACGTGAACACCGCGCCGCCCAGCAGGATCGCCGTGCCCGCCACCAGGCCGAGCGCCTTCAGGGCGCCGTGGTCGCCGGAGCCGGTCTCGGCGAGGCCGCCCGCGCCGCCGCTGCTGCCGCCGGACGACGACGAGCCGCCGGAGGTCGAGGTGCCGCCCGAGGCGCCGCCCGGCTGCTGGGTGGTGTCCAGGGTGAGGGAGACCTCCGTCCTGGTCGGGGTGCACGTCGTGGTGGTGCCCAGCGCCTTGATGGTGAGCACGCCCGGGGACAGGGTCGACGTGCCGCTCGCGCCCGGCTTGTAGGTGCCGGTGAGGTCCGGGATCTCGATCGGGTCGCCGGACTTGATGGGGTTGGGGTTCGTCGGCCCCTCCACGTGCACGGTGCCCTTGTCCGCGCCGCCCAGCACCACCTCCATCGACGGCTTCACGGAGTCCTTCGGGATGTCGGCGGGGCTGTTCATCACCGACTTCTTGAACTGCACAGTGAGGTCGAAACTCCCGCTGTTCCTCCTGGCGTTGATCTGCACCGGAGAGGTCGCGTTCTTGTCGCCGATCGGCGTCTTGCAGGCGTAGGGAACCTGGACCTCCTTGCCCGTGTAGTCGGTCTGGCCGGAGCCGCCGGTCGCCGTCGGCGTGGCGGTCGCGGTGTTCGTCGGCGTCGAAGAGTGCGTCGGGGTCGTCGACCGGGTCGGGGTCGTACTGGACGTGCCCCCGCTGCCCGGCGTCACCTCGATCGTCGCCGCCTTCTGCACGGTCTCCTTCGGCGTGCACTTGGTGTCCGTCGACATCGCGTTGACCGTGTACGCGTCCGGCGTCAGGGTCACCTCGCCGGCCGTCGTCAGCTTCAGGCTGCCCTTCATGTCCGACAGCACCATGTCGGCGCCCTTGGGGATCGCCGGGTTCTCCCGCGGGCCCTGCATGGCGATGTCGGCGGCCTGCGCCCCGGCCGCCTTCAGCACCCCGGACGGCTGCACCGAGTTGGCGGGCAGGTCGATGATGTCGGGGTTCTTGGAGGCGGCCTGTACGAACTTCCACACGATGTCCACCGTGTCGCCCACCTTCGCAGTGGCCGGCGCGGTGATCTCGACCTTCGTGGTGCCGTCGACCGGGTCGATGCCCGCGGGCGGCACGCAGTGGGTGGCGAACGACACCTGGGCCGCCTGCGCGGGCGTGGCGGCCACGCCCAGCAGTACGCCTGCCGAGCAGAGCACCAGTGCGGCGCCCGATGCGCCCGTCCGGCGGGCCGGTGTGCCTCTCCTTCGCATGCTCACGTGGGTCCCTTCGTGGTGGGAGTCGTAGGACTCGTCGGGCTGTCGTCGTGCGGTGCGGAGAGCCGGCCGGCCGGGCCGCCCGGGACGGATCCCGGGGTGAACCACGGCAGGGTCGGAGTCGTGTCGGGCTCGGGCCCGTGGGTGCGGGAGCGGGGCAGGCGGAGGGCGGCCCGTGCCGGGCGCCGGTGGCGGACGCCGCCCGGCCGGCCCGGCCGTACCCGCTCCACCACGGCCATTCCGGCGCGGAACAGCGCGGCCGGGACGACCAGGCAGAGCAGGATCCAGAACAGCGTCACGCCCCAGGGGCGGCCCACGCCCCAGGGCTGCTCGGCGAGGACCTTGCCGTCGTACCGGAGGGACACGGTGTAGTCGCCGTGCGCCCCGGCCGACAGCTCGACGGGCAGCTTGATCTGTGCCTTCTTCCCGGGCGCGAGGGTGCCGTGCCACTGCTGCTCGTCCCACTCGGGGGCGAAGACGCCGTGCGCGGTGCCGACCCGGAAGACCGGGTCCTTGATCGTGGCGGAGCCGAGGTTGCCGGCGGTGAAGACCAGGGTGCGGCTCGGCGGGGCTCCGAACCAGGTCAGCACGGAGCCGGAGCCGGTGAGCCGGGTGTCGGAGAGGATCGACAGGCGGCCGCCGGAGGGCTCGGCGGGCAGCGGGGCCACGGGATGCCCGGCGACCTGGAGGACGGCGTCCGCCTCGGCCTTCGCACCGGTCACCGTGGCGACGTGCACCACGCAGGGGCACGGCACGGGCGGTTCGGCGACCGGCAGCTTCCTGGCGAAGGAGCCACCGGCGTCCGTGGTCACGGCCCGGCCGTCGCCGTTGGCGCAGGAGTTGGTGCCACCGATCACACCGCGGGACGGCGTGGCCCGCCCGCAGATCAGCATCATCAGCAGCGTGCGCGGCCGCCAGCCGCTCCCGCTCACGGTCACCGAACCGCCCGTGCCCGCCTGGGCCGCGGACAGCTTCACGACCGGGCCGTCCGCCGAGGCCGCGGGAGCGGTGACGGACAACAGGAGCAGCGCGAGCAGCGCGAGCACCGCCGCCGCCGGAATCCGGGCCTTGCAGCTCACGACACCGCTCCCGTCAACTCGACCTCCGCACCCGGATGTCCGTCGTCGTCCGCCGTGCTCCCACGCCGCCTGCGACGCCGTACGCCCGACAGCGCTGCCAGCACCGCGGCCGCCGCCGAGGCGACACCCGTCACCGCGCCCCAGGGCACGAACCGGGCGGACGCGTGGGTGGTGTCGTGGGCGCCGCCCGCCGCGGTCACCGTCAGCCGTACGTCGACGTCGTCCAGCACCGGCCGGTCTGGCCACGGCTCGCTCAGGGTCCGGCGGGTTGCCGGTGGCAGACGCACCGGCAGGGTGCGGGCGTGACGGTCGAGGACCGGGCCGAGGACACCGTCCGCGTGCACCGCGAGTTTCGGTACGAGGACGGTCGTACCGCGGTTGACCAGCTCGTACGTGATGCGGCCGCCGCGCACCGCGACATGTTCGACGGTCAGCGCTGACAGTGCCGGTCCGCCCACGCGCAGCCGGAGCGCCACGGTCGCCGTGCGGCCGTCGGTGTCCCGGGCGGCGATGGTGCCGGAGCGGTCACCGGGAGCGGCGTCCGTCGGCACGGTCACCGTGAAGGGCACCTCGGCACGGGTGCGGGCGGGGACGCGGAGGGCCGTCCGGGCGAACGCGATGCGCGGGCCGGTGCCGTGCAGCCGTACGGTGATCGGCTGCCGGCCGCGGTTGGTCACGGACACCGTGTCCCGCAGGACCGTGCCCGGGGCGCCCTCGGCGTAGAGGGAGGGGCGTCCGGAGCCGGTGGGGGCGACCGACCAGCCGGCCGCGGCCTGTGCGGTCGGTGCGGACGCCGGCAGCAGGAGCAGGGTGAGGCCGAGGACACGGGCGGCGGACGGCATGGGCGGCTCCACGGTCTTGAGCTGTGGTTCAGCGGCGTACGGCCGGGTTCCGTCGGGTCAGCCACAGCGCGCCCGCCGCGCCCACGAGGACGACCGTGCCGCCCAGGGTGCCGAGGGCGACGGCGGAGTCCTCGGGGCCGGTCTGCGGGAGCCGGTCGGCGGAGCCGCCGGACGACGAGGCCGACGATCCGCCCGCCGCCGTCACGTCCAGAGTCAGGGACGGCTTGGGGTTGTTGGTGGGGGTGCAGGTGGTCGTCGTGCCGAGCGCCTTGATGGTGAGCGTGGCCGCCGTGAAGGTGACCTTGCCGGTCTTCTTCGGCGTGTAGGTGCCGCTCAGGTCGCTGATCTTGATGGGAGTGTTGGCGGGGATCGCTGCGGAGTTGGCGGGACCGGAGACCGCGAGGGTGCCGCTGTCGGCGCCGCCGAGCCGGATGGTGGCGCTCGGGTTCATCGCACCCTTGCCCAACTCCACCGGACTGGAGGAGACGCCCTTCCGCCAGGACATCGTGATCCTGTAGCCGCTGCCGTTCTTGACGCCCGTGATGTCGATCGGCGAGACGGCGCTCTTGTCGCCGATCGGCGTCTTGCAGTGGTAGTCGACGTCGACGACGTCGGCGTGGGCCGCCGGTGCGGCGAGCAGCACCGCCGAGCCTGCCAGGGCCGCGGCGGACACGAGCGCGGCGGTTCGTTTCGGGTACGACACGTTCGGTCCACCCCATTCATTCCTGACGGCACATCAGATTCGGCCGTCAAGGTACGCCCGGGGTCGTGAGGAGGGAAGACGCGTCACACGCCGGAGTTGTGTCGATCCGGCGTGCGCGAAGGGGGATTCGAGTGGAGACGGGAGCCCAGGTGGCCGTTGGCCGAGGACCGGTCGGTGCGCGACCGGACCGCCGCCGGTCCGCTCAGGCGGGAGCGCCCAGCTCCGCCCACACCGTCTTGCCCGAGCGGCCCGGTGTGCGGACGACGCCCCAGTCCAGACACAGCCGCTGCACGATGAACATGCCGTGGCCGCCGGGGCGGCCGGCGCGGTGCGGGGTGCGGGGGGCCGGCTGGCCTGTGCCGCGGTCGGACACCTCCAGCCGGATCACCTTGTTGTCGCAGGCGAGGAACAGTTCGTCCGGGCCCTCGGCGTGCAGGCAGGCGTTGGTGACCAGCTCGGACACGACGAGCAGCACGTCCTCGGCGGCGGCCCGCTGGTCCGCGCCGGCCGCGGGCAGCCAGCCCCACGCGTACAGCGCCTGGCGAGTGAAGTCACGGGCGAGCGGAACGACGCCGCTCTCGCCTTCCAGGCTCAGCCTGCGGACCTGCCGCCCCGGGGCTTCCCGCGCGCCTTCGGACGGCACGGACGGCACGGCCGCCCCCGCGGACACGCCGTCGGCCGGCGCACCCCCCTCGGACGCCCCGGAAGCGCCGCTCGGCTCCGGGCCGCGGTCGCCCGGCGAGTAAGGCCGGGTGGTCATCAGCGCTTCACCTCACCGATTCACCAGTTCACGATTCAATAGTCCGGCACCCGCAGGTACCGGCCGGTCCGTACGCCATCCACCGGCGGTCCGCCCCACGCACTTATGTCGCACCTGGGCCGTTCGTCGGTTCCCGGGGCCGTCGGGGGCTCCGGCGACCGCCGGGGTTCAGGATGTCTCCTGCCCGACCGATCCGCCGAAACACCCCCGCATGGGGCATGACTCATGCCACGCGCGGGCAGCGCCCCGCGGGGGACGGCCGGGCAGAGGTCAGTCGCCCTCGCCGGCCAGCGCCGCCTCCACGGAGTCGTGGACGGTGAAGACCGCCTCCGCCCCGGTGATCTCGAACACGCGAGCGACTACGGGGAGCATCCCCGCCAGGTGCACTCCACCGCCGGCGGCCTCCGCCTTCAGCCGGGCCCCGAGCAGTACGTTCAGGCCCGTGGAGTCGCAGAACTCCAGCCGCGAGCAGTCCACCACAAGCCGCGAGAACCCCTTGTCCAGGAGGTCGTCGAGCGGCTCGCGCAGAAGATCGGCGGTGTGGTGATCGAGCTCACCGGCCGGTGTCACTACGGCGCTGGAGCCCTCTTCCCGCACCTCCACCAGAAGCCGGCCCGACTGTGCGCTGCCGACCGTCCCGTGGTCCATGCCGTCTCTCTCCCGAGGTCGTGGCCGTTGATGCCCTCGAACATTACGCCTTCCTTCCGCACTCCGACACCCGAACAACCTCACACAATCGGACATATCACTACAGAACGTACTTGCGATCGGCTCGGGAAAGCAGGTAGGGCTAGTAAGGACACACACCCCTACACGCCGGCTTCGGAGGCGCCGCACACCGCAGTGCACGTATTGGCTTCGGCAGCCATATGCCGAGAACGATGGAGGACACCCATGTCACCCCGGCTCGACGGATCGCATACCCGGATCGCGACGTCGACACCCCCACCGGAACAACTGGATCCCATCGATCCCATCGACGCCCTCGAGGGACTCCCGGAGATCCCCCCCTTCGACGAGGTCGGCCCGGTCGACGCGCGGGCCCTGTCCAAGACTCTCTTCGAGCGACTGGAGTCGCTGGAGGAAGGGACGCACGAGTACTCGTACGTCCGCAACACGCTCGTCGAGCTGAACCTCGCGCTCGTCAAGTTCGCCGCCTCACGCTTCCGCTCCCGCAGCGAGCCCATGGAGGACATCGTCCAGGTCGGCACCATCGGCCTGATCAAGGCGATCGACCGCTTCGAGCTCTCCCGCGGTGTGGAATTCCCCACCTTCGCGATGCCGACCATCATCGGCGAGATCAAGCGATTCTTCCGTGACACCTCGTGGTCCGTGCGCGTACCGCGCCGCCTGCAGGAGCTGCGGCTGGACCTGGCCAAGGCCGGGGACGAGCTGGCCCAGAAGCTGGACCGCGCCCCCACCGTCGCGGAACTCGCCGAGCGGCTCGGCATCACCAACGACCAGGTCGTCGAGGGCATGGCCGCCTCGAACGCCTACACGGCCTCCTCCCTGGACGCCCAGCCCGAGGAGGACGACTCCGAGGGCGCGCTGGCGGACCGCATCGGCTACGAGGACCACGGACTCGAAGGCATCGAGTACGTCGAGTCGTTGAAGCCCCTGATCGCCGAACTCCCGCCCCGGGACCGGAAGATCCTGTCCCTGCGCTTCGTCGCGGGCATGACCCAGTCGGAGATCGGCGAGGAACTCGGCATCTCCCAGATGCACGTGTCCCGTCTGCTGTCGAGGACGTTGGTGCGGCTGCGCAAGGGGCTGACCCTGGAGGAGTGACCCTCCGCATGCGCGCGTGGGGCGGCTCGGCCGACTGTGCCGGGCCGCTTCGGCGTGTCAGGGCCGGACCACCTCGAGTGGCCGGTACCCGGTCGTCCAGCCGTCATGCGCCCGGGCGCGAACTGCCGTAGGGGCGGCGCGCGAACCGTCGCGCGTCCGGTGCGCGAAACGTCCCGCGGAGCGGTACGAACCGTTATGCGGTTACCCGGGGAAACCTCTTTTCCGAACCCGTCCCCTGCATCACGATGGGCCCCCGAACTGACGGGTAGGTCAAGGACCTCGGGGACGGAGGATGCGGGATGGCTCAGGGCGGCGACCCGGCCGATGCGGGCGACGGACACGCGGACGCGCCGGACACACGGCTGACGGAACTGCTGCGGGCTTCCACCTCGACGGCCTACCCGGCGCTCCAGGAGCTGCGCCGCCGGCACCACCCGGCGGTCCTCGCCTACGCCCGGCTGTGCGCCACGACCGAGTCCGCCGCACGTCGGCTGGCGGCCGAGGCCTTCACCACGGCGGCTCGCGAGACGGCCCGGGGCCGGGAGCCGAGCGTTCCCCTGCGCCACCAACTCCTGCTGCTCACGGCACGGTTGGCGGCAGCATGGGCCACCGACGAGCGCTCGGCGGGCGTGGACCCCGCCCTGCTGCTGGTGCTGAACTCCAGCGGCCTGCCCGACGGCCCGACCCCGCCCCTGCTCCCGGCGTTCCAGACGCTCCCGTCCCGCACGCAGGGCCTGATCTGGTACGGCGTCCTCGAAGAGCAGCCCATGGAGCGCACCGCCGCCTTCCTGGGCCTGAGCCGCACCGACGTCGCCTACGGCACCCCGCAGGCGATGAAGGCCCTGGGCCAGGCGTGCCTGAGACACCGCCTCGCCGCCTCCGACGACCCGCGCTGCGCCGACTTCCGCCGCCTGATCGAGGAGGCGGTACGGCAGGACGGCCCCCGCCGCAGCCCCGACCTGGACGCCCACAAGGCGCACTGCCCGCACTGCACGGCCGCGTTCGAGGACCTGACCGCCCTGCGGGACACCCCGAGGCAGACGCTGGCGGAGGGCCTGCTGCCGTGGAACGGGACGTCGTACCTGCGCCAGGGCGAACCCGTGCCGGCACCCAAGGTGGCCCAGCTCCCCCGGAGTTGGCCGCCCCGGCGGCGCTACCTGCTGGCCTCGGCGGCCCTGGGCGTGGCCCTGGCGCCGCTGCTGGTGTTCCTGCTGTCCTCCGCGGACGAAGCCGACCGGCAGCCGGTGGCGGCGACGCCCGCTCCGCCACCGGTGACGGTGACGGCGACGGTCTCCGTGTCCCCGTCCCCGTCCCCCTCCCCGACGCCCTCCCGTACCAGCAAGTCGCCGTCCCCCAGCAGGACTTCGCCCCCTCCGACCACACAGCCGCCGCGCCGCCCCACACCGAGCCCGTCCCCGACACCCTCGCCCCCGGGCAGTAGCTACGCCCAGGTGGTGAACCTCGCCACCGGCCGCTGTCTGGACATTCGCGACGGCGACCTGTCGGAGGGCAACGACGTCGTCACGGCGCGCTGCGACTCCTCCCGCACGCAGCGCTGGCGCGTCGACGCCGACCTGGGGGTCCTGCGCTCGGCCGCCGACTCCGACTACTGCCTGGACAGCCGCGGCTCGACCGACCGGGGCGTGGGCATCTGGGGCTGCGACTCGGTCTACGGCCGCAACGGCCGGAACCTGCGCTTCACCGTGGACCCCGACGGCACGATCCGCCCGGAGATCGCCATCGAGACGGCGGTGACGCCGGACGGCGGGGACGGGGTGGCGCTGGAGCCGCTGGACGGGGGCCGGGCACAGCGGTGGCGCGCCGGGGCCGTCTGAACCCGGCCCCGGCCCGCACGGTCACACGGCCCGCTCGCCCCTGCGCCAGACCCCGCTGACCAGCGGCACGCCCGGCCGGTACGCCAGGTGGACGTGGCTGGGCGCGTCCAGCAGGGTCAGGTCGGCGAAGGCGCCCGGGGTGAGGCGGCCGATGTCGGTGCGGCGCAGGGCCGCCGCGCCGCCCGCCGTGGCGGACCACACGGCCTCGTCGGGCGTCATGCGCATGTCCCGGACGGCCAGGGCGATGCAGAAGGGCACCGAGGAGGTGAAGGACGAGCCGGGGTTGCAGTCCGTGGACAGGGCGACCGTCACGCCGGCGTCCAGCAGGCGGCGGGCGTCCGGCCATTCGGCGCGGGTGGAGAACTCGGCTCCGGGCAGCAGGGTCGCGACCGTGCCGCCGTTGGCGAGGGCGTCGACGTCCGCGTCCGTGAGGTGGGTGCAGTGGTCGGCGCTGGCGGCGTCCAGTTCGACGGCGAGCTGCACGCCGGGGCCGTAGGAGAGCTGGTTGGCGTGGACGCGCGGGTGCAGGCCCTTCGCCTTGCCCGCGGTGAGGATCGCGCGGGCCTGGTCGCCGTCGAAGGCGCCCTTCTCGCAGAAGACGTCGATCCAGCGGGCGTGCGGCGCGCAGGCGTCCAGCATCTCGCCCGTGACCAGGGCGACGTAGGCCGCCGGGTCTTCGGCGTAGTCGGGGGAGACGATGTGGGCGCCGAGGTAGGTCACCTCGTCGGTGTGGCGGGCCGCGATGCGCAGGGCGCGGGACTCGTCCTCGACGGTGAGGCCGTAGCCCGACTTCGTCTCGAAGGTGGTGGTGCCCTGGCGGAGGGCCTCGGCCAGGTAGCGGGTGAGGTTCTGCTCCAGTTCCGCGTCGGTGGCGGCGCGGGTGGCCGCCACCGTGGTGCGGATGCCGCCCGCGCTGTAGGAGCGGCCGGACATGCGGGCGTTGAACTCCTGCGTGCGGTCACCGGCGAAGACCAGGTGGGAGTGGGAGTCCACGAAGCCCGGCAGCACGGCCCGGCCACCCGCGTCGACCCGGTTGTCAGTGGCGGGTGCTTTGCTGGATTCACCGGTCCAGACGACGCGGTCGCCGTCGATGACGACGGCCGCGTCCTGGATCAGGCCGAGGGGGGAGCCTCCCCATCCCGAGGAGGGGTCGTTGGTGACCAGCGTGGCGATGTTGGTGATGACGGTGCTGCTGCTCATGGGGTCCTCAGGGGTGGCCGGGTGGGGGTCGGCGGGTGTCAGCCCCGCAGGGCCGCGACGGCGTCCGCCAGTGCCGACGGAACGTCGGGTACGAGGGCGTGGACTCCGTCCCGTACGACATGCCGGCCGCCCACGACGGTGTGGCGTACGTCCGCGGCGGACGCGGCGAATACGGCTGTCTCGGCGCCGAGCCGCGGCAGCGGCCCCGCTGTCCTGACGGAGTCCAGGGCGATCGTCGTGAAGTCGGCGAGCGCACCCGACTGCAGGCTGCCCGCGTCCTGCCAGCCCAGTGCCGCGTGGCCGTCCGCCGAGGCCGCGCGCAGCAGTGCGGCGGCCGTCCAGTGGCCCCGGGTGCGGGTGCGCAGCCGCTCGTTCAGCTCCATCGCGCGTGCCTCTTCGAGCAGGTCGATGACGGCGTGGCTGTCGGAACCGAGGGAGAGCGGGGAGCCCGCCCGCTGGAGGGCGGCCGCCGGGCCGATGCCGTCCGCCAGGTCGCGTTCGGTCGTCGGGCACATGCAGGTGCCGGTGCCGGACCCGCCGAGCAGCGCGATGTCCTCGTCGGTGAGGTGGGTGTTGTGCACCCCGGTGGTGCGCGGTCCGAGGACCCCGTGGTCGGCGAGGAGCCGGGTGGGGGTGCGGCCGTGCGCGGCCCGGCAGGCGTCGTTCTCGGCGGTCTGCTCCGACAGGTGCACGTGCAGCGGGGCCCGCCGCTCCTCGGCCCACCCCGCCACGGTCGCCAGCTGGTCCGCGGGCACGGCCCGCACGGAGTGGATGGCCGCTCCGATCCGCGCGTGATCCCGTTCCTTGAGAACTGCACAGCGTTCGGCCCAGGCCTCGGCGCTGCCGTCGGAGAAACGCAGCTGGTGGGCGCTGGGCGGCTCGCCGAAGCCGGCGGAGAGGTAGCAGGTGTCCAGCAGGGTGATGCGGATCCCGGCTTCGGCGGCGGCCGCGATCAGCGCCTCGCCCATCGCGTTGGGGTCGGCGTAGCGAGTGCCGCCGGGCGCGTGGTGCGCGTAGTGGAACTCGCCGACACAGGTGATGCCGGCCAGCGCCATCTCGGCGTACACCGCGCGGGCGAGCGCGTGGTAGGTCTCCGGGGTCAGGTGGTCGGCGACGGAGTACATCACCTCGCGCCAGGTCCAGAAGGTGCCACTGCCCACCTGGACCGTGCCGCGCAGGGCCCGGTGGAAGGCGTGCGAGTGGGCGTTCGCCAGGCCGGGCAGGGTCAGGCCGCGCAGGGGCTCGGCGCCGGGCGGCGGGGTGGGTACGCCGGTGCGGACGGCGGTGATCCGGCCGTCCGCGACCTGCACCGCCACACCCGGCTCGACGTTCGTGTCGAGCCAGGCGTGCTCCAGCCAGTACGTCCGTGTGGTCACGTGCAGGCCAGCCCTTCCAGTACGTCGGCGAGCGCGCTCACCCCGGCCACGCAGTCGTCCTCGGCCGCGAACTCGGCCGGGGAGTGCGAGACACCCGTGGGGTTGCGCACGAACAGCATGGCGGTCGGAATGCGCCCGGAGAGGATTCCGGCGTCGTGTCCGGCGCCGGTCCCGAGGACGGGCACCTTCAGGGCGGTGTCCCTTCCCAGGATGCGGCCGAGTTCGTCGCGCAGGGCGTGGTCGAACTCGACGACCGGGGTGAAGGACTCCCGGACGACGTCGAGGTCGATGCCGTGGGCGTCCGCGTACTCCCGGGCCGCCTTCTCGATGCCGCCGACGACCGTGTCCAGGGTCTGCTGGTCGGCCGCGCGGGAGTCGAGCCAGCCGCGCACCAGGGAGGGGATGGCGTTGACGCCGTTCGGCTCGACGGAGATCTTGCCGAAGGTGGCGACGGCACCGGCGAGTTCGGCCTCCCGGCGGGCGGCGAGCACGGTCTCGGCGTACGACAGCATCGGGTCGCGCCGGTCGACCAGCCGGGTGGTGCCCGCATGGTTGGCCTCGCCCCGGAAGTCGAAGCGCCAGCGGCCGTGCGGCCAGATGGCACTGGCGATACCGACCCGGTCGCCGGACAGGTCCAGCGCGCGGCCCTGCTCGACGTGCAGCTCGACGAAGGCACCGATACGGGCGAGCCGCTCCGGGTCGGCCCCGATGCCGTCGGGGTCGTGGCCGGCGGCCTCCATGGCCCGGGGCAGCGTGACGCCCTCGCCGTCGGTGAGCCGGTGGGCCTGTTCGACGGTCAGCTCTCCGGCGGTGAGCCGGGAGCCGACGCAGGCCAGCCCGAACCGGGCACCCTCCTCGTCGCCGAAGTTGACGACGGCCAGGGGCTTGGTGAACCGCGCTCCCCTCCCGCGCAGTTCGTCCAGGGCGGCGAACGAGGACACGACCCCGAGGGGCCCGTCGAAGGCGCCGCCGTCCGGCACCGAGTCCAGATGCGACCCGGTGACGACCGCGTCCCCGGCGGACGGATCCCCGAGCCAGGCCCACTGGTTGCCGTTGCGGTCGACCTCGTAGGTCAGCCCGCGGGCCTCGGCCTGCTCCTTGAACCAGGCCCGGCACTCGGCGTCGGCGCCGGTCCAGGCGTAACGGCGGTAACCGCCGGAGGCGGAGCTGCGGCCGATCGGCAGCAGCTCCGCCCACATGCTGTGGAAGGTCACGCCTGGTCACCCTCGCGCATGGGCACCCGCACCCCGCGCTCCTGCGCGACGGACTCCGCGATGTCGTACCCGGCGTCCACGTGCCGGATGACGCCCATGCCGGGGTCGTTGGTCAGGACGCGCCGGATCTTCTCGCCGCCCAGCTTCGTGCCGTCGGCCACCGTGACCTGGCCGGCGTGGATGGAGCGGCCCATGCCGACGCCGCCGCCGTGGTGGATGGAGACCCACGACGCGCCGGAGGCCACGTTGACCATGGCGTTCAGCAGCGGCCAGTCGGCGATCGCGTCGGAGCCGTCGAGCATGGCCTCGGTCTCGCGGTACGGGGAGGCGACGGAGCCGCAGTCCAGGTGGTCGCGGCCGATGGCCAGCGGAGCCGCCAGCTCGCCGGAGGCCACCATGTCGTTGAAGCGCTCGCCGGCCTTGTCGCGTTCGCCGTAGCCGAGCCAGCAGATGCGGGCGGGCAGGCCCTGGAAGTGGACGCGCTCGCCGGCCAACTTGATCCAGCGGGCCAGGGACTCGTTCTCCGGGAAGAGGTCGAGGATCGCCTTGTCGGTCTTGGCGATGTCGGCGGGGTCGCCGGACAGGGCCGCCCAGCGGAACGGGCCCTTGCCCTCGCAGAAGAGGGGACGGATGTAGGCCGGGACGAAGCCGGGGAAGGCGAAGGCTCGGTCGTATCCGGCCAGCTGGGCCTCACCGCGGATGGAGTTGCCGTAGTCGAAGACCTCTGCGCCGGCGTCCATGAAGCCGACCATGGCCTCGACGTGCTTCGCCATGGACTCGCGGGCGCGGGTGGTGAAGCCGGCCGGGTCCTTGGCGGCCGCGTCGGCCATGTCCTCGAAGGCCACGCCGACGGGCAGGTAGGACAGCGGGTCGTGGGCGGAGGTCTGGTCGGTGACGATGTCGATGGGGGCGTTCATCGCGAGCAGCTGCGGGACCAGCTCGGCCGCGTTGCCGAGGACGCCGATGGACAGCGGGCGGCGGGCGTCGCGGGCCTCGGTGGCCAGCTGGAGCGCGTGGTCGAGGTTGTCGGCCCTGACGTCCAGGTAGCGGTGCTCGATGCGGCGCTCGATGGCGCGCGGGTCGCAGTCGACGCAGATGGCGACGCCGTCGTTCATGGTGACGGCGAGGGGCTGGGCACCGCCCATGCCGCCGAGGCCGGCGGTCAGGGTGATGGTCCCGGCGAGGGTGCCGCCGAACTTCTTCGCGGCGACGGCGGCGAAGGTCTCGTAGGTGCCCTGGAGGATGCCCTGGGTGCCGATGTAGATCCAGGAGCCGGCGGTCATCTGGCCGTACATGGTCAGGCCGAGGGCCTCCAGACGGCGGAACTCCTCCCAGTTGGCCCAGTCGCCGACCAGGTTGGAGTTGGCGATGAGGACGCGCGGGGCCCACTCGTGGGTCTGCATCACACCGACCGGGCGGCCGGACTGGACCAGCATGGTCTCGTCCTGCTTGAGGGTCTGCAGCGTGCGCACCATCGCGTCGAAGGAGCGCCAGTCACGGGCGGCCTTGCCGGTGCCGCCGTAGACGACGAGCTTGTCGGGGTGCTCGGCGACCTCGGGGTCGAGGTTGTTCTGCAGCATCCGCAGGGCGGCTTCCTGCTGCCATCCCAGGGTGCTCAGTTCCGTGCCGCGCGGTGCTCGTACGGGGCGGGGTCCCGACATCGTCTGCCTCCTCCTGTTGCTATCTCTATTCACATCCTGACCCTCTGAATAGAACTAGTCAATACATTCGGGCGGCCACGTCCCGGTGTCCCGGATGTTTGGCTGGAAGTACCCGAAGGCAGACAGAGGCGGTCAGGAGCGGATGGAGGGGAGAAGTCGTGGAGCACGAGACCGACGGCGAGGCCCGGGACCGGGCGGCGCGGCGCGACGAGGCGGTACGCGGCGCGGTGGAGCAGGGGCTGCTGGGCCCGGACGCGGCCGTGGTGGGCCTGCTGGACGTCACCGGCATCCGTAAGTCCGCGGTGGCCCTGCGCACGGCGTTCGAGGCGGTGACGGCACCGGGCACGCCGGTGCTGCACGCCTTCGCCGTGAAGGCGACCCCGCTCGTGCCGGTGCTGCGGCTGCTGCACGAGGAGGGCATCGGGGCGGAGGTGGCCAGCCCGGGCGAGCTGGCACTGGCACGGGCGGCGGGGCTGCCGCCGGACCGCACGGTGCTGGACTCGCCCGCCAAGACGCCGGCCGAACTGCGCGAGGCGCTCACGCTGGGCATCGCCGTCAACGCGGACAACCCGCAGGAGCTGGACCGGCTGGACGCGCTGGTCGGGGCGGCGCCCACCCGGTCACCGCTGGGCATCCGGGTCAACCCGCAGGTCGGCGGAGGCACCATCGGGGCGACCTCGACGGCGACGGAGACCTCCAAGTTCGGGGTGGCGCTGCGCGACGAGGGGGCCCGGGAGTGGGTCGTCCGGGCCTGTGCGGACCGGCCGTGGCTGACGCGGCTGCACACGCACACCGGCTCGCAGGGCATCCCACTGCCGCTGATGGCGCGGGGCGTGGCGGAGACCTACGCGCTCGCGGAGGAGATCAACGCGCGGATCGGGCGGCCGCAGATCGACACGCTCGACCTCGGCGGCGGGCTGCCGGTCGACTTCACCGCAGAGGGGACGGCGCCGACCTACGCACAGTACGCGCGGCTGCTGGCCCGGGAGGTGCCGGGGCTGTTCGACGGGCGGTACGGGCTGGTGACCGAGTTCGGGCGGTCGCTGCTGGCCAAGCACGGCACGGTGGTGGCGCGGGTGGAGTACGCCAAGAGTTCCGGCGGGCGGCGGATCGCGGTGACGCACGCGGGCGTGCAGGTGGCCACGCGGACCGTGTACGCGCCGGGGGCGTGGCCGCTCAGGATCGCCGCGTACGACGCGAAGGGCCGGCCCAAGGCGGGACCCGAAGTGGTGCAGGACGTGGCGGGGCCGGCCTGTTTCTCGGGCGACCTGCTCGCCGAGGGGCGCGCGCTGCCGCTGCTGGAGCAGGGCGACTACGCGGCGGCGCTGGACACCGGCGCGTACGGCTTCGCCCACCACTACGCCTACAACTCCCTGGTGCGGCCGGGCATCTACGGCTTCGCGCCGGACGGAACGGGGGGCGTGACCTTCGCGACGGTACGGGAGCCGCAGACGGTGGCGGAGGTCGTGGCCGAATCCGGAGGAGCGCACGCGTCCACGCTCACCGCCCTGCGCGCCTCCGGGAGCCGTTGACTCACCCCGAGCGCTTCTCGAACAAATGGTTTAACTCTCTTGAAACAGTCGTCAGTTGACCAACACTAGTACGCCGGGCGCACGTTCCACTGGAAAATGCCAAAGCGCTCACCCCTCGCGCACACGTTGCGTAGTGTCTCTGTCACTCAACCGGAGTCACAGGCGGGGAGGGGAGCCGGCGTGCCCGGAATCGACGAGTGCCTACTGGAAGCGATGCGGCTGCCCGGGGCCCGGGGAGCCGCCCTGGTGGACTGGACGAGCGGACTGGCCCTGGGCACCGTCGGGGAAGCCCCCGGCGGTGACCACGAGACCACCGCGGCGGAGGCCGCCGAACTGGCCCGGCTGGCCGCCGAACACGGCGCCTTCGCGCCCGGCGAGGGTGAGGACGGGCGCCCGCCGGTCGAGGACCTGATCGTCAGCAACCGCGACAGCTACCACCTGCTGCGGTTCGTGGACACGTCCTTCGACAGCAGCGTCTTCCTGCACCTGTGGCTCAGCCGCGAGGAGGGCAATCTCGCCCTCGCGCGGATCCGGCTCGGCGACATGGCTGCCCGGCTGGTGCTGGGATGACTGTGGTCGGGACACCTCCGCCGCTGCCGGTGCGGGACAGGACCGGCGCGCAGGAGAGAACGGCGGGCGCGCTCTCGCCGATGCTCCGGCGGCTCGCCGAGGAGCAGGCCACCGGCGTCCTCGTCCGGGAGCACGGCACCCTGTACCTCGCCGAGGGCCGGGTGGTGCACGCCGAGAGCCCTCATGCCCCCGGTCTCGACGTGCTCCTCACGGCCCACGGCACCCTGGCCGGCACCGCCTGGCAACAGGCCGCCGACCAGGCCGGCGACGCTAGGGGAGCGGCCCGCCGGCTGCTGGACGCGGGGCTGCTGCCCGAGGGCGCCCTGGAGCTGTGCCACCTGGACGCGCTGTACGACGCGGGCTACTTCGCGCTCTCGCCGAGCAGCACCCCGGGCCGCTTCCGCTACGACAGCGGGCCCCGCCTCGGACCGCTGCCCTCGGTTCCGGTCATCGCGCTGGAACGCGAGACGCTGCGCCGCCGTCTGCTGCTGCACCGCCTCTGGCCGGACCCGGCAGCCGACAGCGCCCCGCTGATCCGGGCCGACCCGGCCGCTGCGCCGCCGGTCACTCCCCGCCAGAGGGCGGTCCTGGACCGGGTGGACGGCGTCCGCTCGGCCCCGCAGATCGCCCGCAACCTGGGCAGGCAGGCGTTCCACACGCTGGTGGACGCACGCCGGCTCGCGGCGGCCGGGCTCGTCCGGCCGGTGGCCACGGCTCCCGCTCCACCCCCGAGTCTCCCGACTCCCCCGCTCACGGTCACCGACCCCGACATCGCGCTGCTGAAGAGGCTCAGGGATGCGCTGGAGGCGCTTTGAACGGCACCGCCCCGCCGAGAGGAGAGAGCTGATGGTGCCCGAACAGGACCTGGAGGTCGTCCTGGACGAACTGCGCCGGCTGCGGACCCGGGTCCCGCAGCTCACCGGCGCGCTCGCGGCCGGCGTCGACGGTCTCGTCGTCGCCCACGACACCCCGGGTGTCGACCCGGAGGGCCTCGCGGCGCTCACCGCGGCCGCGCTGGGTGTGGCCATACGGGTCGCCGACGCCACCGGCAACGGCGGTTTCCGGGAGCTGCTGGTGCGCGGCGAACACGGCTACGTCGCCACCTACGCGGCCGGCCGCACCGCCGTGCTGACGCTGCTCACCCAGGACCGGGTCAACGTCGGCCGACTGCACCTGGAGGGCCGCCGGTCCGGCGCCCGCATCGGGGAACTGCTCGACGCCGCCGAGGCGGCGGCGCAGGCCACCCGGCCCGCCACCAGAACCACACCCGCACCACGTACCCGAACGACGCGCGTGCCACGCACCACGGCCACCGAAGCGCGCACCGCAACCGACAGTTGAGAGGACCGTCATGGCCAACACCGAGACCGCACTGAAAGAGGCGCTGACCTCCATCGAGGGCGCCACCGGCGTCGCGCTCGTCGACTACACCAGCGGGATGGCGCTGGGCACGATGGGCGGCAGCAAGAGCTTCGACCTGAACGTGGCCGCCGCCGGCAACACGGACGTGATCCGCGCCAAGATGCGCACGATGGAACACCTGGGCCTCAAGGCCGAGATCGACGACATCCTGATCACGCTGTCGGACCAGTACCACCTGATCCGCCTGCTCAAGGGCCGCGGCGGCAACGGTCTCTTCCTCTACCTCGTCCTGGACGCCTCCCGGGCCAACCTGGCGATGGCCCGGCACCAGCTGAAGAGGATCGAGGAGGACCTGGAGGTCTAGGGCCTCTCCTCCGGATCGGGCGGACTCCGGATCAGACGAGCGCCGCGGTACGGCGGCGGGCCCCGCCCGGCGCCGCGTCGCCGGCCGCGATGCCCGTACCGCGCAGGCCCTTCACGGTCCTGCCCGCGGGGTTCCCGCCCTGCTTGTCGAGCCAGTCGACGCGCACCCACAGCAGCGTGCCCCCGGCCCGCTCGTGCCGCCCGAGCCAGGCGGCCTTCAACCGCAGCCCGGCGCCGGCCCCGGCCAGCAGCATGCCCCCGGCCGCGGGCACCGCGATGCTGCTGCAGAGCGCGACGGCGAAGCCCAGCAGCAGCCACCAGCGGTGTCCGCGGCGCCAGGTGCGCACGGTCACCGCCCGGTCCTGCAGGACGTCGTACTTGCCCGCGCGGGCCGCCCCGCGGGCGAGGGCGGCGTACCGTTTGCGCCGTACCAGCGCCACGGCGGCCGCCGTCACCAGGAAGAGAGTGGCCCCCGCCGTGACCCCGATCCGGCGCCCGGTCACCCCGGGCACCAGGACGCCGATCCCGGCGGCGAACACCCCGAACCACCACAGCGGTGCGGCCCCGGCCCGTACGACGACGGCCACCCGGGCCAGTCCGCGTCCTCTGTGTCCTCTGTGTTCTCTGTGTTCTCCGTGCCCTCTGTGCTCTGCGCGCGCCACGTCAGCCTCCCGTGTCACGTGTTCCCTCAGCGCCTGCGTTCCGGCACGAAGCTAGTGGCAGAAGGTGAGACGAGTCTGAGAACGCGGCAGGTCACTCGACGAACAGACCGCGGGCGGCGGCGTTCGCGTCGAACTCCTCCAACCGGGCCTGGGCGTCCGGCAGGTCGTCGCACAGGGCCTCCAGCAGCACCCGCCCGAGCAGCATCGGCGCGCACGCGGTGTCGAAGGCGAGGCCGGTGCCGACGGCGGCGGGCAGCAGCAGGTCGGAGTGCTTGGCGACCGGCGCGAAGGCGGAGTCGGCGACCGTGACGACGGTCAGGCCGGCCTCCCTGGCGTAGGCGAGGGTGTCCACGACCTCGCGCGGGTGCCGGGGCAGCGCGAAGCACAGCAGGGCCGTGGCGCCGGCGCGGACGGCCGCGTCGATGCGGTCGTGGATCATCGTGCCGCCCTCGTTGAGCAGCCGGACGTCCGGGTGGACCTTGGCGGCGAAGTACGCGAAGCCGTACGCCTGGGACGCGGCGGCGCGCAGCCCGAGCACCGGCAGCGGGCGGGAGGCGGCCAGGATCCGCCCGGCCTTCTGCACCGGGCGGGGGTCGGCGAGCAGCTCCGCGAGGTGCTTGAGGTTCTCGATCTCGGCCTCGACGGCCTGCTGGTACTCGTTGTACGAGCCCGCCTCGGCGGCCGGTTCGGCGGGCACGACCTCGCGCAGGTGCTTGCGCAGGGCCGGGTAGCCGTCGAAGCCGAGGGCGACCGCGAACCGGGTCACCGAGGGCTGGCTGACCCCGGCCAGCTCGGCCAGCTCCACACTGGACAGGAAGGGCACGTCGGCGGCCCGCCGCACCATGCTGTGCGCGATGCGGCGCTGGGTCGGTGTGAGCCGGTGCCCCTCGAAGAGGGCCTGCAGCCGGGTGGCCGGGCTGTCCGTCACACCGGCCGTCGCGGCCGTGGTCCTGTCCACGCTCATGACGTGCTCCCCCTCCAGATGTCCGTGAACCGGTCGAGCAGTGCGGCCGCCGTCGTCACGTCGTCCGTGAGCGGCCGGTCGGCCGGGTCGTCGTCGAGGACCGACTCGGCGAGCGCGAACGCCCGTCCGGCCTCGAGCCCCGGGTCGGGCCTCAGGTCGCGCTGGCGCAGCGCGCGGACCGCGGCGACGAGTTCGCAGCCGACCACCAGACGGTACGCACCGCACGCGCGCAGGGTCTGCCGCGCGGCGAGCGAGGCGAAGCTCGCCTGTTCCTCGACGCCCCGGGAGAGTACAGCGTGCCCGAGCGACGCGGGGGCGGAGAAGGCCCGCAGGTCGCCGAGGGCCGCTCCGGCCGCGTACTCCAGGATCATCACGCCCGAGGAGGCCGGCTCGTGGTCGGCGAGGAAGGGGCGCAGGCGGGTGTAGGCGGGCTCGTTGAGCGTGGACAGGCGCGAGGTGGACAGGCGGGCCACCTGGGTCACCGCGAGCCTGAAGTGGTCAAGGGCGAGAGCGAGTTGGGCCTGGTAGAAGCCGCCGTGGTGGTAGGCGGCCAGATCGCCGGGGGCGATGAGCGGGTTCTCGGCCGCCGCGTTGATCTCCACGGCCAGGACCTGTTCGAGGGCGTCGGCCGCGTCGAGCGCGGGGCCGTGGATCTGGGGCAGGCAGCGGAAGCCGTACGGGTCCTGGATCCGGCCGAGCGGCGGCGTCGGCCGGTCCGCGGCGCCGATCAGCTCCCGCATCCGCCGGGCCACCTCGGTGCTCCCGCGGTGCGGGCGGGCGGCGTGCACGGGCGCGGCGTACGCCTCGTGCGAGCCGTCGACGGCGAGCAGGGACAGTGCCGCGACCACCTGGGTGGCGCCGATCAGGCCGCGCAGTTCGTGCAGGGCGAGCGCGGACTGGCCGAGGGTGAGGGCGTTGCTGCTGATCAGGGCGAGGGCGTCGTTGTTGTCGAGGGGCTGCGGCTCGGGTGCGCCCCCGCCCCGCCACGGATGCTCGCCGGCCAGCGCGAGCCCCACCTGGGCCAGGGCCGCGATGTCGCCGGTGCCGACGGAGCCGAACTCGTTGACGACCGGATGGGCGCCGGTCTCCAGCGCCTCGCACAGGGCGGTGACCACGCTGGGCCGCAACCCCGCACCGCCGGCGAGCAGTTGGTTGGCCCTTATGGCGAGCATGGCGCGCACCTGCCGGGCGGGGAGTTCCTCGCCGACGGCGCCGGCGTGGCTGCGCAGCAGGCGCAGGCCGTGACCGGTGGCGGCCTCGGTGGGCACGTCCTCGTTCCGGTTCGCGCCCACGCCGGTGGAGCGGCCGTACACGCGCCCGGTGGCCGCGATCCGCCGGGCGGCGTTCCAGGACTCCTCCGCCCGCAGCATCGCATCGGCCTGCGGGACCGGCCGTGCGGCCCCGTCGGCGAGGTGTACGACGTCCTCGACGCCGAGTCCCGCCCCCTGGAGGACCACCGTCGCGGACCGTACGGACTCAGGCGCGTCCATGATGCGAGACGACATCAAGCCCAAACTCCCCTCAACCCGGACATTCGATCTTGCTCCGTGGTCATCGGCTGCCTCGGATTAACTCCGGAGCATTGACAACCTATTCAGACACCAAGAACTCTGCATGACGTTATGCAGCCGGGCAAGGGACATCTCATGATCCAGTTCGATGCGGTCCACAAGCGCTTCCCCAACGGCACCACAGCAGTCCACGACCTCAGCCTGGAGATGCCGGAGGGCGGCGTCACCGTCCTGGTCGGATCCTCCGGTTGCGGCAAGACGACCACATTGCGGATGATCAACCGGATGGTGGAACCGACCTCCGGCACCATCCGCGTCGGCGGCAGGGACGTCACCCGGCAGGACGCGGCCGAACTGCGCCGCTCCATCGGCTACGTCATCCAGCAGGCCGGGCTCTTCCCGCACCGCACGGTGCTCGACAACATCGCCACCGTTCCGCTGCTGCTCGGCTGGAACCGCAGGAAGGCCCGGGCCCGCGCGGTCGAGCTGCTGGAGACCGTCGGTCTCGCGGCCGACGCCGGCCGGCGCTACCCGCACCAGCTCTCCGGCGGCCAGCAACAGCGCGTGGGCGTCGCCCGCGCCCTGGCGGCCGACCCGCCGGTGCTGCTCATGGACGAGCCCTTCGGCGCGGTCGACCCGGTCGTGCGCGCCCAGCTCCAGGACGAACTGCTGCGGCTGCAGAAGGAGTTGAGCAAGACCATCGTCTTCGTCACCCACGACGTCGACGAGGCCGTCCGGCTCGGCGACCAGATCGCCGTCTTCCGCACCGGCGGCCACCTGGTCCAGTGCGCACCGCCCGCCGAACTGCTCGCCCGCCCCGCCGACGACTTCGTGGCCGGCTTCCTCGGCGCGGAGCGCGGGCTGAAGCTGCTGTCCCTGACGGACCTCGCCGACCTCCCGCAGGGTCCCGCCCCCGAGGGCGGCCACTGGACCCTCGTCCTCGACGGCGCGGGCAGGCCGCTGCACTGGGCGTCCCAGGACGCCGAACTCCCCGTACGCCCGCTCAGGGACACCGACTCGCTGCTGTCGGCCCTCAACGAGTCGGTCGCCTCCCCCACGGGCCTGATCGCCCGGGTCGACGCGGACGGCGTCCTCACCGGCGTCTCCTCCCGGGACGACATCCACGCACGCGCGGGCCGGGCCCACGCCGAAGTGAGCGTGGCGGCATGACGATCGACTGGTCCTGGATAGCCGCCCACACCGACGACCTCACCGCCCTCACCCTCTCCCATCTGCAGGCCGCCCTGACAGCCGTCCTGCTGGGCGTGCTGATCTCCCTGCCGCTGGCCGTGCTCGCCCACCGGATCCGCCCGCTGCGCGGCTTCCTCCTCGGCGCCTCGAACGTCCTGTTCACGATCCCGTCGATCGCCGTCTTCGTGCTCCTGCTGCCGGTGAGCGGACTGACCCGCACCACCACCGTGACCGGTCTGACGATCTACACCCTGGTCGTCCTGCTGCGGAACACGGTCGAGGGCCTGGACTCGGTCCCCGTGAAGGTGAAGGAGGCCGCGAAGGCGATGGGCACGCGCCCCCTTCGCACCCTCCTCACGGTCGAGTTCCCGCTGGCACTCCCCGTGATCATGGCGGGCGTCCGCATCGCCACGGTCATGTCGATCTCCCTGGTGTCCGTCGCGACCTACATCGGCGACGGCGGCCTCGGCCAGCTCTTCACCGACGGCTTCCAGCGCGACTTCCCGACCCCGGTGATCGCCGGAGTGGTCCTCACTCTCCTGCTCGCCGTCCTCGCGGACGCGGCCCTGGTCGCCCTCCAGTACGTCCTCACCCCGTGGAAGAGGCGGCGAGCCTGAGATGTACGAACTCTTCGAGAACCTCGGCGGCTGGCTGGTCAGCGGCTCCCAGTGGTCCGGGCCCGACGGCATCGCCCACCGCCTCGCCGAGCACCTCCAGTACTCGCTGCTGGCCACGCTCATCGCGGCCGCCATCGGCCTCCCGCTCGGGCTGCTGATCGGCCACACCGGCAGGGGCGCCTTCCTGGCGATCAACCTCGCGTCCTTCGGCCGCGCCCTGCCCACCGTCGGCCTGGTCGTCCTGGTCTTCCTGGCCGGCGGCCTGTCGATGCTGCCGGTGTACGTCGCGCTGGTCGCCCTCGCGGTCCCCGCGATCGTCACCAACACCTACGCGGGCATGACGGCCGTCGACCCGGACGTGAAGGACGCGGCCCGCGGCCAGGGCATGCGCGGCCACCAGGTCCTCTTCCAGGTCGAGCTGCCGCTCGCCCTCCCGCTGATCATGACCGGCCTGCGCCTGGCGCTGATCCAGGTGGTCGCCACGGCGACCATCGCCGCGTACGTCTCCTTCGGCGGCCTCGGCCGCTACGTCTTCGACGGCCTCGCCCAGCGCGACCTCGTCCAGGTGCTCGGCGGCGCGGTGCTGGTCGCCGCCGTCGCCGTCGTCCTGGACGTGGCCCTGGCCGGCCTGCAGCGCTTCCTCTTCCTCCACCGCACTGCCTAGGAACCCCGATGAATCGTCGTACTGTCCTCGGCGGCCTGTTCGCGGTCGCCTCCGTTCCCGCCCTGTCCGCCTGTTCGAGCGGCATCACCTCCCTGAACGGCCAGGGCGGCACCACAGGCGGTGGTGGCTCCAGCAAGGGCGGAGTCACCATCGGCACGGCCAACTTCACCGAGAACCAGGTGCTCGGGTACCTGTACGCCGCGGCCCTGCGGGCGGCCGGCGTGAAGGTGACCGTCCGCCCCAACCTGGGCACCCGCGAGATCGTCATCCCCGCCCTCAGGAGCGGTGACATCGACCTGCTGCCCGAGTACCAGGGCGCTCTCCTCAACTACCTCGACCCGAAGGCCACGCCCACCGAGCAGGGCGCCATGCAGAACGCCCTGACCCTCGCCCTGCCGGCCGGTCTCCAGGTACTGCCGTACGGGATGGCGGAGGACTCGGACGCCTTCGTCGTCACCCGCGACACGGCGCGCAAGTACGGGCTCGCCTCGCTCGCCGACCTGAGGAAGCAGAACGGCCGGCTGGTCATCGGGGCCGCTCCCGAGGTGAAGAAGCGTCAGGTGGGGGCGGTCGGCCTGAAGGAGGTGTACGGCGTCGAGTTCAAGGAGTTCAAGTCGCTGGACTCCGACGGCCCGCTGGTCAAGGGAGCCCTGAAGAAGGGCGACGTGGACGTGGCGAACCTCTTCACCACCGACACCGACATCAAGGCCGACGACTGGGTGGTGCTCTCCGACCCCGAGCACCTCGTCCCGAGCCAGCACATCGTCCCGCTCATCGCCGACCGCAAGGCCGACGACACCGTCCGCAAGGCCCTCGCCCGGCTCGGCAACATCCTGACCACCGCCCAGCTCACCGAGCTCAACCGCCAGGTGGACAAGGACAAGAAGGACCCGGAGGACGTGGCGAACGCGTACGCGAGGCAGCACGGCCTGGCACGGTGACGGTCCTTCGCGGTGCGAAGAGGGGGGTTGTCCCCAGTGCGGGCCGAGGTCACCGCTCCCTAGGGTGGAGCGCATGAGCGCACTGGACCCACGGGACGCCGACCTCAAGAAGGACCTTGACGCCACCGTGCGGGCACGCAGGGAACTGGGCGAGGAGTACGACTCCGCGCTCGTCGACTCCTTCCTGGAGAAGGTCGAGCAGCGCATCGACGGCACGGTGGACCGCCGGGTGCGACGGCACCTGGCCGAGCAGCGGATGGCGGACGCGCGCGGCACCCGGCGGCCGAAGGGGGCCGACAACTGGGCCGAGCGGTTCGGTTTCGCCGTCGTCTCGCTGGTCCTCGCGATTCCGCTGTCCGCGATCGGCGGCGGCCTCGCGGGGATGTCCGGGCTGGTGACCGCCTGGGTCGGCATCGTCGGCGTCAACGTGGCCCAGGCCGTACGGCACAACCCCGAGATCGTCACCGGGCGCCGGGACCGGTCCGCCGAGGAGGAGTGACGGGGCCGCCCGCCAGGTCGGCGGGAATCGGCTTCCGCCCGCCGGAAGAGGCTTGCGCGGGGACCGCCGCACCCCCGTTGCCGGGGGGCGGGACGACGGCGGTCCCCGCGAGGGACGCGGGCCGGGTCAGGGCCGGGCTTGCGCGTCCGTGGCGTCCATGGAGGTCCGGGAGCCGCTCCGGAGGTCCTTGGCGCCGTTCGGCGCCGGCCTGGGCGGGGAGCCGCTCCCGCCCTGCCGACACCCACCAATGTGCCGGACCCGTGTTAAGCGGGTGCTGCGCGCACGTGACACGCTCGTACCACTTCCGGAACGGCTGGATCGCCCGAGGTCACCGCAAGTTCGCCGCCGCCACGGGCAGTTCACGGCGGGTTTGCTACTTGTTCCCGCCCTTGGCCAGGAAGGCCAGCAGGTCCTGCCGGCTGACCACGCCGGTCGGCTTGCCCTCGACCAGGACGATCGCCGCGTCCGCCGAGCCCAGCACCTGCATCAGGTCGCCGACCGGCTCGCCGGAGCCGACCTGGGGCAGCGGGGAGCACATGTGCTTCTCCAGGGGGTCGTCGAGCGAGGCCCGCTTGGAGAACAGGGCGTCCAGCAGCTCCCGCTCCACGACCGACCCGACGACCTCGGCGGCCATCACGTCCGGGTGACCGGCGCCCGGCTTGACGACCGGCATCTGCGAGACGCCGTACTCGCGCAGCACCTCGATGGCCTGACCGACGGTCTCCTCCGGGTGCATGTGCACCAGGGACGGGATGGAGCCGCCCTCCTTGTCGTTGAGGACGTCGGCGACACGGGCGCTGGGGCCCTCGTCCTCGAGGAAGCCGTAGTCGGCCATCCACTCGTCGTTGAAGATCTTGCTGAGGTAGCCGCGCCCGCTGTCCGGCAGCAGCACGACCACGACGTCGTCCGGGCCGAGCCGCTCGGCGACCTCCAGCGCGGCCACGACGGCCATGCCGCAGGAGCCGCCCACCAGCAGGCCCTCCTCCTTGGCGAGGCGCCGGGTCATCTGGAAGGAGTCCTTGTCGGACACCGCGACGATCTCGTCGGCGACGGTCCGGTCGTACGCGGTGGGCCAGAAGTCCTCGCCCACGCCCTCGACCAGGTACGGCCGCCCGGAGCCGCCGGAGTACACCGAGCCCTCGGGGTCGGCGCCGATGACCTTGACCGTGCCGTCGCTGACGTCCTTCAGGTAGCGGCCGGTGCCGGAGATGGTGCCGCCGGTGCCGACTCCCGCCACGAAGTGGGTGATCTTCCCCTCGGTCTGCTCCCACAGCTCGGGGCCGGTCGAGTGATAGTGCGAGAGCGGGTTGTTGGGGTTGGAGTACTGGTCGGGCTTCCAGGCGCCGGGCGTCTCGCGCACCAGCCGGTCGGAGACGTTGTAGTACGAGTCCGGGTGCTCGGGCGCGACGGCGGTCGGGCACACCACGACCTCCGCCCCGTACGCCCGCAGCACGTTGATCTTGTCGGTGCTCACCTTGTCAGGGCACACGAAGATGCACTTGTAGCCCTTCTGCTGGGCCACGATGGCGAGACCCACACCGGTGTTCCCGCTGGTCGGCTCGACGATCGTGCCGCCCGGCTTCAGCTCCCCGCTCTGCTCGGCGGCCTCGATCATGCGCAGGGCGATGCGGTCCTTCACGGAGCCGCCCGGGTTGAAGTACTCCACCTTGGCCAGGACGGTAGCCCGGATGCCCTTGGTCACGTTGTTGAGCCGCACCAGCGGGGTGTTGCCGACGAGGCTGATCATCGAGTCGTGGAATTGCACCGTTGTCTCCGGTTGCTTGCAAAAAACAGTGGTCGTATGTGGTGTCGCCAGCCTAAGGCCCCGGGGTGACAGGGGACTGGGGTTCACTCCCCGTTGCGATTGACGAACGGGCTGTACGGGGCAAGGAGTGGATGTACGGCTGAGAGGAGGTGGCGGCGACGCATGACGAGCATGTCGAGGGCGAGGGTGGCCCGGCGGATCGCGGCCGGAGCGGCGTACGGCGGTGGCGGGGCGGGGCTGGTCGGGGCGGCCGCCGTCGGCCTGCTGCTCGCGGAGGTGCGGCTGGCCCGGCGCCATGTGGGCAACGGCAGCGGCGGCCGGGTGCCGAAGGCGGAGGGTGTGTACGGGCACGCGTACGACGTTCCCGGTGAGCCGCCCCTCAGGCTGGTCATGCTCGGCGACTCCACCGCGGCCGGGCAGGGGGTACACCGGGCCGGACAGACGCCGGGGGCGCTGCTGGCGTCGGGGCTGGCGGCGGTGGCGGAGCGCCCGGTCGAACTGCGCAACGTGGCCCTCTGCGGGGCCCAGTCGGACGACCTGGACCGGCAGGTGGCGCTGGTCCTCTCGCCCTCCTCCCCCCTTCCGGACGTCTGCGTGATCATGATCGGCGCGAACGACGTCACGCGCCGGATGCCGCCGACGCGTTCGGTACGGCATCTGTCGGCGGCGGTACGGCGGCTGCGCACGGCCGGGGCGGAGGTGGTCGTCGGCACGTGCCCCGACCTGGGCACCATCGAGCCGGTGCAGCAGCCGCTGCGCTGGCTGGCCCGCCGGGCCTCGCGGCAGCTGGCGGCGGCCCAGACGATCGGGGCGGTGGAGCAGGGCGGGCGGACGGTGTCGCTGGGCGACCTGCTCGGGCCCGAGTTCGAGGCGAACCCGCGGGAGCTGTTCGGGCCGGACAACTACCACCCCTCCGCCGAGGGGTACGCCACGGCTGCGATGGCGGTGCTGCCGACGGTGTGCGCGGCGCTGGGGCTGTGGCCGGCGGAGGAGGAGCGGCCGGACGTGTTCCGCCGCGAGGGTTTCCTGCCGGTTGCCCGCGCCGCGGCCGAGGCGGCGTCGGAGGCGGGCACGGAGGTCACCGCGGCGATGCCCACGGGGCCGCGTGGACCGTGGGCGCTGCTCAAGCGCAGGCGCCGCCGCCGCGTACCCGAGGCCGAACCGGCCCGCCCCACAGCGTGACGCGTGGGCGCCGCCCCGGCTCCCGCGTTCTGGACTTTCACCGCCCGACTTACCGAGACGAGTGGGAGGGTGGGAAAAGGGGGGTCCGAAGGGCAGCGCCCCCTGGGACGGTCCACCCTTGCCAAGCAAGCGCTTAGACAATTGCGGCCAGTGTCACACCACAACACCGGTGACCTGGACCATACGTACGGGTAACTTCCGAACCGGCCCTGCCCGAAACCCCGTCCACTGGAGCCGTGATGCCCGAAGCCGTCATCGTCTCGACCGCCCGCTCCCCCATCGGCCGCGCCGGCAAGGGTTCCCTCAAGGACCTGCGCCCCGACGACCTGACCGCGACCATCATCCAGGCGGCGCTCGCCAAGATCCCCGAGCTGGACCCCAAGGACATCGACGACCTGATGCTCGGCTGCGGCCTCCCCGGCGGCGAGCAGGGCCACAACCTCGGCCGGATCGTCGCCGTACAGATGGGCATGGACCACCTGCCGGGCTGCACGATCACCCGCTACTGCTCCTCCTCGCTGCAGACCTCCCGCATGGCCCTGCACGCCATCAAGGCCGGCGAGGGCGACGTGTTCATCTCCGCCGGCGTCGAGACGGTCTCCCGCTTCGCCAAGGGCAGCTCCGACGGCCTGCCGGACACGCACAACCCGCTGTTCGCCGAGGCCGAGGCCCGTACCGCCGCCGTCGCCCAGCAGGAGGGCACCACGTGGCACGACCCGCGTGAGGACGGGCTCGTCCCCGACGCCTACATCTCGATGGGCCAGACCGCCGAGAACCTGGCCCGCTGGAAGGGCGTCACCCGCCAGGAGATGGACGAGTTCGGCGTCCGCTCGCAGAACCTCGCCGAAGAGGCCATCAAGAACGGCTTCTGGGAGCGCGAGATCACCCCGGTGACCCTCCCCGACGGCACGGTGGTGAGCAAGGACGACGGCCCGCGCGCCGGCGTGACCCTGGAGGGCGTGGCCGGCCTCAAGCCGGTCTTCCGCCCCGACGGCCTGGTCACCGCGGGCAACTGCTGCCCGCTGAACGACGGCGCGGCCGCGCTGGTCATCATGAGCGACACCAAGGCCCGCGAGCTGGGCCTGACCCCGCTCGCCCGCATCGTGTCCACCGGCGTCTCCGGCCTCTCCCCGGAGATCATGGGCCTCGGCCCGGTCGAGGCCAGCAAGCAGGCCCTGCGCCGCGCCGGCCTGACCATCGACGACATCGACCTGGTCGAGATCAACGAGGCCTTCGCCGCCCAGGTGATCCCCTCGTACCGCGACCTCGGCATCGACATCGACAAGCTGAACGTCAACGGCGGCGCCATCGCCGTCGGCCACCCCTTCGGCATGACCGGCGCCCGTATCGCCGGCACGCTGATCAACTCGCTGCAGTGGCACGACAAGCAGTTCGGTCTGGAGACCATGTGCGTCGGCGGCGGCCAGGGCATGGCGATGGTCATCGAGCGCCTCAGCTGATCCACGGCCGGTAGTCGGCCGAGCACGGCAGGTCATCGAACGGCCCGGAACCCGGAAAACACCAGGGTTCTGGGCCGTTTTGTGATCCAATCTCCCTCAGGATGTGACCTATCTCCCTCGGAGGGGGTAACGCCGCAGGTCAGCACAGGTCGGCGCGATGACCCACGAAACCACGAACCCAAAGTCCCGTCCGTTTCGTGACGTTACGCACTGACAGCTGCTTAGTCCGCCCTTCAAGCTGATGTAGGAAGTCGGGGGTCGACTTTGAACCTGGGAGTACGTCAGTGAGCGCCATGCCCATCGCCCTGCTGCTCACCACGGCCGCCACGGGCGCCGTGGGCGTCGCCGTCCTGCGCACGGTCCTGAAGCTGCGCCGCCAGCTCACGCAGCTGCAGGCCCAGCTCGCCGAGAACCAGGCCGCCGCCGCGGGGGCGCTGCTGCCCGCAGCCCGTGCCGCCGACGCGGACGAGATACGCGCGGCCGTGGCCGAGGCGCTCGCCGAGGAGCGGGAGCGGGAGCTGGCCGAGGCCCGCGCGTTCTGGGCCGCCCAGGAGGCCCGTGACGCCTCCGACGCGCCTTCTCTGCTGGGCCTGGCCGACGGCGAGCCCTTCCTGCCCCGGCAGGCCGACTTCTCGGGTCTCGAGCCGCTGGAGCCGGTCTCCGAGCCGACCACCGAGGCCGACGAGTTCGCCGGGGAGTCCCCCGAGCTCGCCGCGGCCCGCCGCCGTCACCCCTCACACCCGGACTTCGTCCCGGTGCAGTCGCCGGTCGTGAACGACCACGAGCGCACGGCTACCGCGCTGGAGCAGCTGGCCGCGGACCGGGTCGAGCTCTCCGACGTCCGCCCGGGCCCCCTCGGCACCCTCGACGTCTACGTCTTCGCCGACGGCACCACCCTGTGCATGACCCCGGGCCACCGCGAGACGGCCGAACGCCTGGCGGCGGCACTGCGCGAGGGCGAGCTGCCGTACCTCCTCGGCGGCTCGGGCATCTCGGGCGCCTACACGCTGACGTTCGCGTGCGGCGAGGACACGGTCTACATCCTGGCGGACCGGGTCATCGCCTCCCTCTGACACCCGCTCGGCGGAAGGGGGGCGCGTGTCGGGCCGTACCGGCCTCAGACACCCGCCCTCTTGCGCGCCTCCTCCACGAGCCGCACCGCCTCGGCGACCTGATCGTCGCTGTCCAGCACCACGGCCAAGTCGTGCGCGGCCACCAGGATTTGGTCGGCGACGGCGAACATCCCCGCGTCCGGCATCTCGCGCGGCTCGGTGGACGGCTCCTCCACCCGTTGCGCCCAGCGCGCCAACTCCCTGGCCAGCGCCAGTGCCTCGGCGGCGGCGCTGCGCTGGAGCCGACTCTGGGGCGCCGCCCGCAACCGGTCGGCGAAGTGATCCACTGCTCGGGTCAACGGCGTCGTATCAACCACGCGCAGAGCGTAACGTGCCGCACTGTTGCCAATACGCGAACGCTCAGGCACGGTGACGTGAAGGACCGGCTTACATCCCCTTTGCGTTCGGAGGCGCCGATGTCCCAACTCTTCTCCGAGGAGACCCACCGCAACCTGCTCGCCCGCATCCCCCACTGCACCGGTCGTGAAGTCTCCGACTGGCTGCGCACCGTAGAAGAAGGCCCCGCCCTGTTCCGCTTCGAGGAGAAGGTCAGCTGGCTCCGGCACGAGTACGACCTCGCGTACGGCCACGCGAAGGCGATCGTCCACGAGTACGACCTGCGCAGGGCAGCACGCAAGCTGCTCTGAGACGCCGAAAGGGCCCCGGGGCGAACCCCGGGGCCCTTTCGCGGGACCGGCGGCTAGTCGTTGCTGCTGAAGATGGCCACCAGGCGCAGCATCTCCACGTAGATCCACACCAGGGTCAGGGTGAGGCCGAACGCCGCGAACCAGGACTCCTTGCGCGGGGCTCCGTAGGCGATGCCGTCCTCGATCTGCTTGAAGTCGAGGGTCAGGAAGAACGCGCCGAGCACGATGGCGATGATGCCGACGATCGCGCCGAGCGGGCCGAAGCTGCGCAGGCCGCCGTCCTCGGCGACACCGAACGCGACGAGCAGCAGGTTGACCGCCATGACCAGGACGAAGGCCACGGCGATGGCGAGGCCGATGCGCGCGTAGCGGGCGGTGACGCGGACCCAGCCGGCCTTGTAGACGAGCAGGGTCGCGGCCGAGACCGCCATGGTGCCGAGCACCGCCTGGAAGGGGGCGCCGCTCCAGCGGCTGTTGTACATCTCGCTGATGACGCCGAGGAAGACGCCCTCGAAGGCGGCGTAGCCGAGGATCAGCGCGGGCGACGGGGTGCGCTTGAAGCTCTGCACCAGCGCCAGGACCATCGCGACGATCGCGGAGCCGAAGGCCAGGCCGTAGCTGGTCGCCGAGACCGGCAGCAGCACCCAGGCGAGGACGGCGCCGACGGCGACCGTGCCGAGCGTGAGGGCCGAACGCGTGACGACGTCGTCCATCGTCATCCGGTCGGTGGTGGCCGGGGCCTGCGGCGGGGCGCCGTACTGCACGCCCTGCTGGGCGTACGGGTTCTGCGCATACGGGTTCTGCGCGTAGGGGTTGCCCTGTGCGTACCCGGCCTGCGCTGCGGTGTTGAAGCCGGCGTAGCCGTTGTCGCGGCTGAACCCCCGTCGCGAGAAGACCGGGTTGCTGCTCCTCATTTCACTCCTCCATGGCCACCCTGCGCGGCCTTGGCCTCAAGGGTAATGGATTGGCAAAGGATCGACCGTGATACCTGAGGAGGATCTTTCCCTCGCCGTGCTGCGCAACACGCTACGCGGAGGGCTCATTCCCGGCGACGGAGGCCCGCATTCCATGACGCGACCGCGACATCACCGGATCAGTCCAGCGGAAAGCCCGTGTAGGCCTCGGCGAGGTCGGTCTCCGCCGACCGGGTGGAGGCAATGCGTTCCAGCCGGGCCAGCTGAAGGCGGGCGTCGAAGTCGGTGGCGTCCGGGGCGGGGTGCAGCAGGGTCGTCATGTCGTAGGAGAACCGCTCGGCCTGCCAGACCCGGCGCAGACAGTTCGCCGAGTAGGCGTCGAGGAGGTCGGCGGAGCCGGTCTCCTTCTCGTGGACGAGCGCCCGGACGAAGGTGACGACGTCTCCGACGGCCAGGTTCAGGCCCTTGGCGCCGGTGGGCGGCACGATGTGGGCGGCGTCGCCGGCGAGGAAGAGCCGGCCGTGGCGCATCGGCTCGTGCACGAAGGACCGCATGGGCGTGACGGACTTCTGGGTGATCGGGCCCCGCTCCAGCTTCCAGTCGTCGTCGGTCTCCAGGCGCCGCTCCAGTTCGGCCCAGATCTCCTCGTCGCCCCACTCCTCGGCCTTGGTCCCGGCGGGCACCTGGAGGTAGAGGCGGGAGACGAAGGATTCGATGGGGAGCGAAGCGACTTCCTTGGAAGGGTGGTGGCGGGCGACGGGCGGGCGCATGGACAGCAGGGCGAACCCGCGGTCGTGGCGGGCGTAGACCAGTTCGTCGTGCGAGGGGGCGACGTCGGCGAGGATGCCGAGCCAGGCGTAGGGGTACGTCCGCTCGAACACCCGGGAGGCGGCGGCCGGGAAGGCGTTCCTGGCCACGCCCCAGAAGCCGTCGCACCCGACGACGTACTCGCACTCCAGCACGTCCTCGCGCCCCTGGTGCCGGAAGGGGATGCGCGGCCGGCCGCCGTCCGCGCCCTCGACGGCCAGGGCCTCCGCCTCGAACAGCAGCGGGCCGCCCTCCTCCAACTGGAGGGCGATGAGGTCCTTGCAGACCTCCGTCTGGGCGTAGACCATCACGGACCGCCCGCCGGTCAGCCCGGGGAAGTCGACGCGATGGCGGCGCCGGCCGAAGCGCAGCTCGATCCCGTCGTGCCGCAGCCCCTCCCGGTCCATCCGCCGCCCGGCGCCGGCCGCCCGCAGCACGTCCACCGTGCCCTGTTCCAGGATTCCGGCGCGCTGCCGGTGCTCCACGTAGGCGCGGTCGCGGCTCTCCAGGACGACCGACTCGATGCCGGCGCGGTGCAGCAGCCGCGCGAGGAGCAGCCCGGCCGGACCGGCTCCGATGATCCCGACGGTGGTACGCATCGGTCGTTCCCTTCTCTTCACCCCGGCGCTGTCTTGTTCGCGTGGTGAAGTTTCCTTCACTGACTTACAGGCGTGAGTCTGCGACCGCACCCGCTCCGCTGTCAACGGTCGCGCGGCGGTACGAGGGGTGGATTCGGAGGCGGAAAGTGCCCGGAGCCGGACTTGAACCGGCACGCCCGCGAAGGGGCAGCGAGGTTTAAGCTCGCCGTGTCTGCATTCCACCATCCGGGCAGGCCATGGGCTCCGCTTCGAGGGTTCGAGCCTATCGGGACGCATCCCCCGTCCAGCGGAGGGGACAGCCCGATGTTGTCTTATTTTATTGAGGTCTGAGGGTGCATCAGCCCGCGGAACGGGCCATCCGCACTTGCCAATAGCGTGACGTGACGTGGGCGCGCGCGTACGCGGAATGACGGAATTTCACCTACCGAACGAGGGCGGTCCACCTGTTCTGAAACCGTGCGGCTCTCAGGGCCGCCCGTCCTCCCCAGGTATGACACGGCCCCGCTCCGTCCGACCGCAGTCGCCCCTCGGAACCGGAACAGCGACTGACTACACGGGCGCCGGCGGCCGGGACGATGGATCGGTCCCCACGAACCGACGTCGTCCCGACAGGAGCACCTTCCCGTGACCACCACACCCACCGCCGGCCGGGCCACGGCCGTGGCCGCACGCGCCACCGAGCTGTCGAAGATCTACGGACAGGGTGAGACCCGGGTGGTCGCCCTGGACCGGGTCTCCGTCGACTTCCGGCAGGCCGAGTTCACCGCGATCATGGGTCCGTCCGGCTCCGGCAAGTCCACGCTGATGCACTGCGTGGCGGGCCTGGACAGCTTCTCCTCGGGCTCCGTGCGGATCGGCGAGACCGAGCTGGGCTCCCTGAAGGACAAGCAGCTCACCAAGTTGCGCCGGGACAAGATCGGCTTCATCTTCCAGGCGTTCAACCTGCTGCCGACGCTGACCGCGCTGGAGAACATCACCCTTCCGATGGACATCGCGGGCCGGAAGGCCGACAAGGCGTGGCTGGACCAGGTCATCCAGATGGTCGGGCTGTCCGGGCGGCTCAGCCACCGGCCCTCGCAGCTGTCCGGCGGCCAGCAGCAGCGGGTCGCCGTCGCCCGTGCCCTCGCCTCCAAGCCCGAGATCATCTTCGGTGACGAGCCGACCGGAAACCTCGACTCGCGCTCCGGCGCCGAGGTGCTGGGCTTCCTGCGCAACTCCGTGCGCGAGCTGGGCCAGACGGTGGTCATGGTGACCCACGACCCGGTGGCCGCGGCCTACGCCGACCGCGTCGTCTTCCTCGCGGACGGGCGGATCGTGGACGAGATGTACTCCCCGACGGCCGACTCCGTCCTCGACCTGATGAAGCAGTTCGACGCGAAGGGCCGTACCAGCTGATGTTCCGCACCGCCCTGCGCAACGTCCTCGCGCACAAGGCCCGGCTCCTGATGACCGTGCTCGCCGTCATGCTCGGCGTGGCGTTCGTGTCCGGGACCCTGGTCTTCACCAACACCATCTCCGACGCCTACCAGAAGAGTTCGGCCAAGGGCTTCGACCAGGTCGACGTCGCCGTACGGCCCAAGTACCAGGATTCCCGAGGCGACAAGGTCGGCAAGGAAGCCGAGCTGACCCAGGCCCAGGTCGACCGGGCCGCCAAGGTCCCGGGCGCCGCCTCCGCCACCGGTGTCGTCACCGGCTTCACCGCGATCGCCGGCAGGAACGGCAGGCTGCTCGGCGACGGCTGGCAGTCCGAGGGCGGCAACTACTGGGGCACCGAGGACGCGCGCTACCCCCTCGTCAGCGGTCACGCCCCGCACGGCAAGGACGAGGTGCTGCTCGACTCCAGGACCGCGAAGCGCGCCGGCTACCAGGTCGGCGACACCGTGCGCATCTCCGTCGACGGCCCGGTCCTCACCCCGCGCGTCAGCGGCGTCTTCACCACCGACGACGGCAACGTCGCCGCGGGCGGCAGCCTCGCGCTGTTCGACACGCCGACCGCGCAGGCCCTGTTCGGCAAGAAGGGCACGTACGACGAGATCGACGTCAAGGCAGCGGCCGGAACCAGCCAGAGTGCGCTCAAGTCCGGTCTGGACGAGGCGCTGCCGTCCCGTCTGGTGGAGACCACCACCGGCAAGCAGCTCGCCGACGACCAGGCGCGGATGATCTCCTCGTCGATGAGCGGTCTGAAGCAGAGCCTGCTGGTGTTCGCCGGCATCGCCCTGTTCGTCGGCACGTTCATCATCGCCAACACCTTCACCATGCTGGTCGCCCAGCGCACCAAGGAACTGGCCCTGCTGCGCGCGGTCGGCGCCTCCCGTCGCCAGGTCACCCGCTCGGTGCTGATCGAGGCGTTCGTGGTCGGTGCGGTCGCCGGTGTGACCGGTCTGGCCGCCGGCGTCGGCATCGGCGCGGGACTGCGCGGCCTGCTGGGCTCGTTCGGCGCGAGCGTCCCGGACGGGCCGCTGGTGATCACGCCCGGCACCGTGGTGGCCGCTCTCGCGGTCGGCATCGTCATCACCGTGCTGGCCGCCTGGCTGCCGGGCCGCCGGGCCGCGAAGATCCCGCCGGTGGCGGCGATGAGCAGCGTGCACGCTGCGGCGACCACCAAGTCGCTGGTGCTGCGCAACACGCTCGGCGCGCTGTTCTCGGCGGCCGGTGTCGCGGTGGTCCTCGCGGCCACCTCGATGGACGCCGACGCCGCCGAGGGCCCGATGGGTCTCGGTGCCGTACTCCTGATCACCGGCGTGTTCATCCTGACGCCGCTGCTGTCCCGTCCGCTGATCGCGGCCGCCGCCCCGGTGCTGCGCGCGTTCGGTGTCTCGGGCAAACTGGCCCGCCAGAACTCGGTGCGCAACCCGCGCCGTACGGCGGCCACGGCGTCCGCGCTGATGATCGGTCTGACCCTGATCACCGGCATGACGGTCATGGCGGGCAGCCTGCAGACGTCGATCGACAGGATGGCCGGCTCGGCCATCCGCGCCGACTACGTCGTCTCGATGGCCAACCGCGGCCCGCTCTCCCCCGACGTGGCCACGAAACTCGCCGCCGCCGACGGCGTCACGGCCAGCAGCCCGCTGCGCAACGGCGAGTCCCGCATCGACGGCACCACCGAGTTCCTGACCGGCGTCAACGGGCCGGTGATCGGCGAGCTGACGGACCTGAAGGTGGACGACGGCTCCTTCGGGGTGGGCGGCTCGCGGGTCGTCGTGGACAAGGACACCGCCAAGGCGCACGGCTGGCACGCCGGTTCGGGCTTCACCGCGCACTTCGAGGACGGCAGGTCGAAGAAGCTGACCGTCTCCGGGGTCTACGAGGGCAACGACATGATCAACGGGATCATGCTCGACAACAAGGTCCTCACCCCGCACCTGACCGATCCGGCCGACATGCAGGTCATGGTCAAGACCGCGGACGGCGCCTCCGGCGCGGCGAAGGAGAAGCTGGAGAAGGCCCTCGGCACCAACCCGGCGATCCGGGTCCAGGACAAGCAGGACATCTCCAACGACATCGCGAAGATGTTCACGCTGATGCTGAACATGGTCTACGGCCTGCTCGGCATGGCGGTGATCGTCGCGGTCCTCGGTGTCATCAACACCCTGGCCATGTCGGTCTTCGAGCGCTCCCAGGAGATCGGCATGCTCCGCGCGATCGGCCTGGACCGCAGGTCGGTCAAGCGGATGGTCCGCCTGGAGTCCCTGGTGATCTCCCTGTTCGGCGGTGTGCTGGGCATCGGCCTGGGCGTGTTCTTCGGCTGGGCGGCCGGTGAGCTGCTCGGCACGAAGATGCCGACGTACGAACTGGTCCTGCCCTGGGGCCGGATGACGGTCTTCCTGCTGCTGGCGGCGGTGGTCGGCGTGCTGGCCGCGCTGTGGCCGGCCCGGCGCGCGGCCCGGCTGAACATGCTGGCGGCGATCAAGGCCGAGTAGCCGTTCGGCGGCCGAGTGGCCGTGCGACGCGACCGAGGGCCCCGTTCCGTGACCGGAGCGGGGCCCTCGCCGTGTCAGGGGTTCCAGGTACGGGTCCGCAACGGGAGGCCGGAGGCACCCGACAGCGGGGCGCGGATCGCCAGGACCTGGTTGACGCCGATGCGGTTGCGCTCGAAGGCGAGCGCGCAGGCGGCCATGTAGAGGCGCCAGACCCGCGCGCGGCCGGGGCTGGTCAGACGCGTCGCGCGGTCCCAGCCGGCCTCCAGGTTGGCGACCCACTTGCGCAGGGTGCGGGCGTAGTGCTCGCGGATGGACTCCACGTCCCGGACCTCGAAGCCGGCCCGCTCCAGCTGGGTGACGGTGGTGCCGATCGGCGCGAGTTCGCCGTCCGGGAAGACGTAGGCGTCGATGAACTGGTCCACCTCGTACTCCGATTCGTCGCTCTGCGGGCGGCGGGCGATCTGGTGGTTGAGCAGCCGTCCGCCGGGCTTCAGCAGGGCGTACAGGGCGCTCGCGTACTCCAGGTAGCGCTCGGAGCCGACGTGTTCGGCCATCCCGATGGAGGAGATGGCGTCATAGGGGCCGTCCACGACGTCCCGGTAGTCCTGGACGCGGATCTCCACCCGGTCGGTCAGCCCCTCGTCGGCGACGCGCTTGCGGGCGTAGGCGGCCTGTTCCTGCGACAGCGTGATCCCGACGACGCTCACGTCGTGCTCACGGGCCGCGTGGATCGCCATCGAGCCCCAGCCGCAGCCGACGTCCAGCAGTCGCAGGCCCTTCGTCAGGCCCAGCTTCACGCTGACGAGTTCGAGCTTGTCTCGCTGGGCGGACTCCAGGGTGCCGTCGTCCTCCCAGTAGGCGCACGAGTAGACCATCGACGGCCCGAGGACCAGCTCGTAGAAGTCGTTGCCGACGTCGTAGTGGTGGCTGATGGCGCGCTTGTCGCTGCGCCTCGTGTGCAGATGCCGGCGCCTGCGGACCTCCTCGCTCGGCGGGGCGGGCGGGATGGGCGGCCCGGCGAGCCTCAACAGCTCGCGCCCGGCGGCCCGTACGTCGGGATCGCGCAGCGCCTCCATCAGGGTGCGGGCGTCCTCGCCACGCTCCCAGACGGAGCCGGCCATGGCTTCGAGAGCGGTGTACAGGTCCCCCTCGATGTCCAGGTCCCCCGCGACCCAGGCGCGGGCCAGGCCCAGTTCCCCGGGCTTGAACAGCAGCCGGCGCAGGGCTCGGCGGTTGCGGACCACGAGGGTCGGGACACCCGGTGGGCCGGACTGGGAACCGTCCCAGGCGCGGATCCGCAGGGGGAGCGGTGCTCCCAGCATCTGTTCGGCAACACTCGTCAGCCGCGACGCGGCGTCGGCCATGGCGCACCTCCGCTGAAAGGAATCGGCCCGCTGGATCGTCTCCGTCCCGATGGAGGGAAACGACCCCGCACGCCGACGTCATTCCCCTCCACGCGCTCATGCCGACACGATGGCCGAACCGTCACACGGTCGCGTTACCCCGCGCTCCCCGGTCGGTCAAGTCCCGAGTTCGCGTGCCACGGAAAACAGGGGCATGACCCCGCTCCCGGGACGGGGGTCAATGGAGGCAGAACATTTCGTTCGCCTCCCCCTCCCCCCACACATTGGATGTGCATTGCCATGCCTCGTCGTTCCAAGCTCCAGCGCCTCGTCCTGCTCGCCGCCTCGACCAGCGTGATCACCGGTGGCGTGCTGCTGCCCACCAGTGCCTTCGCGGCCCCGGCACCGCAGACCGCGACCGTCACCACGGCCGACGCGGGCAACGGGGACACCGCCGCGGGATGGACACGTACCACCGACGCCGCGAGCGGCATCAGCGTCCAGCTTCCGGGCCGGGCCAAGGTCCAGCAGGACAATGAGGACGGCGTCCGCAGCCGCTTCTACCTGGTGCCGACCGAGTACGGGGCCATCGGCGTCTCGGTCTTCGAAGCACCCGGCAAGGATCCGTCCGCCCCCTGGGATCTCAAGGCCACTCTCAAGGGCGTACTGGAGGGCTACAACAGCGACTCCAAGTCCTCCCGCGACGTGCTGCGCAGCACCGGTGTCCAGGCGGGCACCACCAAGGGCAACCCCGACCTCACGGCCGATCTCACAGCCGCCGACGGCTCCCGGGGCCACATCCGCCTCATCGACCTCGGCGAGCACATGATTGTCGTCATGACCGTCTCCACCGGCGGGAACCAGGCCCTCATGGACAGGGACCACCAGCAGGTCCTGGACAGCGTCCGGGTGCCGGGCCACAGCGCCGCACAGTCCGACAGGGCCTCCCGGTCCACCTGATCCTCCCGGGCCGTCCGGCCGACGGCGAAGAAGTCCGCGCAGACCCCGAAGGGGCCGCCCGCACCACGGATGGCGGGCGGCCCCTTCGGGTTGGCCGGGGTGGACCTGGGGTCAGGAGGCCTTGGCCTTCTCCTCGGTCTTCGCGGCGGCGACCGGCGCGGGCTTGGCGGCCTCGTAGAACTCCTCGCGCGGGTTCTCCATCGCGCCGAGGGAGACGACCTCGCGCTTGAGGAACATGCCGAGGGTCCAGTCGGCGAAGACGCGGATCTTGCGGTTGAAGGTCGGCATCGCCATGCCGTGGTAGCCACGGTGCATGTACCAGGCGAGGCGGCCCTTGAGCTTGATCTTCACCTTGCCCATGACGATCATCGCGACGCCCTTGTGCAGGCCGAGACCGGCGACCGCACCCTTGTTGGCGTGCTCGTACTCCTTCTGCGGGAAGCCCCGCAGACCGGAGATCACGTTGTCGCCGAGGACCTTGGCCTGACGCAGCGCGTGCTGGGCGTTCGGCGGGCACCAGGCGTTCTCGTTGCCCGCCTTGCGGCCGACGAGGTCCGGGACCTGGGCGTTGTCGCCGGCGGCCCAGATGTAGTCCGTGCCCTTGACCTGGAGGGTCGGCTCGCAGTCGACGTGGCCGCGGGGGCCGAGGGGCAGGCCGAAGCGGGCGAGGGCCGGGTTCGGCTTGACGCCGGCGGTCCAGACGATCGTGTTGGAGTCGACCTCGAGGCCGTTCTTCAGCACGACGTGGCCGTCGACGCAGGAGTCCATGGAGGTGGAGAGGTAGATCTCCACGCCCCGGCTCTCCAGGTGCTCCCTGCCGTACTGGCCGAGCTTCGGGCCGACCTCGGGAAGGATCTTGTCGGCGGCGTCGACGAGGACGAACCGCATGTCCTCGCGGGACACGTTCTTGTAGTACCTGGCCGCGTCCCGGGCCATGTCCTCGACCTCGCCGATGGTCTCCGCACCCGCGAAGCCACCGCCGATGAAGACGAAGGTGAGCGCCTTGCGGCGGATCTCCTCGTCGGTCGTGGAGTCGGCCTTGTCGAGCTGCTCGAGGACGTGGTTGCGCAGGCCGATGGACTCCTCGATGCCCTTCATGCCGATGCCCTGCTCGGCGAGGCCGGGGATCGGGAAGGTGCGGGAGACCGCGCCCATCGCGATGACCAGGTAGTCGAAGGGCAGCTCGTACGCCTCGCCCACCAGCGGGGCGATCGTGGCGACCTTGCGGTCCTGGTCGATGGTGGTGACCCGGCCGGTGAGGACCTCCGCCTTCGGCAGCACGCGTCGCAGCGGGACGACGACGTGGCGAGGGGAGATGTTGCCGGCGGCGGCTTCGGGGAGGAAGGGCTGGTAGGTCATGTACGACCGGGGGTCGACGACCGTGACGGTCGCCTCTCCGTAGCGCATCTTCTTGAGAATGCGCCGAGCTGCGTACAGGCCTACGTACCCACCGCCTACTACGAGGATCCTGGGACGCTCCGTGGTGCTCATGCCATCGAGTATCCACCCGCCCAAGGAGGGCTGCTCGTGCGCCCCTTCACAAGCTCCGGCAGGGCCTGTGCTAAACTCCGCGACCCGCGTGACGCAGGTCATGGTGGCGCCGGGGAACCCGCGGGCGGTCTGACCCGTTGTCAAGGCCGCGTGAGCTGCCTCTCTGGGCGACCCGGGCGGTTGTGAGCACCTCGCAACACCCGTGGAGCACCCCCTTCCAGGCCCCTCCCCCGCCTACCGTCTGAACATGTTCAAACGGCCCCGGAGCTCCCGGAAGGGCCAATCGGCCCCGTTTCACGGTTCCACGAGGCGGAATTCCTTGTGAAGAACTTCACGAAGTTTCCGGACCGACCGTCACCGAGGGGCCCTCGAGGGGCCTCTCGGTCCCGCTCAGACGTTATCCGACCTGCTCAGTCGATGACTACCGATCAGTAACAAAAGAGAGCTACGCCACCGACCACGCGATGCCGTCGAGGATGTCGTGCTCGCTGACGACGACCTCCTCGGCCCCGGTCCGCTCCATGATCGCGAGCAGGACGAGGGCGCCCGCGCCGATGACGTCGACCCGGCCGGGATGCATGGACCGGATCACCGCACGCTCGGCGTGCGTGGAGCGCAGCAGCCGCTCGGTGATCTCCCGGACGCGGTCGCGGGAGACGCGGGAGTGGTGGATGCGGGCGGAGTCGTACTCGGGCAGGTCCTGGGCGATCGCGGACACGGTGGTCACCGAGCCGGCGAGGCCGACCAGGGTGCGCGCCTCGCGCAGCGGGACGGTCTCCTCGGCGAGGTCCAGGGCGGCCTCGATGTCCGCCCGCATGGCGGCGATCAGCTCCTCGGTGGGCGGGTCGCTCACCTTGCCGTCGTGCACCAGGTGCCGTTCGGTCATCCGCACACAGCCGACGTTCACCGACCGCGCGGCCCGCACGTGGTCGTCGCCGACGACGAACTCGGTGGAGCCGCCGCCGATGTCCACGACCAGGTAGGGCCGGGCGAGGTCCTCGCGGCCCTTGAGTTCCCTGGTCGCTCCCGTGAAGGAGAACTCGGCCTCCCGGTCGCCGCTGATGACCTCGGGCTCGACACCGAGGATGTCCACGACCCCGCGCACGAAGTCGTCCCGGTTCTCGGCGTCGCGGGAGGCGGAGGTGGCGACGAACCGCACCTTGCCGGCGCCGAGTTCACGGATCACCCCGGCGTACTCGCGGCACGCGGTGAAGGTCCGCTCCAGCGCCTCGGGGGCCAGCCGGCCGGTGCGGTCCACGTCCTGGCCGAGCCGCACGATCGTCATGCGCCGGTCCAGCTCCAGGAGTTCACCCGTGGCCGGGTTGACGTCTGCGACGAGCAGCCGGATGGAGTTCGTGCCGCAGTCGACGGCGGCGACCCGGGTGAAGCCGGGCGGGACCATCGGCCTGGTCGCGAAGAAACCGCTGCGGACCTCCGTGGGGTCGAGGATCGCGCCCTCCTCGCCGGGGTGCTCGTCCGCCGGGTCGGGCGCCTCGAGCGGCTGCACGCAGGGCCCCTTGCGCCACCACTCCGGCAACATGGCGATCGCCTCGTCGCCGAGGGGGTTCACGCCCGGTCCCGCGGCCAGCGAGTGGCCCACCAGCACGTGCAGGCACTTCACCCGGTCCGGCATGCCGCCCGCGCTCGGGAAGCCCTCCAGGACCTCGATCTCGTCCCGGCGCCGGATGTAGTCCTCGTGCGCGGCCCGGTAGGCGGCGGCCAGCTCGGGGTCCTTGCCCAGCCGCTCGGTCATCTCCTTCATGACGCCGTTCGCCTCCAGCGTGCCGATCGCCGAGGCGGCGCGCGGGCACGTCAGGTAGTACGTCGTCGGGAAGGGCGTGCCGTCGGGCAGGCGGGGCGCCGTCTCCACGACGTCCGGCTGACCGCAGGGGCAGCGGTGCGCGATGGCCCGCAGGCCCCGCGGCGGGCGGCCGAGCTGCTGCTTGAAGGCCTCGACGTCCGCGTCGGTGGGCTCGGTGCGCGGAGTGGGCGGCGGAGGCGTTTCCATGACTGCTTTCAGGGTGGCTTTCTGTCGGTTCACTGGTCGGAGGCGTCGGACTTGTCGACCCCGTCCCAGACGTTCGCGTACCAGGGCCGGTGGGCGGCCCCGAGGTCGGCGCGGGACTGCTTGGCCGCGCCCGGGTCGATCACGACGTACCCGGTCTCCCCGGGCATCACGTAGTGCAGCCGGCGCCGGATCTGCTGCTCGGCGTAGGCGTCGTCCTGCCAGCGCGCCTTCAGGTCGCGCAGCTGCTCGACGCGCTTGCGGGCCTGCTCCTGCCGGCGCTGCTGGTCGGCGATCTCGGCGCGCTGGGAGACGTACTGCCGCATCGGATAGGCGAGGGCGACGATCAGCGAGCACAGCACCAGCGCGAGCAGCGCGGCGCGGCCGGTGAGCCGGGAGCGGCGGGCCTGCCGCTTGGTCTGGGAACGGTAGACCCGGGCCGCGGTCTGCTCGCCGAGCAGTCGCAGCCTGGTCGCGGTGGAGAAACGGTCCCGGTCCTTCACGGCCATCTGGCTCTCGCCTCCCCTTGCCGGTTGCCTCACACGTGCGTACGTCCCCGGACACGGTACGGGACCGGGTGCGGGGACGTACGTACGACTGGCTAGGACTTAGCCCGGTGGAGGTCAGCCCTTGGAGACCTCGATGCTGCCGCGGAAGCGCGGGAACGCGCTGCGGCCGGCGTAGACCGCCGCGTCGTCGAGGATCTCCTCGATGCGCAGCAGCTGGTTGTACTTGGCGACGCGCTCGGAGCGGGCCGGGGCGCCGGTCTTGATCTGGCCGCAGTTGGTGGCGACGGCGAGGTCGGCGATGGTGACGTCCTCGGTCTCGCCGGAGCGGTGGGACATCATGCACTTGAAGCCGTTGCGCTGGGCCAGCTCGACGGCGTCCAGGGTCTCGGTCAGCGAACCGATCTGGTTCACCTTCACCAGCAGGGCGTTGGCGGTGCCCTCCTCGATGCCGCGGGCGAGGCGCTCGGGGTTGGTGACGAACAGGTCGTCGCCGACCAGCTGGACCTTGTCGCCGAGACGGTCGGTGATGACCTTCCAGCCGGCCCAGTCGTCCTCGAACAGCGGGTCCTCGATGGAGACGAGCGGGTAGGCCGCCACGAGCTCCTCGTAGTACTCCGTCATCTCGGCGGCGGAGCGCTCCTTGCCCTCGAAGAGGTACTTGCCGTCCTTGTAGAACTCGGAGGCGGCCACGTCGAGCGCGAGGGCGATCTGCTGGCCGGGGGCGTAGCCGGCCTCCTTGACGGCCTCGAGGATGAGGTCGAGGGCCTCACGGTTGGAGCCGAGGTTCGGGGCGAAGCCGCCCTCGTCGCCGAGGCCGGTGGACAGGCCCTTGTTCTTCAGGACCTTCTTCAGCGTGTGGTAGACCTCGGTGCCCCAGCGCAGGGCCTCGGAGAAGGACTCCGCGCCGATCGGGGCGATCATGAACTCCTGGATGTCCACGTTGGAGTCGGCGTGCGAGCCGCCGTTCAGGATGTTCATCATCGGCACCGGCAGCAGGTGCGCGTTCGGGCCGCCCAGGTAGCGGAAGAGGGGGAGGTCGCTGGCCTCGGAGGCGGCGTGCGCGACGGCGAGGGAGACGCCGAGGATGGCGTTGGCGCCGAGGGAGCCCTTGTTGTCGGTGGCGTCCAGGTCGAACATGGCCTGGTCGATCAGGCGCTGCTCGGTGGCGTCGTAGCCGACCAGCTCCGGGCCGATCTGCTCGATGACGGCGAGGACGGCCTTCTCGACGCCCTTGCCCTGGTAGCGGTTGGGGTCGCCGTCGCGGAGCTCGATGGCCTCGAAGGCGCCGGTGGAGGCGCCGGACGGAACGGCGGCACGACCCGTGCTGCCGTCGTCGAGGCCGACCTCGACCTCGACCGTGGGGTTGCCTCGGGAGTCCAGGATTTCCCGGGCTACGACGACGTCGATGGACGGCACGAGCATCTCCTTCGTGGATGTGACGCTGGTTGTGCGGGGCTGGTGTGCCTTGCGACTAGAGCCTAACCGTCCCGGGGGCGTCGGCCACCGACCGACCGTCCCGTGGACAGAGGAAGACAGCGAGAGACAAGGACGGACAGGGAGACCGTACCCATTGTTCACGCGCGGAACAAAGAGGGGTGTCGGTGAGGTCCGCGCGAAGAGCGGGGAAACAAAGAACCCCGCCCCGGCGCGTTCGGGGGAAAACGCGCCGGGGCGGGGAGCCCGTGGGGACGGGGGACGACCCTCACGAGGCCCTCAGTGTGCGGGCCCGTGATGTGAGAGCGCTGTGGTCCGGGCGGGAACCAGGTGTCACTTCAGGTGCAGCTGCTGGCCCGGGTAGATGAGGTCGGCGTCCTGGACGATGTCCTTGTTCAGCTCGAACAGCTTCTTCCAGCCGCCCTGCACGTGGTGCTTGTCGGCGATGGTGCTGAGGGTGTCGCCCTTGACGACCTTGTACTCGCCGTCGCCCTTCTTGACCTTCTTGCCGGTCGGGGTGGTGACGGTCTTGCTCGCCGACGGGGCCGTGCGCGTGGTGGAGCGGGTGGCGGCCTGCTGGTCGGTGGAGCGGGTGGCGGTGCTGTCGCTCGCGCTCGTGGAGGCGGAGCCACCGGAGTAGGGGGTGCTGGACAGGCCCGTGCCGCAGACCGGCCAGGCGCCCTTGCCCTGGGCGGCGAGGACCTTCTCGGCGATCTGGATCTGCTGCGCCTTGGTGGCCTTGTCGGCGGTGGCGGCGTACTGCGTGCCGCCGTACGCGGCCCAGGTGGAGGCGGAGAACTGCAGACCGCCGTAGTAGCCGTTGCCGGTGTTGATGGACCAGTTGCCGCCGGACTCGCACTGGGCGACCTTGTCCCACTCCGCGGAGGTGGCGGCGGAGGCGCTGCCGGCCGCCATCAGCGGGGCGGCGACGACGGCGCCGGTGACACCGGCGAGCGCGATGGCACGGGTGGCCTTGGACGGACGACGGTGCTTGCCCTTGCCGGAAAACAGCATGGATCGATCCCCTCACCGACGCCTGCGAGGTGAGCTGTCGGGTTCGGGCCGGTTGAGTTGCCCGGCCGCACCCCCTGGGGAGGCACGGCTTCACCCCTAGCCGGATCCAGCCTCAACTGCTGGGCCCGGCACTTACCTTGGGTCCCCCGCTCCTGCCTGCGGCGCATGACGCGACGACTGTTCCCGGGCAACCGCTGGCAGGATTCGGCGTTGCGACTGCCGGGGCTCGTGGTGACGAGCGGTCCCGACCGTAGACATGCGTTCGGCGGAATTTCAAAGACGATCAGGGCTTCTGAGACTCATCCCACACTTTCGCCAAAACGGACATTAGGCGTGAAGCGGGGCGTCAACTCGCGCTACTTATCGCCCGTTTCGGTACCGACTTCCAGGGTCTGACCGGCTGCGATGTGGTTCGGGTCGGAGCCGACGGCCTTCTTGTTGTGGGCGTAGAGCGCGTGCCATCCGCCGTCGACGTCAAGGGAGTCGGCGATGGAGGCGAGCGTGTCCCCCTCGCGGACCGTGTAGGTGCTCTCGTCACGGGAGGCGTGCCGGCCCGAAGAAGTGGCGTTCTGACCGTTTGTCACGCTTTCGTCCGCGCCGCCGCCGCGGTGGCGTCCGCCACTGCTGAGGGAGCCGGTGTCGACCAGACTCCAAGAGCCGCCGGTCTGCCACGAATTGTCCGAGTCATCCGTTGCGGGATCCGTGACACCGGACCCGCTCCCCTGCGCGCTCCCGGAGTCCGGCGATGCGGATTTGTCGGACTTGGGGGCTTCGTTCTTCTTGCCGGAGCCGGAGGAGTCGGAGTCCTTGCTCGCGCCGGGGGAGGGCGTAGTCGCCGTATCCGAGGAGGAGTCGGACGAGGACGACGAATCCGGCAGGCCGGACGAGTCGGATGTACCGGCCGATCCGGACGCATCCGTGGACCCGGAGGAGTCACCGGAGTCCGAGGAGTCCTTGCCGGAGTTGCCCTTGCCGGAGCCGCCGACGCCCGTGTCGACGTCCACGGAGCCGGAGTTGGAGGTCAGACCGGACAGCAGGGCACAGGTGGCCCAGGGAGTGGTGCCCTGGTCGGCGAGGATCTTCTCGGCGACGGCGATCTGCTGCGAGCGGCTGGCCTGGTCGGCGCTGAACGCGTACTGACCGCCGCCGTACTTGTCCCAGTCGTCCTGGGATATCTGCAGACCGCCGTAGTAGCCGTTGCCCGTGTCGGCGCTCCAGGAGCCGCCGCTCTCGCACTCGGCCACCTTGTCCCACGTGGTTCCGTCGGCCGCGTTGGCGCTCGCGGCGCCGAGCAGCGGGATGGCGATGGCGGAGCCGGTCACTCCGGCCGCGACGAGGAGAGCCGGAGCCTGACGGGGGCGACGGTGACGACCGTTCCCGGAGAGCATGCGGAAACCTTTCGTGCGACAGCGGGAGCGGCGCGGCGGGTGGGGCTCGACGCCGCGCTGATGGGTGAACGTAGCGGCAGACGATCACTTGTCACAAGTTAATGCCGCACAGATCACGTGAAGATCACAGAGTTGAACGCTTGTCATCTCTGCCTGTGACAGCACTACTTCCGGCTTGTCCCTCGCTGTCGCTTATACGGTCATTCGCGCTGTCACCCGTAGGGCACGGCGGTGTCTCCCGACGGGCGCGAAGGGCAACCGGAACCATGGACGCGAAACGACCTGAGGGGGGTTCCCAGCCAGGAGGAAGCGATGTTGCGGCACACCCGACTGCCCGGCGAGTCCGAGGACTATCTCGCCGCCCGTGAAGAACTCCGCCGGGCCGAAATCGACCTCATGCGGCACCGCGAGGAGGTCGCGGTCCGGCGGCGGGCCCTTCCCCTGGGCCCCGGGGTCGATGACTACGTCTTCCTCGAAGGGCCCGCCGGCCTCGACGCCGGCGACACCCCGGTCCACGAGGTCTGCCTGAGCGAGCTGTTCACCGGCCCGGACCGACCGCTGATCGTCTACCACCTGATGTACGGCAAGCGGCAGACCGACCCGTGCCCGATGTGCACGCTGTGGATCGACGGCTTCAACGGGGTCGCCCGCCACCTCGCCCGGAACGCCGACCTCGCCGTCGCCGCGGCCGCGGACCCGCCCGCCCTGCGCCGGCACGCCCGTGACCGCGGCTGGTCCCGGCTGCGCCTGCTGAGCTGTGGGGAGAACACCTTCAAGTACGACCTGGGCAGCGAGGACGAGGACGGCGTGCAGGACTCCACCGTCTCCGTCTTCACCCGGGACGCCGACGGCACCGTCCGCCACTTCTACTCCGCCCACCCGCGCATGGCCGAGGACATCGACCAGCGTGGCATCGACCTGCTCAACCCCGTCTGGCACCTCCTCGATCTGACGCCGGGCGGCCGTGGCGACTGGTTCGCGGCGCTGGACTACTGACCACCGGCGGCGCCGCCCACCGGCGTGAACTCCACTGGCAGCGTGCGCAGTCCGCGCATGATGAGGCCGCCGCGCCAGCGCAGCTCGGCCGGGTCCGCCGCGAGCCGCAGGTCGGGGAGGCGGGTGAGAAGGGTGGCGAGCGCGGTCTGGCCCTCCAGACGGGCGAGCGGGGCGCCGAGGCAGTAGTGGATGCCGTGGCCGTACCCGAGGTGCTGGTTGTCCCGCCGGGACAGGTCCAGCACGTCCGGGTCGGCGAACCGCTCCGGGTCCCGGTCGGCGGCGGCGAGGACGACGAGCACCGGGTCCCCGGCCGCGATGTCCTGTCCGCCGATGGTGAGCGGCCGGGTGGCGAACCGCCAGGTGGCCAGTTCCACCGGGCCGTCGTAGCGCAGGAGTTCCTCGACACCGGTCTCCAGGAGGCCGCGTTCGCCGCGGGCCAGGGAGCCCTGCAGCCGGTGGCGCTGCTCGGGGTGCGTGAGCAGGGCGTACGTTCCGTTGCCGATCAGGTTGACGGTCGTCTCGAACCCGGCGAACAGCAGGATGAAGGCCATGGCCGCGGCCTCGTTCTCGGTGAGGTGCTCGCCGTGGTCGGAGGCCCGGATGAGACCGGAGATCAGGTCCTCACCGGCCGTCGGGGTGTCGGGCAGCTCCGCGCGCTTGCGGTGGATGAGTTCGGCGAGGTAGCCGCGCATCTTCTTCACGGACCGCGCGACCCCGCCGCGCGGTCCTCCCCCGTGCCGGATCATCATGCCGGCCCAGTCCCGGAAGTCGTCCTGGTCCTCGCGCGGGACGCCGAGCAGGTCACAGATGGCGTAGATGGGGAGCGGGAAGGCGAAGTCGTGGATGAGGTCGGCCGAGCCGGTCCCGGCGAACCGGTCGATGAGGTGGTCGGTCAGCTCCTGCACCCTGGGCGCGAACTCGGCGACCCTGCGGGGCGTGAACGCCTTGCTGACCAGCCGGCGCAGGCGGGTGTGGTCCGGCGGGTCGATGTTCAGCAGGTGCGTCATCAGCTCGGCCTTGCGCTCGCCCGGGATACCGGTCTTCCCCTTGGCGTGCGCGGGTTCGTCGTGATGCGCCGGGTTCTTGCTCAGCCGCTGGTCGGCCAGCGCCTGCTTGGCATCGGCGTACCGGGTGACCAGCCAGGCCTCCACCCCACTCGGCAGCCGCGTCCGGTGCACGGGCGCGTGCTCGCGCAGCCAGGCGTAGGCGGGGTAGGGGTCGGTGGCGAACTCCCAGGTGAAGAGCTCGGGGGCGGTCGGAGGGTGGGGCTGGTCGGTCACTCCTCGACGGTATCCGGCTCGTCGGCACGGGTGCGCCGGGGTGGCGGGGAAGCGTCTCCGGAAACACCCACCCGCCCGTCGAGGCAACGGTTCTGACCGGGCAGCCCCTCAGCAGCCCGCACCGCATCCCGGTACGCCCGAGCCGCCGCCCGCAGTGCCGCCTCCGGGTCCACGCCCTCCGTCTCGGCGCGGACCGCCAGTGCCAGCAGTTCGTAGCCGATGCCCTCGCCCTGGGGCAGGGGCACGTCCAGGTTCGCCGTGCGGGCGCGGGAGGCGAGTTTGGCGGTCAGGGCGAGGCCGGGCTGGCCGAGGGGGACGCCCTCGGTGACCGAGGTGCGCCGCTTCTCCTCGGCCTTGGTGCGCAGCCAGTGCTCCTTGACGTCCTCCGGAGTCTCGGCCGTCTCCTCGCCGAAGACATGGGGGTGGCGGTGGATCAGCTTGGCGACGATGCCGCCGGCCACGTCATCGATGGAGAACGGCTCGTCCGGGTCCTCCTCGGCGATGCGGGAGTGGAAGACGACCTGGAGCAGGACGTCGCCCAGTTCCTCCCGCAACTCCTCGCGGTCGCCGGCCTCGATCGCCTCGACCAGTTCGTACGCCTCCTCGATGCCGTACTTGGCCAGGCCCTTGTGGGTCTGCCGGGAGGACCAGGGGCATTCGGCGCGGATGCGGTCCATGACCTGGACGAGGTCGAGGAGGCGGGCGCCGGGCAGGTCGTAGGAGGCGGGCAGCAGCTCCAGCTCCGGCATGCGCACCCTGCCGGAGCCGGCCAGGCGGGCCAGACCGTCGGTGAGGGCCGGCTCTCCCTCGCCCGTGGCCACGACCACCGCCGTCCGCCCGCCGGCGCAGGCGTCGACCAGCTCCCGTGCGGTGGGGGACGCCTCCGCCACGGATATCCCGGCCTCCCGCAGATACGGCAGCTGCGGGTGCGCGCCGTCCGCGCACAGCACGGCGTCGGCGGCGCGCAGCGCCTGCCAGGCGGGCCAGGACAGCAGGCCGGGCGCGACACGGTGGCTGGTGGTGAGCAGGACGATGCGGCCGGGGGCGGCTTCGGGGCTGGTTGCGTTCACGGTCCGAACGTAACCCACTCCGCGGACGGGCGGGATCGGTTGTCCACAGGGGTGAGGGTGCCGTGCGATCTTATGACCGGCGGCCTTTCGGCGGCCTCCGCCGTACCGTTACGGCACCCCCCGCACCGCCCGTCACGTCGTCTGCTGCTGCGTTCCCGCCGTGACCTCACGCACCCAGGGCGTCCCGGCGTCCACCCGGCTGCTCTTCTGCACGTCCCAGGAGCCGTAGCGCGGGTTGAGGTCGATGCGGAGTTCACCGGACGCCTGGGACAGGGCCTTCCAGAAGGCGGGCCTGCTGGTGTCGGTGCCCAGCTTCGCGGCGAGCTTCTGGGCCTCCAGCTGGAGGCGGAGGTTGTCGTCCAGGCGCTTGGGCGCGATCCCGTACTTCTGCAGCCACGCGGTCTGCAGTCCCTTGGCGCCGCCGGCCTGCTGCTCCAGGCCGGCGCGCATCTGCAGGACCTCCTTGCGGGTGACCGTGATCCCCGCGTCCTGCGCGGCGCGGTGCAGCACCCGGTCCAGGACCATGTTGTGCAGGGTGTCGCGGGTGAGGCTGCCGGTGGAGGCGACGACCTGCTGGTACTGGGTCTCGTCCGGCACCGCGGCCCGCTGCGCCGCGCGCACCTCGTCGACCCGGCTCTCCAGCTGGGCGACCGTGATCCGCTGCCCTCCCACGACGGCCGCCGCACCCGGGTGCGCTTCGTTTCCGCAGGCGGTGAGGAGGGGGGCCGCGGCGGCGATCGCGGCGGAGAGGAGGAGCGCGGTGCGACGGCGGCGGTGCAAGGAAACCTCCAAGGGAGATTGTGCGACGGTGCACAAAGTCTTGCGGTGATCGATGGTAGGCAGTCGGCAGCCTGCGGCCAACCCATTCGACCAACGATTCACGCGCGCTTCGGGCACCGTCGGGCCGCCCCGCTCCGGTCAGCCGGTGATGGCCACCGGGGCGTCCCACGCGTCACGGTCGACGGTGAGCGTGACGCCGCCGTGCGACTCCTTGCTGTTGACCATGTACTGGTGTGCCCGGCTGTGGCCGGTGAACTGGGTGGAGCCCCACGGCCAGTCCGTGGTGGTGGTGTTGTTCTTGTCCCACAGCGCGTACCAGAGGTTGCCCGGCAGGTCCGTCTTGTCGGTGGCGGTGGCGACGGCCTTGGCGCTGGAGCTGCTGAAGCCGTAGTAGCCCGCGCGGTACGTCTTGGCGTGCAGCCCCTTGTCGAAGGCGCGCACGTACGTCAGCACGGCGTCGTTGCACGACTTGTTCGTGATGTCGTACGCCTCCATGTCCAGGTAGATCGCGCTGCCCGCCTTCATGCCGAGGGCGGAGGCCTTGGCCACGGCGTCGGCGGCGTCCGTCGCGCCGAGGGAGGCCGCGGTGGAGGCGGTCAGCTTCTCCGGGTTGGAGCCGGACTGGCAGGGCGGCTGGGCGCCGACGTAGATCGGGATCAGCTTCCAGCCGAGGCCCGTGACGTACTTGACCCAGGACGCGGTGAGGTTGGGCTGGCCGCAACCGCGGTTCTTGCCGCCCACGTAGACCGCGGCGGCGCCGTAGAAGCCGGTGTGCCAAGCCTTCATCGTGGACTGGGAGGGCGCGGTGCAGGTGTCGAAGGCACGGCCGGTGAACGTCTTCTGCGCGGGCCAGGTGGTGGCGGCCATGGAGGTCTGCGCCGCGATGCCGGCGCCGGCGACGACGGCCGCCCCGGCCACCGCCCACGTGACGTACCTGCGCTTCTTCGACTGCCGATGGCCGGACATGAAACCCCACCCCTGCTCGTGCGTGCCGTGGCGAAAACGAAGCGCAACCTATCCGGCGCCGTTCCTGCCTTCGGGAAACCCAACCCCGTGAAGATCACAAGAATCCCCCAGGGAACAGCAAAATCTAGCCGCGCACCTGCCCCAGCCACTGCAGGGTGCGGCGGATCTCCGCGGCCAGCGGGTGGCCGGGACCGTGGAAGCGCTCCACGTCCATCAGCAGCCGCGCGAGCGTGTCGTGGGCGGCGGGGCGGTCGCCGAGGGCGAGCAGCAGGTGGCCGATGCGGCGCCGGACGTCGTGGGCGAGCTGCGGGTCGCCGGAGACGTACTGGTTCTCGTAGTACGGCAGCAGCGCCCGGTACTCGGCGAGTGCCGCCGCCGGTTCCCCGAGCTGCTCCAGGCACTGGGCGGCCTCGTAGCGGAAGCGCAGGGACTGCGGGTCGGCCTGGCCCGCCTCGGCGGCGCGCTCGTCGGCGAGGCGGCGCAGTTCGGGCAGCGCGCGCCGGTACTGGCCGTCGTCCATGAGGGTGGCCGCGTACTGCTTGCGCAGGGTGCGCACCACCGGGGAGTGCTCGCCGTGCTGTTCGGCCGCGGCGGGCAGGATCGCCCCGAGTATGTCCACGGCCTGGGTGATACGCCCCTCCCCGAGGAGCCGCTTGACCTCGTCCACGGCGGCGGCGACGTCGGGCTTCTCGGTCACCGCCGGCGCGGGCGCGACGGGGGCGGGCTGGGGCGCGGGCGTCCGGGCGCGGTCCGGCCAGGGGGCGTGCGGGCGGAGGAAGGGGCGCGTGGGGTCCAGTGGCGCCCCGGTCGGCATCCCGCGCGCGGGCAGAAGCAGCGCGAGGTGCTCGTACACCTCCTGCGCCGAGGCCGGCCGGTGCTGCGGGTCCTTGGCGAGCAGGCGCAGCACGAGCGCCTCGAGCGCCTCGGGTACCTCGGGCCGGATGCGGCGCACGGGCAGCGGCGGCTCGTACAGGTGCCGGTGCAGCACGCCGAGCGCCGTGGAACCGGCGAACGGCACGTCCCCGCTGAGCAGTTCGTGCAGCAGCACGCCGAGCGCGTACAGATCGGTGTACGGGCCGACCGCGCCGCCCATCGCCTGCTCGGGCGCCATGTAGGCGGGCGAGCCGATCGGTGAGCCGGTGTGGGTCAGCCGCGTGGTGTCGGTGTCCATCACGGAGGCGACGCCCAGGTCGAGGACGGTGACCGTGCCGTCCTGCTTGACCATCACGTTCCGCGGCTTGAGGTCGCGGTGCACGATCGGTACGGCGTGCACGGCGCTCAGCACGGCGCACAGCTGCGCGGCCACCGCGACCGCCCACTGCCACGGGTACGGGTCGTGTTCGGCGAGGTGGTCGGAGAGGTCGGCGCCGTCGACGTACTGCATGACGAGGAACAACTCCTCGCCCTCGCTGCCCGCGTCGTGCACCGTGACCAGGCCCGGATGGTCGACCTGAGCGGTCACCCGGCACTCGCGCACGAAGCGGCGGCGCAACTCGTCCGCCTCCTGCCCGGCCACCTTGTCGGGGCGCAGCAGCTTCACGGCCACGCGCCGGTCGAGCCGCTGGTCGTACGCCGTCCAGACCTGGCCCATGCCGCCCTGGCCGATGAGGGTGGACAGTTCGTAGCGGCCGGCGACGACACGTCCTGTCGCCACGGTCACCGTCCGCCCTCGTGGCCGGCGTCCTGACGGCCGTCATGGGGGCCGTCGTGCTTGCGCAGGTAGTCGCTCAGCTCGTCCAGCTCGGCGCGCACCTGGTCGATCCGGGCGGGCGCCGGGCGCCGGGGCGGCGGGGGCTGCGGTACGGGCGTGTGCGCCACCGGGGGCGTGACGGGCGGGGGCGTGGCGGGCGGGGACTGCACGGGCGCGGGGTTCTGCGGCACGGTCGTCGCGGTGAACGGTGACTGAGGCCGCGGATATCCGTACCCGGACACCGTCGGGCCGCCCCCGTACGCCTGCCGGAGCCCCTGGAAGTGCCGGCTGTCCGCCACGAGGTAGTACACGACCGCGACGGCCAGGGTGCCGAGGAGCAGGGCCAGGCCCAGGTAGCCGCCCGGGGTGTGGATCTCGTCGCCGGGCTCGCTGCCCAGCAGCACGATGCTGAGGATGTCGGCCGCCAGCACCGCCACGAACAGGCCCCAGTCCAGGGACTTGCGCGTCACGACGGCCAGCCGCAGCAGGATCACCCAGGTCAGGAAGCCGATGCTGAAGACTCCGACCGCGACGAACAGCACGCGCAGGAAGACGAGCCACGCGGGGTGCGGCGGCTGCTTCACCGGCTGGGCGTAGCCGTGGCCCTGCATGCTTGCTCCTGATGCCTGAAATGGGCGTAGGTGTCCGCCCGGTGTGCTCCGCCGGGCCGACAACACCACTCGTGCGATGGTCGCTTCGAGCATATGGCCCGACACGGACAACCGGTCCAGGTTGTACCGAACCGTTGTCCGGGCGCTCCGGTCAATCAGGCGCGACGGTGCCGTCCGTGAGCCCGTCGTACATCCCGCGCACGAGTTGCTCCCCCAGCCGGCTCGCACGGCGCAGTGCCCGCTCGAACTCGTCGAGTGCGCGGAACCGCGCGCCGTAGCGCAGCTGTTCGTCGAGCGGGAGCCGGGGCAGTTGGAGGCGGCGCACGTCCAGGCGGGCGGCCGTGGACGCGTAGCTGCTGGCCTGGCGGTGGTTGGCCGTGCCGCGCAGGAAGCCGGCGAGGAACCAGGGATCGAGCGCCGAGGGGTCGGGGCGCAGCAGCACGAGGTTGCGCCCCAGGGCGGCGCCCCCGGTCGCGTCGTCGATCACGCGCGCCACCGAACCGCCGCCGAGCACCGGGAGGACGACGTCGCCCGGCTCGGTCAGCACGGCCTCCTCGTCGCTCTCCGGAAGCGTCCCGGACGGTGCCGTTCCGGCGAGCACGTCATGGTCGGTGAGCGCGGGCACGCGCGCGTGGCCGCCGTTTCCGCCGGTACGCAGCACCAGCGCGCCCCCGCGCGCGAGTTCGCCGACGGTGGTGAGCGGCCAGCGGGCGGGCGGCACCGGGTCGGCGGGCGGCGGGGTGAGGTCGGCGGTCAGCCGCAGGGTCGCGCCGAGGCGCTCGCGCACCGCCACGAGCTGTTCCACGCCGTCGGCCACGGCCGGGGGCGGCAGATGGCGGGCGGGCGCGAGGTCCACGTCGTCGTCGAGCAGTTCGATGACCGGCACGGAACGCGCCAGCCCCGGGCGCTCCTCCAGCCGCCCCGCGCGTTCGAAGGCACGCCAGGTGCCCAGGGCCGCCTCGCGCACCGCCTGCCAGTCCGGGCCGCCGCGCGCCTCGCCCGCGAACCGCCCGGTGTCGGCGAGCAGCACCTCGGGCGCCGCGGGCGTCCGGTCGGGCCTGCGCAGCACCCAGAGGTGCAGCGGGATGTTGTACGGCGGCGCCGCCCCGACCGGCAGCGCGACCACGGCCCGCAGCGCTCCCCGGCGCAGCAGGTCGGCGCGGATCCGGCGGCCGGAACGCCGGGAGGCGGCGGCCGGCGGCATGAGCAGGACGGCGGTGCCGCCGTCGGCGAGCCGCGCCAGCGCGTGCTGTACCCAGGCCAGCTCGGACTCGGTGCGCGCGGGGAAGCCGTACTCCCAGCGGGGGTCGTAGGCGAGTTCGTCGTGGCCCCAGTTGCGCTCGTTGAACGGCGGGTGGCACAGGACGGCGTCGGCGCGCAGCTGCGGGTGGGCGTCGCCGCGCAGGGTGTCGCCGACGGCTGCGCGCACGGTGGCCCGGGACTGCAGGGCGAGGCGCAGCGCGGTCAGCGCGGCGAGGTCGGCTGCGCTGTCCTGGGCGTACAGCTCCTGGTCGGGGCGGGTGTCCACGGCGCGCAGCAGGGCGCCGGTGCCGCAGGCCGGGTCGAGGAGGGTGCGGGCCGGGCCTGCGAGGTCGGCCATCAGACGGGCCAGTTCGGCCGGGGTGAGCGTGTACTGCCGCGGGTTGGCGTCCAGGTGCCGGCCCAGCAGGAACTCGAAGGTCTGCCGCGCCCCCATGTCGGCTGCCAGCTCGGCGGCGCCGCGCAGGAGGGGGGCGGAGGGGAGGAGCTGGGGGCCGGTCGGGGTGTGGACCGCCGGCGCGGCGGAGACGGACTCGGCGGCGGGGGGCGGGCTGTGCACGGCGGATGGGCTGTGCACGGCGGATGGGCTGTGCACGGCGGATGGGCTGTGCACAGCGGGTGGGGTGTTCACGGCCCCGGGCGTCTGGGCGTGGGGCTGGGTGTGAGCCGCCTGCTCGGTGTTCACGGGCAGCGCGGCGTTCACAGCTCCCGCGGCCTGGGGGTGGGCCGGATGGTGATCCGCCGTACCGCTGTTCACAGAGAGCGGGCTGTTCACAGCCGATGAGACGTGTCCGGCTCGGGCGGTGTGAACAGCGCGGCCGGGCGCGGCGCCGAAGCGCGGGGTGAGCACCTGCTCCAGCGCACCGGGCAGCATCGCGGCCAGCCGCTCGTCGGAGCCGGCGCTCACGTCGAGCCAGACGGTGGGGCGCTCGTGGATGAGCAGCAGGACGCAGCCCGCGTGCACCAGGGCGGTGACCGGCCCCTCGGGATGCCCGGCGAGCTGCTGCCAGACGCGTTCGCGCAGCGGGACCTCGGCGAGCTTGCCCTGCTTGCGCAGCCACGCCTCGACCGCGACGAGCGCGAAGGACGGACTGGTCTCGGTGCCCCCGACCGGTTTGGGGAAATCGGCGTGCCGGCGGCGCCAGTTGCTGACCGCGGCACGGCCCACTCCGGCGAGCCGCGCGATACCGGCCGCGGTCACCTCTGTCGCGTTGTCCTGCACCGGCCCCGCTCCCCTCGTCCCGTGTGTGCGCCGAGCATACCGGCGTACACAAGATCCCTGCATTCACGCTCGTGTACACACTAGAAGATGTGAATCGTGTTGACTCGGTTCACAGGCTCTGGTCTTATTGACCCAGCGAACGAGCGGTCAGCCGGAGGGGGCGGCCGCCGTATCGGAGGGGGTCCGTCATGGGCATGAAGGGCAAGATCGCGCTGAGCGCCGTCGTAGGGGTCGTCGTCATCGGGGTCGTATCGGCGAACGCCGGCAGCGACAGCAAGGAGGGCGGTTCCGGCGGCAGCGGCAAGGACTCCGCGGCCTCCGCCGCGCACCGGCCCGGCGCGAAGAAGGGCACGGGGGGCGCCAAGGCGGCCGAGAAGAAGAAGGCCGCCTTCGACGGGGACGGCGACTTCCAGGTCGGCTCCGACGTCAAGCCCGGCACCTACCGCACCACCGGCAACACCGACGACATGTGCTACTGGGAGCGCGCCAAGGACGCCTCGGGCGAGACGGACTCGATCCTCGCCAACGACAACGTCACCGGCACGAGTTACGTGACCGTCAAGGCCGGCGACAAGCTGTTCAAGTCGACCGGCTGCCACGACTGGGAGGCCGTCGGCCCGAAGGCGAAGGGCACGCCCGCCTCCTCGGCGGACGGCGACGGGGGGATGTTCAAGGTCGGCACGGACATCGCCCCTGGCACCTACAGGTCGGCCGGGAACAAGGACGACTCCTGCTACTGGGAGCGCGCCAAGGACGCCGAGCACGGGCTCGACTCGATCATCGCCAACGACAACGCGTCCGGCACGGCCGTGGTCACCATCCGCTCCACGGACGCCTACTTCAAGACGACCGGCTGCGGCGACTGGAAGAAGACGGGCTGACCCGACGGGTCACCCGGCGCGGGGCACGGCACATCACGCCACGTGATTCGCCGCGCCACGCACTCACCGCGCCGCATCACTCACTTCACCGCATCACTCACCTCACCGCTCACTCCGCTTCTCACCCCACTTCTCACTCCACTTCTCGCAGCAAGGAACTCCCATGCGCCGTACCGCAATCGCCGCTCTCTGTCTCGCCGCCGCGGCCACCGCGGGGCTCACCGGCTGTCTGCCGGGGCAGGACAAGGCGGACAGCAAGCCGAAGGGCCCGTTCGCCGGCCTGAGCGGCGGGCGGATCGCCGACCGCGCGATGAAGGCCACCACTGGGGCCTCGTCGCTGCGGATGAAGGGCGATGTCGCCGACGACCAGAGCAAGGGCACCATCAGCATCGACATGGCCCTGAACAAGCGGGGCGAGTGCGCCGGCACGATGAGCATGGGCGGCCAGGGCAAGGCCGACCTGGTCAAGACCGGGGACACCGTCTACATGAAGTACGACGAGGCGTTCCTGCGCGCCCAGAGCGAGGGCGAGTCGAAGGCGGACACCGACGCGGCCGTCTCGATGCTGGCCGGCAAGTGGACCAAGATGGCGGTGAAGGGCCAGGACGCCAAGGACATCGCGGGCTTCTGCGATCTGGACTCCGTCCTCGGCGGGGCGGGTGACGTCAGCTCGGACGCCACTCGCGGGAAGACCACCACCATCGACGGCAAGCCGGCGATCGTCCTGCACGAGAAGGACGGCAAGGACCGCTACACGCTGTACGTGGCGACCGAGGGCAAGCCGTATCTGCTGCGCGTCGACAGCTCCTCCGGCGCGAAGGAGCCGGTGCACCTGGCCTTCGCCGACTACGAGAAGCCGGTCCCGGCGCAGAAGCCCTCCGGGAAGGTCATCGACCTGGACGCCCTGGGCGGCTGAGCCGGGCGGGGGCCCGGCGCGCGGGTCAGAGCGGGTGGCGCATCCAGACGTTGGGCTCGACGTAGACGCCGTACCCGCGCTCCGGTTCGCAGCGGACCGGGATCAGCGCGCCGGGCACCTCGACGTCCCCCGGGCTGTCGAAGGGCAGCCCGGTCCAGCGGCGCCACTCCTCCAGTGAGGCGCCCACGGTCATGGAGGCCGGCGCGACGGAGTCGATGGTGGCTCCGGCGCGGGCGTGGACGCGAAGCCACGGGTCCTGCGGGAGGCCGTCGGGGCGGATCCTGTGGGCGTACTCGCCCACAGGGGTGTGCGGTTCGCGGTGCTTGGCGCTGGGACGGACGGGGGCCACGACCTCGCGAGAGCCGTGGACGCGGGCGTTGTCCCGCATCGCCGAGAGCATGACGGCGGACAGGCCGTGTCCCTGGGCGTGCGGGGCGACGACGACGGAGATCGCGCTGACCGTGTCGGGGGGGTGCCGTGGCGCAGGTCGGCGAAGGCCCACAGCAGGATCTGGTCCCAGCCGCGGGCGGGCAGGGCGCCCCGGCCCTCGGCGGCGAGGGAGCAGGGCACGCTGAAGGCGTGGGCGACGATCTCGCCCCGCTCGTCCTCGGCGAACAGCGCGTACTGCGGCAGTTCGGTGGGGATGCGGCCGTAGTGGGCGGTGCCCACGGGGTCGTTGGTCACGAACTCGGGCCATGCGTCGGCCATCGCGAGCACCGCCGGCAGCCGGTCGGGCCGCTCGGCGAGGCTGTTAACACGCACGTCCATGCCGGCCACCGTATGCGGTGCGCGGCCGGCCCGGAGAACCGATTGTCCGGCCGCCGAGCGCGGGGGCGGCTCAGTGTGCCCGGAAGCGCTCCGGGGCGTTGGTCGGGTTGCCGCCCGTGGGGAGTTTCTGGTCCGGGCAGGTGGCGAGGACCTTCTTCATCGCGGCCTTCTCGGCGGCGGTGACCCACAGGCCGTACTTCTTCTTCACGGCCACCTGGGCGGCCACATAGGTGCAGCGGTAGGACTTGTTGGGCGGGACCCAGGTGGCGGTGTCCCCGTCGCCCTTGCCGCGGTTGGTGCTCGCGTCGACCGCGATGAGGTTGAGGGGGTCGTTGGCCAGGGCTATGCGCTTACTGGGTTCCCAGTACTTGGCGCCCTTCTGCCAGGCGTCCGAGAGGGCGACGACGTGGTCGATGTCGACCTGGCTGCGGCCGCGCCGATAGGTGATGTCCTTGCCGGAGTAGGGGTCGGGTTCCAGCCGGCCGTAGGAGACCTTGCAGGTGCCGCCGGTGAACTTCACCTCCTTCAGGTCGCGCTTGAGTATGTCGTCGCGGGTGTCGCAGGAGTTGGAGTCGGTGTCGGCCCAGGCGGTGCCGAAGCGGGCGCGGGAGTAACCGGTCTTCGGGGCACGCCCCTTGGCGGTCAGTGAGTCGGCCGCGGCGACGGCCGCTCCGCCGCGCCCGGTCTCCTGCGGACCGGAGGATCCCGTGATCCCCTCGTTCTTGCAGCCGGCCACGGCGACCGTCATGACGACCACCGCGGTGACCGCCCCGCCCCTCAGACGCGTCACGGTGCGTCCCCCTCGCTCGCCCTGGTCCGCCCTGATGTGGCGGGCGGATCGTTCCTGCCCCCACGGTAACGGGCGTACGGCTGCAGCCGGATGGGCCCCAAAGGGGTGATCCGGGGCAATCCGGGACCGACTTGGGGCATGGGGCGGCGTGCCGGCGGAGCCCACGGGCCGTGCCCGTGCGCCCGCTCACGCCTTGCCGATGCCCAGGGTGGACTCGGAGGACAGCAGCCCGGAGAGACAGGACCGCGAACCAGTAGTCGCGGAGGAGGCCGGCGAGGCGGTGGGTGGCGACGCGGCCGAGCACCCGCCAGGGGCCGGCGGCCAGGCGGTCGGTGTCCTCCTCCGCGGCGCGGGGCAGGGCCCGCCTCCGTGGCAGTACCGTCCGGCTCGACCAGGACCCGGGCGGCCGGACGGACCCGGGCGGCCGGTCACTGCTCACCGCTCCAGCCGCGGACGTGCCCCTCACCCGGTCCGGCCCTCACGTGCGACCGCCCAGAACCCGACACGGGCAGGACTGCCCGGCCCGGCCCGCTCGGCGCTTGGTTCGGCGAGCGGGGCCCGATCCTCTACGACCCCAGGATCGAGGCGAGGAACTCGCCCACCCAGCCCAGCAGTTCGCGGCCGACGAGCGGCTTGCCGCCGACCTTCGCGGTCTTCGGGCGCGGGACCAGGACCTGGTGCACGGCCGGCTTGATGACCGTGCCCGGGTACAGGCGCTTGACCCGCAGCTCCTGCGACTCGCGCAACTCCACCGGCGCGAACCGGATGTTGGTGCCCTGCAGGACGATCTCGCCGACGCCGCACGCTCGCGCGAGCATCCGCAGGCCGGCCACCAGCAGCAGGTTCTCCACCGGTTCGGGCAGCTTGCCGTAGCGGTCGGTGAGTTCCTCGCGGACGGCCTTGATGTCCTGCTCGGAGTTGGCGGAGGCGATGGCCCGGTAGGCCTGCAGACGCAGCCGCTCGCCGGGGGCGTAGTCGTGCGGGACGTGCGCGTCGACGGGCAGCTCGATCTTGACCTCGAGCGGTGCCTCCTCCTCGACCTCCCCTGTCTCCAGCTGGCGCCGGTAGTCGGCGACCGCCTCGCCGACCATGCGGACGTACAGGTCGAAGCCGACACCCGCGATGTGCCCGGACTGCTCGCCGCCGAGCAGGTTTCCGGCGCCGCGGATCTCCAGGTCCTTCATCGCCACGTACATGCCCGCGCCCATCTCGGTGTGCTGGGCGATGGTGGCCAGCCGCTCGTGCGCGGTCTCGGTGAGCGGCTTCTCCGGCGGGTAGAGGAAGTAGGCGTAGCCCCGCTCGCGGCCCCGGCCGACGCGGCCGCGCAGCTGGTGCAGCTGGGAGAGGCCGAAGTTGTCGCCGCGCTCCACGATCAGCGTGTTGGCGTTGGAGATGTCGATGCCGGACTCGACGATCGTGGTGGAGACGAGCACGTCGAACTTCTTCTCCCAGAAGTCGACGACCACCTGCTCCAGCGTCGACTCGGACATCTGGCCGTGTGCCGTGGCGATGCGCGCCTCGGGGACGATCTCGCGCAGTCGCGCCGCCGCGCGGTCGATGGACTCGACGCGGTTGTGGATGTAGAAGACCTGGCCCTCGCGCAGCAGTTCGCGGCGGATGGCCGCGCCGATCTGCTTCTCCTCGTACGGCCCGACGAAGGTGAGCACCGGGTGCCGCTCCTCGGGCGGGGTGGTGATGGTGGACATCTCGCGGATGCCGGTGACCGCCATCTCCAGGGTGCGCGGGATCGGGGTGGCGGACATGGTCAGGACGTCGACGTTGGCGCGGAGCTTCTTCAGCTGCTCCTTGTGCTCGACGCCGAAGCGCTGCTCCTCGTCGACGACGACCAGTCCGAGGTCCTTGAACTTGGTCTCGGAGGAGAACAGGCGATGGGTGCCGATGACGATGTCCACCGCGCCGTCCTTCAGGCCCTCGAGGACGGCCTTGGCCTCGGTGTCGGTCTGGAAGCGGGACAGCGCCTTCACGCTCACCGGGAACTGCCCGTACCGCTCGGAGAACGTGCCGAAGTGCTGCTGCACCAGCAGGGTCGTGGGCACGAGGACCGCGACCTGCTTGCCGTCCTGTACGGCCTTGAAGGCGGCGCGGACCGCGATCTCGGTCTTGCCGTAGCCGACGTCGCCGCAGATCAGGCGGTCCATGGGGACCGACTTCTCCATGTCCTCCTTGACCTCGGCGATGGTGGTGAGCTGGTCGGGGGTCTCCGCGTACGGGAAGGCGTCCTCCAGCTCGCGCTGCCAGGGCGTGTCGGAGCCGAAGGCGTGGCCGGGTGCGGCCATGCGGGCGCTGTAGAGCTTGATCAGGTCGGCGGCGATCTCCTTGACCGCCTTCTTGGCGCGTGCCTTGGTCTTCGTCCAGTCCGCGCCGCCCAGGCGGTGCAGGGTGGGGGCCTCGCCGCCGACGTACTTGGTGATCTGCTCCAGCTGGTCGGTGGGGATGTAGAGGCGGTCGCCGGGCTGGCCGCGCTTGGCGGGGGCGTACTCCACGACCAGGTACTCGCGGGTGGCGCCCTGCACGGTGCGCTGCACCATCTCGATGTAGCGGCCGACGCCGTGCTGCTCGTGCACGATGTAGTCGCCCTGCTCCAGGGTGAGCGGGTCGATGGTCTTGCGGCGGCGGGCCGGCATCCGGGTGCCGTCGCGGCCGGCGGCCTTCTGGCCGGACAGGTCGGTCTCGGTGAGGACGGCGAGTCTGAGCGCCGGGTCCACGAAGCCGTAGTCGATGCAGCCGCAGGAGACGTGCACCACGGAGGGGCTGAGCTCGCCGAGGTCGGCGTCCAGGCGGGCCGCGATGCCCTCGCCGCCGAGCACCTCCACCGTGCGGGCGGCCGGGCCGTGGCCCTCGGTGACGAAGACCGTGCGCCAGCCGTCGGCGAGCCAGCCCTTGGTGTCGGCGAGTGCCTTGGCGGTGTCGCCGCGGTACGTCTCGGGCGCGTGCATGCCGAGCTTGAGGGTGTCGCCGTCGAGGGAGTCGAGTTCGAGGTCCGCCGCGAACGGCGACACCGACCACCACATCATGTCCAGCTCGCGCGCGCGGTCGCGGACGTCGGCGATGGACCACAGGGAGGCGGCGCCGACGTCGATCGGGGCCTCGCCGCCGCCCGCGGTGGCCGCCCAGGAGGCCTGCAGGAACTCCTGGCTCGTGGCGACCAGGTCGGCGGCACGGGTGCGGACCCGCTCCGGGTCGCACACCACGGCCATGGCGCCCTTGGGCAGGACGTCGAGGAGCAGCTCCATGTCGTCGACGAGGACGGGGGCGAGGGACTCCATGCCCTCGACCGCGATGCCCTCGGCGATCTTGTTCAGCAGTTCGCCCAGCTCCGGGTGCTCTTCGGCGAGGGCACGCGCGCGTGCGCGCACGTCGTCCGTCAGCAGCAGCTCTCGGCAGGGCGGGGCCCACACGCCGTGCTCGGCGACTTCGAGGGAGCGCTGGTCGGCGACCTTGAAGTAGCGGATCTCCTCGATGTCGTCGCCCCAGAACTCGATGCGCAGGGGGTGTTCCTCGGTGGGCGGGAACACGTCGAGGATGCCGCCGCGCACGGCGAACTCGCCGCGCTTCTCGACCAGCTCCACGCGCGCGTAGGCGGCGGCCGCGAGGGCCTCCACGACCTCGTTCAGATCGGCGGTCCGGCCGGTCCGCAGGGAGACGGGTTCCAGATCGCCGAGGCCCTTGACCTGTGGCTGCAGCACGGACCGTACGGGCGCCACGACCACGGAGACCGGGCCGGTCTCGGGGTCGTCCGGGCTGGGGTGGGCGAGGCGGCGCAGGACGGCGAGGCGGCGGCCGACGGTGTCGCTGCGGGGGCTGAGCCGCTCGTGCGGGAGGGTCTCCCAGGAGGGGTACTCCACGACGCCCTCAGAGGGCAGCAGCGAGCGCAGGGCCGCCGCCAGGTCCTCGGCCTCGCGCCCCGTCGCCGTCACCGCGAGCACCGGGCGGGCGGACTCACGGGCGAGGGCGGCCACCGCGAAGGGGCGGGCGGCCGAGGGGCCGACGAGGTCGACGTGCATGCGGTTGCCGTCCGCGGCCGCCGTGATCGCTTCCGCGAGGGCGGGGTCCTTGACTACGGCGTCGAGCAGACCGTGCAGGCTCATGGAGGAGGCTTTCCGTCCGGGTGTGGGCAACGCGAAGAGCCCGACTCGTGTGCAGGGCCGGGGGTGTCCAGCCTACGACGCTGCGCCTGCGGGTGCCGGGGCTGTGGACAACCTCCGCTTCGTGGTGCCCGGTGCCGCAGTGGACCGTCCCGGCATCCCACCATGCCCACCCGTCCCGGTCCGCTGGACAGCGAGAGCCGAAGAGACGCCGAAGAGACCGCCGGGGGACACGCCGGGGACACGCCGAAAACCCGGTGCCGGGAAGTCCCCCAAGACTCCCCGGCACCGGGATCTCCCCCGCAACCCCCGTATGCGGTGGTCGTCGGCCGTACGCCCGTGTGGTGACCGTCGGCCAAGCCCGCGCGCTAGTCCGTCGCGATCGCGTTCAGGACGTTCATCCGGCCCGCCCGGAACGCCGGGATCAGCGCCGCGAACAGGCCCACGAAGGCCGAGGCGACGAAGACGGTGATGATCGTGGGCCAGGGGATGTCCAGAACCTTCAGGCCCTCCAGGGCGAGGAGCTTCTGGGCGGTCGCGCCCCAGCCCATGCCGAGACCGAGGCCCAGCAGGGCGCCGAAGACGGCGATCACCACGGACTCCAGGCGGATCATGCGGCGCAGCTGGCGGCGGGAGAGACCGATCGCCCGCATCAGGCCGATCTCACGGGTCCGCTCGACCACGGAGAGGGCGAGGGTGTTCACCACACCGAGGACCGCGACGATGATCGCGAGCGCCAGCAGGCCGTAGATCATGTTCAGCAGCTGGCCGATCTGGTCCTTCAGCGCCTTCTTGTAGTCGGTCTGGTCGCGCACGGTGTACTGCGGGTAGTCGCGCAGCGCCGACTTCAGCGCCTTGTACGCGGACGCCTGCTGCCCGCTCTCGGCGGTGGCGAAGACCAGCTGGTCGAGCGGCATCTTGTCGGCGGGGACGTACTTCGCGAGGGTGGCGATCGAGGTGTACATGGCGCCCTGGTCGATCACCTCGTCGCTGCTGGTGATCGCGCGGACCGTCAGATGGGCCGTGGAGCCGTCCTTGAACGCGACGCCGATCTTCGAGCCGAGGTGGATGCCGTGGGCCTTGGCGAACTTCTCGTGGACGGACATCGAGTCGGGCCGGTAGGCGTCCTCGAGGTTGCCCGCGACGGTCTTCTTGCGCAGGTCGCGCGCGTACGTCGGGTCGGCCGCCGTGATGTCGGTGTCCTTGAGCGTGCGGCCGTCGGGAGTGGTGTAGTCGGCCACGGTCGACCGGTACTCGGTGACCCGCGCCAGACCCGGCGTGTCCTTGATGGCCTTGACGGCCTGCGGGTTGATGACCTGGCCGTGGTCCTCCTGGATGATGAAGTCCGTGCCGACGGTCTTGTCGAGCTGGTCGGTGGCGGAGGCCACCATCGAGGAGCCGACCACCGACAGGCAGGCCACCAGGGCCAGGCCGATCATCAGCGCGGCGCCGGTGGCGCCGGTGCGGCGCGGGTTGCGCAGCGCGTTGCGCTCGGCCATCCGTCCGACGGGGCCGAAGATCCGCAGCATGACCGCGCCGAGGACGCGGACCAGTCCGCCGGCGAGCAGCGGGCCGATGACGACGAAGCCGATCAGGGTCAGCACCACGCCGAGACCCAGCCACGCGGAGCCGCCCTTGGCCTTGTCGGCGGTGGCGGCGACGTACAGGCTCGCGACGCCGGCGCCGGTGAGGGCCAGGCCGAGCAGGGCCCGGACGATGCCGGCCTTGGCGTCGGCCGGGGCGCCCGCGTCGCGCAGGGCGGCCATCGGGGAGACCTTGCCGGCGCGCCGGGCGGGCAGGTAGGCGGCGAGGACGGTGACGACCACGCCGAGCAGCAGGCCGAGCACGGGGGTGGTCCACGCGACGGTCAGGTCGTCGGTGGACAGGTGCATCCCCATGTTGCCCATGAGCTTCATCAGGCCGACCGCGATGCCGACGCCGGCGCCGACGCCGAGGACGGACCCGATGACGCCGAGCAGCAGCGCCTCGACGAGCACGGACCGGTTGACCTGGCGGCGGGAGGAGCCGATGGCGCGCATCAGGCCGATCTCCCGGGTGCGCTGGGCGACCAGCATCGAGAAGGTGTTGATGATCAGGAAGATGCCGACCAGGAAGGCGATCCCGGCGAAGCCGAGCATCGCGTACTTCATGACGTTCAGGAAGCTCTCGACGTCCTTCTGGTTGGCATCGGCGACCTCCTTGGCGGTCTGCACCTTGTAGCCGTGGCCGAGTTCGGCGGTCACGTTCTTCTTCAGCTGTGCGTCGGTGACGCCCTTGGCGGCGGTGACGTTGACGTTGGTGTACACGCCGGTCCGGCCGACCAGGGTCTGCTGGGCGGTCCTGGTGTCCAGGTAGAAGATGGCCGCGCCGGGGTTGGTGACCTGGAAGGTGGCGATGCCGGACACGCGCGCGTGGTGCGTGCCGACGGCGGAGATCAGGCCGATGTCGTCGCCGAGCTTCAGGTGGTGCTTGTCGGCGGTGTCCGCGTCGACCATGACCTGGCCCGGGCCCTTGGGCGCAGCACCGGAGGTGATCTTCATGGTGCGGGCGTCGTTGCCGTTCCAGCTGCCGACGATGGTCGGCGCGCCGCTGCTGGGCGACAGCTTGTCCCTGTCGGCGTCGATGACGGTGACCGAGGTGGAGAACACCGTGCCCTCGGCCTTGCGCACGCCCTGCGCCTTGCGGACGTCGCCGAGCACGGAGGCCGGCATGACCGGCGGCTTGCCGGTGCGGGAGGTGGTCTCGCCGTTGTCGGAGGCGCCCTTGGCGCTGACCGTCACGTCAGAGGACGTCGCCTGGAAGAGCTTGTCGAAGGTGGTGTTCATCGTGTCGGTGAACACCAGGGTGCCGCTGACGAAGCCCACCGACAGCAGCACCGCGACGGCGGACAGCGCCATGCGGCCCTTGTGCGCGAAGAAGTTGCGCATCGAGGTCTTCAGGACGGTCATGACGTGCGCCCCCGGGCGTCGAAGTCCTTCATGCGGTCCAGGACCTGATCGGCCGTCGGCTGGTACATCTCGTCCACGATGCGGCCGTCGGCGAGGTAGAGGACGCGGTCGGCGTAGGAGGCGGCGACCGGGTCGTGGGTGACCATCACGATGGTCTGGCCGAGTTCGTCCACGGACTTCCGCAGGAAGCCGAGGACTTCGGCGCCGGCGCGCGAGTCGAGGTTTCCGGTCGGCTCGTCGCCGAAGATGATCTCCGGGCGGGCGGCGAGCGCCCGGGCCACGGCCACCCGCTGCTGCTGGCCGCCGGAGAGCTGGGTCGGCCGGTGCTTGAGGCGTCCGGCGAGGCCGACGGTCTCCACGACCCGGTCCAGCCACGCCCGGTCCGGTTTGCGGCCGGCGATGTCCATGGGCAGCGTGATGTTCTCGAGCGCGTTCAGCGTCGGCAGCAGGTTGAACGCCTGGAAGATGAACCCGATCCGGTCCCGGCGCAGTTGGGTGAGCTTCTTGTCCTTCAGGCCGGTGATCTCGGTCTCGTCCAGGTAGATCTGCCCGGACGTGACGGTGTCGAGGCCGGCGAGGCAGTGCATCAGGGTGGACTTGCCGGACCCGGAGGGGCCCATGATCGCGGTGAACTGGCCGCGGGCGATGTCCACGTCGACGTGGTCCAGGGCGACGACACGGGTCTCGCCGGACCCGTACGCCTTCACGACCTGCCGCGCCCGCGCGGCAACGGCCGTACGCCCTCCAGTGCCCCCGTGCCTGGGAATGGTCACAGCCGATGTCACGGTATGTCTCCTATGTCGGTCGACAAGTTGCGGATGCGCCCCGGTGGACCGGTGCGTCGTTCTGGGTACGTCGACGAGTCTCGCGTGCGGCGGGTGGGCCGCGCGCTGGTGTGAAGACCCCTCTTGTGCGGGGGAAAACCCCACCCCCGCCGGTTCGGTCAGCCGCCCCCCAGCGGCGTAAAGCCAGGTTAAGGACGGCACCCGGCCCCTCTCGTCCTCCGGCGGGACGAACCCTCCCCGAGCCGTAGTACGGAGGTACCCCTAGGGGTGGTCCACCGCCGGGTGGAGTCCTTGTCGGGGTCGGCTCCACCTTCCGGCCCAGCAAGGCTCCACCCTCCCGTCGCGTCAGGGTCAAGTGGGAAGCTGTCGGACGACATATAGGTGCAGGGGGCACGGGGAGGGGTTCCGGTGGGGAGTACGACACCCGCGACACGCGACGGCGCGGCCACGGGGCAGGGCACCCGCGGCAGAGGCGCGGTCGTCGCCGCGCTGATGCTCTCGATGGCGCTGGCCGCGCTCGACGCCACCATCGTCTCCACCGCCGTGCCGCAGATCGTCGGCGACCTGGGCGGGTTCTCCGTCTTCTCCTGGCTGTTCTCCGGCTATCTGCTGGCCGTCACGGTCACCCTGCCCGTCTACGGCAAGCTGTCCGACACCTTCGGCCGCAAGCCGGTCCTGGTCGCGGGCGCCGCCGTGTTCCTGCTGGGCTCGCTGTTGTGCGCGGGCGCCTGGAACATGGCCGCGCTGATCGCGTTCCGCGTCGTGCAGGGGCTGGGCGGCGGGGCGTTGCAGGGGACGGTGCAGACGCTGGCCGCCGATCTGTACCCGCTGGCGGAGCGCCCGAGGATCCAGGCCAGGCTGTCCACGGTGTGGGCGGTGTCGGCGGTCGCCGGGCCGGGTCTCGGCGGGGTGCTGGCCGCGTACGCCGACTGGCGGTGGATCTTCCTCGTCAACCTGCCGATCGGCGCCGCCGCGCTGTGGCTGATCGTCCGCCATCTCCACGAGCCCGAGCGGGAGAAGGCGCCCCACGCGCGCGTGGACTGGGCGGGCGCGCTCGCGGTGTTCGCGTGCGGCGGGGTGCTGCTGACCGCGCTGGTGCAGGGCGGGGTGGCCTGGGCGTGGCTGTCGGCGCCCTCGCTGGCGCTGTTCGGCGCCGGGCTCGCCCTGGCCGGGGTCGTGGTGTGGGTGGAACGGCGGGCGGCCGAGCCGATCATCCCTGGGTGGGTGTGGCGGCGCCGTACGATCGCGGCCGTCAACCTGGCGTTCGGTGCGCTGGGGCTGCTGATGGTGGCGCCGTCGGTGTTCCTGCCGACGTACGCGCAGTCGGTGCTCGGGCTGGGCCCCGCGGCCGCCGGACTCGTGCTGTGCGTGTGGACGCTGACCTGGTCGGCGTCCGCGGCGCTCAGCCAGCACGTGTACCGGCGCATCGGTTTCCGGGACACCGCGCTGATCGGCATCGGGCTCGGCACGCTGATCCTGCTCGCGTTCCCGTTCCTGCCGTACCCCGGGTCCTGGTGGCAGCCGATGCTGCTGATGCTGGTACTGGGCGCGGCGCTGGGACTGTTCCAGCTGCCGCTGATCATCGGGGTGCAGTCCTCGGTCGGCTGGTCGGAGCGCGGTACCACGACGGCGTCGGTGCTGTTCTGCCGGCAGACCGGGCAGACCGTGGGTGCCTCCGTGTTCGGCGCCGTCGCCAACGGGGTGCTGGCCGCCCGGCTGGGCGGGGCGGGCGACCTGGAGTCGATCACGCGCGCGCTGGACGCCGGTACGGCGCCGGAGGCGACCCGGGAGGCGATCGCCGCGGCGGTGCACGCGGTGTACGTCGGCGCCGCCTGCGCGGCGGCACTGGCGTTCGTGGTGCTGTTGGTGGTGGCGCCGCGGCGGTTCCCGATGCGGCAGGAGTGACTCCCGCTCCCGCGGGTCAACGCGGGTGACACCCGCGCTCGCAGCCGCTTCCGTGGAGGTAGTCGCATACCGACCGGCCAGTTAGGTGAAAACGCCACGCGGCCCCCGGCCCCGCGAGTAGCGTGCGTGGCTCCGCGCCCCCCACCTCCCTGCGGTCCGCCGCCACGGACCCGAGCCACGCAAGGAGCCAATGGGATGTCCTACGACCCGCCGCACCCGCCGTCGTACTTCACCTACCCCTGGCAGCCCCCGCCCCCGGAACCGCCCCGCCCACGCCGCACCCCGCCCCGCGAAGCCCTCGGACACCACAGCGACCTGCGCGTGCTGCGCAGCGCCTACCGCTGGCAGCGCCGCACCGCCACACTCACCGCGCTCGGCTATTTCACCCTGTTCCTCGTGCTGTCCGCGTTCGCGCCGCAGGTCATGACCCGGACGGTCGCCGACGGCATCCCGGCGGGCCTGCTGCTCGCCCTCCTCCAACTCCCCGTCACCTGGCTGGCGATCGCCCTGTACGAGCACACCGCGCGCCGCCATGTGGACCCGCTCGCGGACCGCATCCGCAAGGAGGCCGAACTGAACGCCCGGCGAGGAGCGGCCCGATGACCACCAGCGCCTCCCCGGTCCCGAACGGCCTCACCGGCTTCACCGGTTTCAGCGACTCGGCGCAGGCCATGTCGCTGGTGGCCTTCTCCACCGTGGCCACCCTGACCCTGCTGCTGTGCGTGATGACCGGCCCGGACCGCGACGACCTCGACGAGTTCTACACCGGCTACGGCTCCCTCTCCCCGCTGCGCAACGGCCTGGCCATCGCCGGCGACTACATCTCCGCGGCCACCGTCCTCGGCACCGGCGGGGTCATCGCCCTGTGCGGCTACGACGGGCTCGTGCTCGCCCTCAGTACGGCGCTGTCGCTGATGCTGCTGATGTTCCTGCTGGCGGAACCACTGCGCAACGCGGGCCGGTTCACCATGGGCGACGCGCTGGCCCGCAGGCTGCCGGGCCGGTGTGTGCGCATCACGGTCTGCGCGGTGACCATCGCCTCGCTGCTGCCGCTGATGCTCGTCCAACTGGCCGGCACCGGGCAGCTGATGGCGTTCATCCTGGGCTTCACCAACGAGTCGCTGAAGACCGGCTGCGTCGTCGGCCTCGGCGCACTGATGATCGCCTACGCGGCGATCGGCGGCATGAAGGGCACCGCGCTCATCCAGATCCTGAAGATCGTGATGCTGGTCGGTTCCGGCGCCGTGGTCGCCCTGCTGATCCTGCGCCGCTTCGACTGGGACCCGGGCGCGCTGTTCCACGCGGCGGCGACGCAGAGCGGGGCCGGCCCGGCCTTCCTGCGCTCCGGGCTGGAGTTCGGCACCGGCTCCCGCTCCCGGGTGGACATGATCGCCTCGGAGCTGACCGTCGTCCTCGGCGGCGCCTGTCTGCCGCACATCACCATGCGCATGTACACCGCCACCAACGCCCGCCAGGTGCGCCGCTCGATGTCCTGGGCGGTGTCGATCGTGGCCCTGTTCGTACTGGTCATCACGGTGGTCGGGTTCGGCGCCACCGCCCTGGTCGGCCGTGCGACGATCGCCGCGGCCGACCCGCAGGGCAACACCGCCTACCTGCTCGGCTCGCGGGCGGTGTTCGGCGCCGACGTCTCGACGGCGGAGACGTTCCTGTTCACCCTGGTGACGACGGCGATCTTCCTGACCCTGCTCGCCTCCGTGGCCGGGATGATCCTCGCCTGCGCCAACTCCCTGGCCCACGACGTGTTCGCGGCCCGGGTGCAGGAGATGCCGGCCCGCCGGGAGATGGCCCTGGCCCGGCTCTCCGCGCTCGCCACAGGAGTGCCGACGATCCTGCTGGCCACCCTGGTGCAGCACCACAGCCTGCAGCCGCTGGTGACCCTCTCCTTCTGCCTGGGCGCCTCCGCCCTCGCGCCCGCCCTGGTGTACGGCCTGTTCTGGCGCCGCTACACCCGAAGCGGGCTGATGTGCACGCTGATCGGGGGCTCGCTGACGGTGCTGCTGCTCATGCCGGGCACCAACCTCGTCTCCGGCTCGCCCGTCTCGGCCTTCCCGCAGGCCGACTTCAACTGGTTCCCGTTCACCACCACCGGCATCGTCTCCATCCCGGCCGGCTTCTTCTTCGGCTGGCTGGGCACGGTCGTCTCGGGCCGCCGGAAGGCGGAGCAACAGCGGCACCAGTACGAGGCGGTGGAGGGCTGGATCCTGGCGGGGGCGGTGCGCAGGGGCGGCTGAGAGGGCGCCACGGGCGCCGCCCGCGGCGGCGGCGCCCGCTAGTCCAGGGCCGCTCTGCCCGTCAGCGAGATGAGACTGTCGCGCACCGAATCCATCTGTGTCTGGACGCAGTCCCAGGTCTCGCCGTGCTCGCGCAGCACCTGTTCCGTGTCCCGCGCGATCCGCTCCTCACGCGCGCGTGCCTCGGCGACGATGCCGGCGGCACGCGCGTGTGCCTCCTCCTGGCAGCGGCGCGCGGCCTCCTCGGCCTCGACGCGCTCACGTTCGGCGGCGGACAGGGCGGCCTCCGCCAGGGCGGCCCGCTCGGCGTGACGGGCCTCGAACTCGGCCACCCGTTCGCCCTCCTCACGCTCGGCCGCGGACCACCGCTCGGCGTGCTCCCTGGACTGCTCGGCGAGCTCGTCGGTGGTGCGCTGCCGCTCCTCGCGCAGCGCCGAGAGCGCCGCACCACGCCCTTCCTTCACCTCGCGCCGGGCGCCGACGCGCAGGTCGTCGGCCTCGGCGCGCGCCGCGAGGAGGCACCGGCGGGCGTGTTCCTCGGCGTCCACGCCGAGCGCGTCCGCCGCCTCCCCCGCCGCCCGGCTCAGTTCGAGCGCGTACGCCTCGGCCCGCGCGAGCCGCTCCCGCGCTTCGCTCCGGGCGCTTTCACGGACGGCCACCGCCTCCTGCAGCACCAGTTCGTGGATGCGCCGCGCCCGTTCCCCGAGGGTCTCGTAGGTCTGCGGCTCGAGCCCCGCGACCGCCTCGCGCAGCCGCGCGGCCTCCGCCTCCATGTCCTTGGCGAGCACGGTCAGCCGCGCGGCACGCTCCCACGCGGTGTCCCGGTCCTGCCACAGCGTCACGAGGTAGGCGTCGACCTGTTCCGGGCGGTAGGCGCGCCCCCGGACAGTCACGAAACGGTGCGGCGTCATCGATGCGCTGCTCACGCTGGGAACCCCTCTCCACCGGACACACACGACAGGACGATGTGGCGCACATCTTGATGGATCGGGCGTAATCGCGCATAACGCGACACTCCGCATACATGTCACGGTCGAAATCTCCCCCACATGCGGCACTTTCCGATCAGCGACAGGCCGTGGCCGACCATGCGGCGGTGCGGGCCCGGCACCCTGGACCGGCCTGCGAAAACGCGTCATGCCCTCCACGCACGCGTGAAGGGCATGACGAACGGGGACTTCGAGCCGCTACGGCACCAACTGCCGGGCTCCGGGCAAGCGGACTACAGCAGACCGTCCCACATCTGCTCCAGCAGCACCGACCACCAGCTCTCCGGCGAACCGAGCGCCGCCGGGTCCAGGGCGGCCAACTGCGCCTGGAAGTCGACGGTCCAGCGGCCCGCCTGCTCCTGGTTCAACCCGAACCTCAGACGCCACATCCGGCCCAGCAGCGCCAGGCACCGCGCGAACTCCGGCAGCCCCGAGTTCACGAACTGCGGCGGCACCGGCGCACCACCCGGACCCGCCTCCACCGGCACCGCGACGATGTTCGCCGTCCCGTACTGCACACAGAGCGCCTTGCCGAAGTCCGTACCCATCACAAGGTACGAACCCGCGTCCGGAGCCGGCTGCACCCCTCGCTCGGCCGCCAGCTCCGCCAGCGTCGGCACCGGACGGCCCGGCTGGGCCTGCGCCCAGAAGAACGGGCCCATGTCCAACGGCAGTCCGGCCACCACCAGCGTGTGCGCCACGACCGGCGGCACACCCTGACGCGACACCGCCTGCTGTTCGAACCGGAAGATCCCCGGCCCGAACGCCGCCGCCAGCTCCTGCGCGATGCCCTCCGGCGGGATCGGCGGCACGGCCTGCACCGGCACCAGCGGGGCCCGCACCGGCGCCGGCCGCGCGGGACCGTCCGCCACCTGGTGCAACTCGCCCTGGTGCGCCAGCAACTGCTGCATGCCCTGCTGCCGGCTCGCGTGATCCGTGCCGTACGGCGCGATGCTCGCGATCCGCGCCTGCGGCCACTGCTCCCGGATCATCCGCGCGCAGTAGGCACCCGGCAGCTCACACGACTCCAGCTCCGTGTGCAGCTCCAGCACCTGGTCCGGCGGCACGTTCATCGCGCGCAGCTCGTGGAAGATCTGCCACTCCGGGTGCGGCGTACCCGGCGCCGAACGCCGGATCAGCTGCTGCTCCGAACCGTCCTGCGCGCGGTAGCGCAGCACGGCCTGATACCCCGGGCCCACCGTCGGCTGCCCCGGCTGCGGATAGCCGTACCCCTGAGGCTGCCCCGGCAGCGGACCGCCCGGCGGCGGCATCGCGCCCGGCGGCATCGGCTGCGGGGCACCCGGGACACCGGGAGCGCCGGGCGGCATGCCGGGGGCGCCGAGTGCGCCCGGAGCGGGCGGCGGCGGGGGCGCGCCCGGGCCGCCCACGGGAGGAGCGGCCAGCACGGTCTCCGCGTGATGCACGGCACCGCCCGGGCCTCCGGGAACGCCGGGCGCGCCGGGAGGCTGAGGCGCGGCGGGGGCGCCAGGGACACCGGGCGCGCCAGGAGGCTGAGGCGCGCCCGGGAAGCCCGCGAGGTGAGGCGCGCCGGGGGCCGGAGGCATGCCGGGGGCGCCAGGAGCCGCGGGAGCGCCGGGCGGGTTCGGCATGCCCGGGGCGCCCGGAGCGCCCGGCGGCTGCGGCGCGGCTCCCATCTGGCTCGGGTCGGCCAGCACCGTGGCCGCATGGTGCACGCCCCCAGGGGGCGTGCCACCGGGAGCACCAGGTACGCCAGGCGCGTTGGGAGCACCCGGCGCATTCGGCGCACCCTGCCCCCGCGCCGCGTCGGCGCCCCCGGGACCACCGGGAACGCCCGGGACACCCGGGCCCTCAGGCCCCTCGGGTCCGAGCGCCGACACGAGCTGCGTCGGTACGTAGCCACCCGCGGGCCCACCCGGCGCGCCGGGCGCCGGCGGCGGCGTGCTCCCCGGGCGCGCACCCGGCGCACCCGGGGCGCCCGGCGGAGGCGGAGGCGTGCCCAGCCCGGCGCGCGGCTTGCGCGGCGGCGGCGCTGCCTTGCTGGTCGCGGCGTCCGCGATGTCCCCGGCGTTCGGCGCGAGCGGCCGCCCCGGCGCGGCCGGCCCGGCCGGCGGGTGAGGCGCGTTCGGACCGACCGGAGGCTGCGGCACGTCCGGACCGGCGCCCGGCGCCTGCGGATAGCCGTAACCGGGGACACCCGGCGCTCCCGGGCCCTGCGGATAGCCGTACGGCGTCGCACCCGCAGGCGGCGGAGGCGTACTCCCCTGCGGAGCACCCGGTGCGCCAGGCACACCAGGAGGCGCCGGCGCAGTACCGGGCGCCGGAACGTAGGCGGGCGCACCCGGCGCCGGCGCACCCGGCGCCGGCGCAGCCTGCGGATAGCCGTACGGCGTCGCACCCGCAGGCGGCGGAGGCGTACTCCCCTGCGGGGCACCCGGCACCCCCGGCGGGAAGCTCTGCGCCCCCGGCACGTTCGACGAGTCCAGCGCCGGCGCGACCGCCGTGGGCGGCAGCTGGCTGCCCCCCGAGATCAACGCCGTCTTCGCGTCCGGCGCGGCCGCCGGCGGCCGCGGGGCCTCGCCGTCCGGGTCGCTCAACGGCGGCGCGAACACCGTCGCGGGCAACGGCACCGAACGGTCCTCACCGGCATCCGCGTTGGTGTCCGTACCGGCCCACGGCGTGGCACCCACAGGCACCTGCGGCGCACCGGCACCCGGCCACGACGCACCGCTCCCCGGTCCACCGGGCGCACCCGCACCGCCGGCTCCGGCCGAAGCCGCGGCATCCGCACCCACCGGCACCCCGGCCTGCGTCTCGGCGAGCGCCCCGCCCCCGGCGGAACCCCCACCGACCCGACCGGACACAACACCAGCACCAGCACCAGCACCGGAATCCGCCACGGCCGAGGGCGAAGCCGACGCCGCAGCGCCCGACCCCTCACCCGCGCGCCGATCCGGGATCCCCAGCTTGTCCGCCGCCTCCTGCAACCACTCCGGCGGAGACAGCAGGAACGACGTCTGATTCAGATCCACCCGCGCAGCCGGCGCCGGCACCGCGTCCTGAACGTCGTCACCACGGCCGTACTCCTCCTCGTACCGGCGGATCACCTCACCCACCGGCAACGCCGGCCACAACGTCGCCTCACCGCTGTCCCGGGCGATGACGAGCCGCTGCCCACCCGCGTCCGAACGCGGGCCCTCCGCACGGTCCTCGCCCCACACCACGAAACCCAGCTCGAACTCCCGCACCCGCACCTCACGATGCTGGTACGCCGGGACATCCCCGTTGATCCACTCCTCGGCGCGCTCCTGCGCCTGCGCGAACGTCACCATCGCCTGGAACTCACTCCCCCACCGAGCCGGAAGACACCGCAACGGCACGCGCGAAACCGCCGTCCACCATCAGGTTCGCCACCGTCTCCAACTCCGGCGGATTACCCGCGAGCCGCGACAGGAAGACATCGAAATCCTCACCGCACGGCAGCAACAACCGCTCCACCCGCTCGGCCGGCGACCACGACGGATCCACGTCCCGCACATCGTCGTACGCGCAGAACCACACCGAACCGATCCGCTCGCCCTTCACCTTCACCGCGAGCAACCCGCCCTGCACGAAACCGACGCCCAGGTAGTCCTTCGTCAGGTGGTCACGCAGACACTTGTTGACGTACACCAGGTCATTCACCGCCGCCTCGTCCCGCACCGTGAAGAACGGCTGGTCCAGCAGCAGCCCCAACTCGGCGTCCAGAGCAGCGCCCACCGGCGCACACCCACCCGCCGCCTTCAGGAACGAACGATAGGCACCGGGCAACCGGTAGCCCAGATCCTCCTCGACACCCTGCACCTGCGACTCCGTCACCGCCACACCCGACTTCGGCAGCCCGAAGTGCGCCGGCCGCGTCTCCTGCAACGGCCGCGTCCCCCGCTTGCCCTGCTCCACCCGGGCCGTCGCCACCCCACCGTGGTGCCGCAGCAACGCCTTCACCTCGACCGGAACCAACTCCAGCCGCCGCGAACCCACCACGTGATGCCACGTCCAGCCGTGCGGCGTCGCCACATCCGGCACCGTGTCCCACAACTCGTGCCCCGACGCCGCCAGCGCGGCATTCGCCGACACATAGTCGGTCAGCCGCAGCTCGTCGACACCGAAACCTTCCGGCGGATCGGCGATCTCCGCCGCCGCGCGCGCATACGGCGAGAAATCCGGGTAACCGCGCTCATCGATGCGTACCCCTCTCGGGTGACGCGCCGCCCGAACCGGATCCGGGAAGTGCACGACCTGCCCGGCATAGGCCGCGTTCGGCGGCGCGGCTTGCTGCCCGAGCCGACCTGTCGTCATGGCGGTTGCCCCCTGCGGCGTTCTCTCTGGCCTGAACGGCGGTGTCGATCGCGGATGCCGACAGCCTATGCGGTACACGGACACGGGTCACCGGCCCTCCACCCCACCCCTCCACTTCCCGCCTCCCCTTCCGTGACCAGCCGTCACCCCATCGTGACAGCCCACCCGAACACGGGCGTGTCGCGCCGCCCCAGCTTCCGCACCCGCCACGGCATTTGGCACTCTGTGTCCTTCGGGGGGATGCCCGGGAGGGGAATGACGATCATGAACGCCTTGCAGACCGGAGGTGGCGACGTGCGGGCCGGCGACCCTCGCATCGGCTGGAGCGGCACCGACACACCCCCCGTCCCCACCCTCCTGCACCGCCGCGACGGCATCCTGCCCACCGTCGCCGCCGCCCTCTCCGTCCGCGGCGCCACCCTCACCGGCACCGCCGCCCGCGGCGACCAGCCCCCAGCCCTCCACCCCCTCGTCCAGGACTTCCTCGACACCCTCACCAGCGCCCAACGCGACCGCTTCACCGGCCGCTGCGCCGAAACCATCCTCATCTCCCGGCACATCGCCGCCGCAGACGCCGCCCGCAGCAAACGCGCCGCCCGCAAACCCATGACCAACGGCGAAGCCCGCAAGACCCTCAAACTGGCAAAACTCACCGCCCGCCGCATACGCGAGGACGGCGACCCCCTCCACGGCAGCTTCGCCACACCCTGCCGCGCCTGCACCGCCCTCAGCGCCCACTTCGGCGTCCGCATCGTCGACCCCACCGCAACCGACGACTGAAACCCGGCGTCCCCGGAACCACCCCGCACACACGACGATCGAAGGGCCGATGCACCCCGACCGCACCTCCACCACCCGCTTCCCCGTACCCGTCGACGCCGCCCTGCGCACCGCAGGCTGGCAACCCGGACGCTGGGACATAAAGCAGGCGGAAATCTGGGCCGACACCCTGCGCGACCACACCTCACCCGCCGGGCACCGGCACACCGTCTTCCCCGCCGCGGTCGAAGCCTGGGCCGAATTCGGCGGACTCCGCATCACCCCCACCGGCCCCGGCCGCCAGGTCGCCCCCGCCACCCTCCACCTCGACCCCCTGCACGGCCTCCACCTCGCCCGCACCCTCGGCGACCTCGGCCGCGCCCTCGGCACCGAGGTCAGCCCCCTCGGCGAGGAAACCGACACCGCCGCCCTCCTCGCCATCGACACCGACGGCCGCGTCTACGCCCTCGACCACACCGGCGACTGGTACGTCGGCCCCGACATCGACCACGCCCTCTCCACCCTCATCGCCGGCACGGAACCCGCACGCCTGAAAGCCGGCTGAGCAGCCGGTTCGACCCACAGCAGCCGCACAGCCCGCACGGCAGACGGCAGCCGCGGCGCCGGCACGACCGGCAGCCGGCCGACGCCGGAGACCCAGGACAGCCGGAACACAAAGCGACTGCGCCCCACCACCGACCGGCCCCGCGATCACACCGCCGGAATCACCGCCGACACCCGGAAACCCCCCGCATCCGTCGGCCCCGACACGAACACCCCACCCAGCGCCACGACCCGCTCCCGCATCCCCACCAGGCCGTTGCCACCCGACGGCAACCGCGCCGCCGACGCCGACCCCGGCTCCGGCGGCGGCTCGTTCTCCACCTGCATCGCGATCTCCACACCCCGATGCGCCAGCCGCACATGCGTCTTCGCACCCGCCGCATGCTTGTGGACGTTCGTCAACGCCTCCTGCACCACCCGGAACGCCGTCTGCTCCACCTCCGCCGCATACGACCGCACCTCACCCTCCACGGACAGATTCACCACCATGCCCGCAGCGGCCGACTGCCCGACCAACTCGTCCAACTCGGACAGACACGGACCCTCCGCCTCGTCCACCACCCTCGACACGGCCTCCGCCGCGGCCACCGCCGCCAACGGCACCACCGCCGCACGCCGCCCCGCGGCCTCCCCCGACCGCAGCACCCCGAGCATCTCCCGCAACTCCGTCAGCGCCTGCCGCCCCATGTCCCCCACCAACGCGGCATTCCGCACCGCCTTCTCGGGATCCTTCCGCGCCACCGCCTGCAGCGCGGCGGCATGCACCACCATCAGACTCACCCGATGCGCGACGACGTCATGCATCTCCCGGGCGATCCGCGTCCGCTCCTCGTTGCGCGCCCACTCCGCCCGCTCCTCCGCCCGCTCCGCAAGCAACTGAAGCTCCCGCTCCAGACTGTCCGCCCGCTCCCGCAGACTCTCCATCAGCCGGCGCCGCGCCCCCACGTACAACCCCAGCAACACCGGCGGAGCCGTCAGCCCCAGCGACGTCGCGATGGACGCGAACGGCACAAACCAGTCACCGAGGGTCAGATCACCCCGCGCCATGTCCTGCCGCACCCGCACGAACGTCACGATCATCGTGCCCAGCAGACTCATCCCCGCCAACGCCACGATGATCCGCCGCGGCAGCTCGCACGCAGCCAGCGTGTACAGGCCGACGATCCCCATCAGGAAACCCATCTGGGCCGGCGTGATCGCGATCGCTACCAGCACGACGGCGATCGGCCACTTACGACGCACCAGCAGGACCGAACCGGCGATCAGCCCGAACACGATCCCCACCGACACCGGGAGCCCCGCGTCCCGGGCGAACGGAATCCCCTCCGCGGCGCACTCCACGGCGGACACCAGCGCGAGACTCCCGTCCAACACCGCACTGCGCCACCTGGCCCACCACCACGGGCCGGTCAGGGCCCTGGCGTGCTCTTCCCCCGTCGTGGTCATGCGTCCAGCCTACGGGCGGCGGGGGCGGCTTTTCCGGTGACTTTCGCCTACCGCCACACACCACACTCCGTAATCGAATGACCTCGAAACCCGCCGGTATCCCTCGAACTGCTGAACCACACCCGTTCGAGCCCGGAGGCGCACATTCCGCCCGGACGGTATGCACATGGCACATTCAGCGGGCAAGAGCGGCAAGTACGAGGACTTCGAGGGGTTGCGAGAGCGAGCGGTCGCACTGCGCCGCGAGGGGCTGAGCCGACGGCAGATCCGTGACCGGCTTCACGTCGACAACAACGACATCCTCAACCGGCTCCTGGAGGGGGAACCGCCGCCGGAGTGGACGAAGCGGCCCAACGCGAAAGACGACGTGAGGGAGAAGGCGCGCGAGCTACGGCTCCAGGGCTGGACGTACGACCAGATTCAGGTGGCGCTGGGGTGCTCGAAGAGTTCGATCTCGCTATGGGTGCGGGATCTGCCGAAGCCGGAGCGCAAGCGCACTCCGGAGGAGGCGGCAGCCATCGCCAAGAAGGGCTGGGAGGAGAAGCTGCGCATCCGGGACGGAGAACGCCGACGAACCAAGGACGAAGCCAAGCAGGCCGTGGGCGGCCTGTCAGCCCGCGAGCTCTTCCTCGTCGGCGTGGGGCTCTACTGGGCCGAGGGTGGGAAGGACAAGCCTTACGCCCGTCGTGAAAACGTCACCTTCGTCAACAGCGACCCCGGCATGATCAAGGTCTTCCTCGCCTGGCTCGACCTCCTGGGGGTGGAGCGCGAGCGTCTCCGATACACCGTGATGATCCACGAAACCGCAGACGTGCAAGGCGCGGAAGAGTACTGGGCCGGACTCGTCGGCGCGGACCGCTCCTCCTTCTGCAAGACGAACCTCAAGAAGCACAATCCCAAGACGGTCCGCAAGAACACCGGCGATGACTACCGGGGTTGCCTCACGGTTAAAGTCCTTAAAGGAGCCGACTTGTACCGTCGCATCGAAGGCTCTTGGTGCGGCATAGTGGAGGCCGCATGCGAAGCCGATCAATCGAATCGGACATAGCGTGCAAACTATCCCGGATCGTCTAAAGGTAGGACAAACGGTTTTGGTCCGTTGAATGAGGGTTCGAATCCTTCTCCGGGAGCCACAGCACACAAAACCTACGTTCGGGTCCTGACCGGTAACACCACCGTCAGGGCCCGCACTCATTTCCCCCAGATCTCCCCCCGGTATCCTGCGGCTGTCACCCCCACCCATCCAGAGCCGAAGGGCAACCCCGTGAGCGCCATTCGCCCGGCAGCCGTCGTCGTTCTCGCAGCGGGTGAGGGCACCCGTATGAAGTCGGCCACGCCGAAGGTCCTGCACCAGATCTGCGGCCGTTCCCTGGTCGGTCATGTGCTGGCCGCGGCCCGTGAGTTGGACCCCGCGAACCTGGTCGTCGTCGTGGGCCACGCCCGTGAGCAGGTCACCGAGCACCTGACCGAGATCGACCCCGGTGTGCGGACGGCCGTGCAGGCGCAGCAGAACGGCACGGGGCACGCCGTACGGATGGGGCTGGAGGAGCTGGGCGGGTCCGTGGACGGGACTGTCGTGGTCGTCTGCGGGGACACCCCGCTGCTGACCGCCGACACTCTGAAGCAGCTCGCGGCGACGCACCACGCGGACGGCAACGCGGTGACGGTCCTGACCGCGGAGGTTCCGGATGCGACCGGTTACGGCCGTATCGTCCGTGACGACGCGTCCGGTGCCGTGACGGCGATCGTGGAGCACAAGGACGCGACGGATACCCAGCGGTCGATCCGGGAGATCAACAGCGGGGTGTTCGCGTTCGACGGGTCGTTGCTGGCGGACGCGCTGAAGAAGGTGCGGAGGGACAACAGTCAGGGTGAGGAGTACCTGACCGATGTGCTGGGGATTCTGCGGGAGGCCGGGCATCGGGTCGGTGCTTCGGTGGCCGGCGATCACCGGGAGATCGCGGGGATCAACAACCGGGTGCAGCTGGCGGAGGCCCGTCGGATCCTCAACGACCGTCTGCTGACCCGGGCGATGCTGGACGGGGTGACGGTGGTGGATCCGGGGAGTACCTGGGTCGATGTGACCGTGACGTTCGAGCAGGATTCGGTGGTGCTGCCGAACACGTTGCTGACCGGTTCGACGCACATCGGTGCGGGTGCCGAGGTGGGTCCGAACAGCCGGCTGAACGACACCCGGGTGGGTGCGGGGGCGCGGGTGGACAACACGGTGTCGGACGGTGCGCGGATCGGTGCGCAGGCGTCGGTGGGGCCGTACGCGTATCTGCGGCCGGGGACGCGTCTGGGGGTGAAGGCCAAGATCGGGACGTATGTGGAGACGAAGAACTCCTCGATCGGTGAGGGGACGAAGGTTCCGCATCTGTCGTACGTGGGTGATGCGACGATCGGTGATTTCACGAACATCGGGGCGGCGAGTGTGTTCGTGAACTACGACGGTGAGAGCAAGCACCACACGACGGTCGGGTCGCATTGCAAGACGGGTTCGGACAACATGTTTGTGGCTCCTGTCACGGTCGGGGACGGTGCTTACACCGCTGCCGGGTCTGTGATCACGAAGGATGTGCCGCCCGGTTCGCTGGCCGTGGCCCGCGGTCAGCAGCGGAATATCGAGGGTTGGGTGGCTCGTAAGCGTCCTGGGAGTGCGGCCGCGAAGGCGGCCGAGGCGGCGTCGCGGCAGGGCGAGCGCGAGGGCTGACCGGAAACGGGTGCGCCGAACACGGCGTACCGTGATAAGTGCGCATCCGCACGAGTGCACCCCGCACCCCGACCAGCTGATTCGGCCTCTCATGCCCAGCCGAGAGGTCGCCGAGCAGCCGGCTGGCTGAGACACCTCTGAGGAGACAGTGCTGTGACCGGGATCAAGACGACCGGCGAGAAGAAGTTGATGTTCTTCTCCGGCCGCGCCCACCCCGAGCTTGCCGAGGAGGTCGCCCAGCAGCTGGGTGTCGGGGTTGTCCCGACGAAGGCCTTCGACTTCGCCAATGGCGAGATCTATGTCCGCTACCAGGAGTCGGCTCGTGGTGCGGACTGCTTCCTGATCCAGAGCCACACGGCTCCGATCAACAAGTGGATCATGGAGCAGCTGATCATGATCGACGCGCTGAAGCGTGCGTCGGCCCGTTCCATCACGGTCATCGTGCCGTTCTACGGTTACGCGCGGCAGGACAAGAAGCACCGGGGTCGTGAACCGATTTCGGCGCGTCTGATCGCGGATCTGATGAAGACCGCGGGTGCGGACCGGATTCTGACCATGGATCTGCACACGGACCAGATCCAGGGGTTCTTCGACGGGCCGGTGGACCACTTGTTCGCGCTGCCGCTGCTGGCGGACTACGTGGGTGACAAGGTGGACCGGGACAAGCTGACGGTCGTGTCGCCGGACGCGGGTCGTGTGCGGGTGGCGGACCGGTGGTGTGACCGGCTCGGTGCGCCGCTGGCGATCGTGCACAAGCGTCGGGACAAGGACGTGGCGAACCAGGTGACCGTCCACGAGGTCGTGGGTGAGGTCAAGGGTCGGGTGTGTGTCCTGGTGGACGACATGATCGACACGGGTGGCACGATCTGTGCGGCCGCGGACGCGCTGTTCGCGCACGGTGCGGAGGATGTCATCGTGACGGCGACGCACGGTGTGCTGTCGGGTCCGGCGGCGGACCGGTTGAAGAACTCGCGGGTGAGTGAGTTCGTGTTCACGAACACGCTGCCGACGCCGGGTGAGCTGGCGGTGGATCTGGACAAGATCAAGGTGCTGTCGATCGCTCCGACGATCGCGAGTGCGGTGCGTGAGGTGTTCGAGGACGGGTCGGTGACCAGCCTCTTCGACGAGCAGTGAGGTTTCTGCGGGCCCCTGTCGTGGGCTAGCTGAAGATCCTTTTGGATGCGGCCTCCCCTGCCGAGTAGACTGCTGCAGTTGCTCGGCGAGGGAGGCCGTACTCCGTTTCTGACGGGGGCACGGCGGTCCGTTATCGACGCGCTCTTCGTAGCAGGCCGTTCGTGGCCGGGTGACCACGTCCGTTCCGAGTTCCTACGAGGAGTGATCGATATGTCCGAGGTGAAGCTCACCGCCGAGACCCGCACCGAGTTCGGCAAGGGTGCGGCCCGTCGCATCCGCCGTGACAGCAAGGTTCCGGGTGTCCTGTACGGCCACGGTTCCGACCCGCTGCACCTGACCCTGCCGGGCCACGAGCTGCTGCTGGCGCTGCGTACGCCGAACGTCCTGATCTCCCTGGACATCGACGGCAAGTCCAACGAGCTGGCGATCCCGAAGTCCGTGCAGCGTGACCCGATCAAGGGCTTCCTGGAGCACGTCGACCTGCTGCTGGTCAAGCGCGGCGAGAAGGTCACGGTCGAGATTCCCGTGCACGCCGAGGGCGAGCTGGCCCCGGGTGGCAACCTGCTCGAGCACGTGCTGAACGCGCTGCCGGTCGAGGCCGAGGCCACGCACATCCCCGAGGCCGTCACGGTGTCCGTGGAGGGCCTGGAGGCCGGTGCCTCCATCCACGCCAAGGACATCACCCTGCCGTCCGGCGTCACGCTGGCCGTCGAGGAGGACGCGGTCGTCCTGCAGGTCCTGCAGGCGCAGATCGAGGAGGCCGTGGAGGGCGAGGAGACCGAGGGCGAGGAAGTCGCCGAGGCCTGAGCCGGCCCATCGGCGCTTCTGGCCGTGGCGGGGCCGGGAGCCTTTTTCGGGGTCCCGGTGCCGCAGGCTGTGCCCACCCGTTCCGCCGTGGCGGAACGACTGCCCACAGTGGTATACAGCCGCTGCTTCCCTTGGGGGAGCAGCGGCTGTTGCATAAGGAGACATGGACGTGACCACCCCTGCCAACGCCCCCTGGCTCGTCGTCGGGCTCGGTAATCCCGGGCCGGAGTACGCCATGAACCGGCACAACGTCGGTTTCATGGTGGTGGATCTGCTCGCGGACCGGATCGGGGGGAAGTTCAAGCGGGCGGGCAAGGCGCAGGCGCAGGTGCTGGAGGGGCGGATCGGTCCGGTGGGGCCGGCGAACCGGCGGGTGATCCTGGCGAAGCCGATGTCGTTCATGAACCTGTCGGGAGGTCCGGTGAACGCGTTGCGGGACTTCTACAAGGTGCCGTTGGCGAACATCGTGGCGGTCCATGACGAGCTGGACATCGACTACGGGACGCTGCGTCTGAAGCTGGGCGGTGGCGACAACGGCCACAACGGTCTGAAGTCGATGACGAAGGCGATGGGGGCGGACTATCACCGGGTGCGGTTCGGGATCGGGCGTCCTCCGGGTCGTATGCAGGTGGCGGACTTCGTGCTGAAGGACTTCGGTTCGGCGGAGCGCAAGGAGCTGGACTACTTCGTGGACCGGGCGGCGGACGCGGTGGAGTGTCTGGTGTCGGAGGGGCTGGAGCGGGCGCAGAGCGCGTACAACTCCTGACTTGTCCTGTCATGGCGCCCGGGCGAGTTGACCGATCGTAGTCGTATGGCCAATGATCCCGGCCATGCCTGCCACAGCCACCAGCTCTCGCCAGGGTTCCGTGACCGCGCTGCGGTTCGGGCGGGTCGCGGCGATGGGTGCGGTCGCCGCGCTGATCCTGTTCGCCGGGGTGTGGGGTTCCTGGGGTACCGCGCAGCACGTGATGCTGACCAAGGGACGTGAGCGCGGCACGATCAAGGTGACGGGCTGTACGGAGGACTCGTGCAGTGGTCCGTTCACGCCGGGGTCGGACGGTGCGCGGGCCCGTGCGCGGGTGGTGATCGCGCGGACGGTCGCGGTGCGCAAGGGGCTGACCTACGACGTGGTGGTGAAGCCGGGGACCGATGAGGTGGTGCGGTCCGGGCCGGCGGGGATCCTGTACGCCTGGATACCGTTCGGCGGGGCGTTGCTGCTGGCCTCTGTGGTGGTCGCGGGCGGGATGCGGCTGACGCGGCCGGCGTGGTTGCTGGCGGGGGCGGGGGCGGCGCTGCTGACGGCGGCGTTCGTGGCGCTGTGAGGGATTGGGGCGTTCTTCACGTCTGTGCGGGGCCTGTGTGTTGCCTGTTCGTGATTGACCGGCTGCCCGGTGGAACTGGAAGCTGAACCGCCCCCTCCACATCTTCCTGTTGTCTTCCTGTTCGCATCTCGAAGATGGACTGCCCTATGCCCACCCTCACTCGCGTCGGCGTGCTGACCGCCCTCGCTTCGGCGGCTCTGCTCGCCGTCCCCACCGCCGCGCACGCCACAGCTCCCGGCGACAACGGCACCGTCAAGATCCACGACGCCCGGACCGGCGAGGAGCTGCGCCGCAACGAGCCGCACGTGTGCACCTTCTACCTGGACGCCTTCGGTTTCGACGGCGTCCAGAGCGTCGACTGGCACATCGAGGCCTGGGCGCCGACGGCCGCCGTGAAGGGCGAGACCGTGAAGTCCGGTGCCCTGACCCTGGACGCGGCCGGTCACGGCCGTACGGAGGACCTGTCACTGCCGGACGGCCACTACAAACTGTTCTGGAACTTCGAGGGTGAGAAGGGGTCGGCCAAGCACAAGGTGTTCTGGACCGACTGCTCGGGCTCCGGGGGCGGCGGCGGCAAGCCGTCCGGCTCGGCGTCCGCCTCGCCCTCGGGTACGGCTCCGGGCGCGTCCCCCTCGTCCGCGGCTCCGGCTTCCGCGGCCCCCTCCTCGGCGGCGCCCTCTTCCGGGTCGTCCCCGTCCTCGGCTCCGTCGGCGCAGGGTGCCGGCGGCGATCTGGCCGAGACCGGCAACGGCGTTCCGGTGGGCCCGCTGTCGGCCGCTGCCGCCGCGCTGGTCGGTGCGGGCGGCTGGCTGGTGGCCAGGCGCCGCCGGGCCCGACAGGGCTGAGGATGCCGTAGGCAAAGAGGGTGCCCCCGAGGTCGTAAGGACCTCGGGGGCACCCTCTTTGTGCGGCTGTGCGGCCGTGCGGCCGGAACCGTCAGCCGGTGTTGCGCAGGCCCGCCGCCACGCCGTTGACGGTGAGGAGCAGGGCGCGAGAGAGCAGCGGGTCGGGCGAGTCGCCGGCGGCCGCCGCGTCGCGCTGGCGCTTGAGCAGGGTGACCTGGAGGTAGGAGATGGGGTCCAGGTAGGCGTCGCGGATGGTGAAGGTCTGCCTCAGGGCGGGCTGGGCGTCGAGCAGTTCCTGCTCCCCGGTCACCCGCAGCACCTCGCGGACGGTCAGCTCGTGTTCGGCCTTGATGGTGTCGAAGACGTGCTTGAGTTCGTCGGGGACGAGGGTGTCGACGTAGTGCTGGGCGATCCGCAGGTCCGTCTTCGCGAGGGTCATCTCGACGTTGGAGATGAAGTTGCGGAAGAAGTGCCACTGCTCGTGCATCTCGCCGAGCACGGTGTCGAGGCCCGTCTCGCGCAGGGCCTTCAGGCCGGAGCCCACGCCGAACCAGCCGGGGACGATCTGCCGGGACTGGGTCCAGCCGAACACCCACGGGATGGCGCGCAGGCCGTCGAGGGAGACGCCCGAGCCGGGGCGGCGGGAGGGCCGTGAGCCGAGGTGCAGGTCGGCGAGCTGGTCGACCGGCGTGGAGGCGAGGAAGTAGGTCGGCAGGTCGGGGTCCTCGACGAACCTGCGGTAGGCGGCGTGGGCGGCGTCGGAGACGACGTCCATGGCGGCGTCCCAGCGGGCGAGGGCCTCGTCGGACTGGCGGGGCGCGGTGTGCAGGGCGGAGGCCTGCAGGGTGGCCGCGACGGTCAGTTCGAGGTTCTCCCGGGCGAGGGAGGGGATGAGGTACTTGTCGGAGATGACCTCGCCCTGCTCGGTGACCTTGATCTCGCCCTCCAGGGTGCCCCAGGGCTGGGCGAGGATGGCGTCGTGGGAGGGGCCGCCGCCGCGGCCGACGGTGCCGCCGCGGCCGTGGAAGAGGCGCAGGCGGACGCCGTAGCGGTGGGCGACGTCGCGCAGGCGGCGCTGGGCGCGGTGGATCTCCCACTGGCTGGTGGTGATGCCGCCGAACTTGGAGGAGTCGGAGTAGCCGAGCATGACCTCCTGGACGTCGCCGCGCAGCGCGACCAGGCGCCGGTAGGACGGGTCGGAGAGCATGTCCTCGAGGATGGTGTCGGCGGCGCGCAGCTCGTCGGTGGTCTCCAGGAGCGGGACGATGCCGATCTTCGCCCAGCCGGCGTGCAGGTCGAGGAGGCCGGCCTCGCGGGCGAGGACGGCGGCGGCGAAGACGTCGTCGGCGCCCTGGCACATGGAGATGATGTAGGACTCGATGACCTCGGGTCCGAAGACCTTCAGGGCGCGCTTGACGGTCTCGAAGACGCCGAGGGTCTTGGCGCCGGCCGCGTCGACGGGGGCCGGGGTGGGGGCCAGCGGCCGGCGCGAGCGCAGTTCCTTGGCGAGGAGCTTGGCGCGGTACTCGCGGGGCATGTCGGCGTAGCGCCAGGACTCCTCGCCGAGGCGGTCGAAGAGCTGGCCGAGGGCGTGGTGGTGGGCGTCGGCGTGTTCGCGGACGTCCATGGTGGCGAGCTGGAGGCCGAAGGCGGCCAGGGTGCGGATGGTGCGGTTGAGGCGGCCGTCGGCGAAGAGGGCGCCGCGGTGCCGGCGCAGGGAGGTCTGGACGATCCGCAGGTCGTCGAGCAGCTCGCTGGTGCCGAGGTAGTCGCGGCCCTCCTCGTGGGCGGTGCCCTTGGCGAGGCGCTGCTTGGTGTTCTCCAGCTTCTGCCGGATGCAGGTGGCCTTGAGCCGGTAGGGCTCCTCGGCGTTGAGGCGCTTGTAGCGGGGGCTGATCTCGGGCAGCCGCTGCAGGTCGGCCCCCAGGGACTCGAGGAGTTCCTCGGTGGCGCCGCTGTAGCGGATGGAGTTGGAGAGCAGGCCGCGCAGTTCGTCGATCATCTCCAGGGCGTCGTTGATGCCGTGCTCGTGCTGGAGGATGAGGACGTCCCAGGTGACCTGGGGGGTGACGTTGGGGTTGCCGTCGCGGTCGCCGCCGATCCAGGTGCCGAAGGTGAGGGGGCGGGCGTCGTCGGGGAGCTTGACGCCGACGCGTTCCAGTTCGGCGGTGAGGTCCTCCAGGACGTCGCCGACGGCGTCGGCGTGGAGTTCGTCGAGGTAGTAGATGGCGTTGCGGGCCTCGTCGGCGGGCTCGGGACGCACCACGCGCAGCTCGTCCGTCTGCCACACCAGGTCGATGTTCTCGGCGAGGCGGACGTCGTGGCGGCGGCGGTCGGAGTCGAGGACGGGGGTGTCCAGGAGCGCGGCGATGCGCCGGAGCTTGTTGAGGACCGACCGGCGCGCGGCCTCGGTGGGGTGTGCCGTGAACACCGGGCGAACGTTGAGGTGCTCGACGGTCTGCCGCAGGTGCTCGGGGTCGGCGTCCTTGAGGCGGTCGGCGGTGCGGGCGAGCAGGCCGCCCTCGGCGGCGCGCCTGGCGCGCAGTTCGCGGCCCCGGTGCACCTGCTCGGTGACGTTGGCCAGGTGGAAGTAGGTGGAGAAGGCGCGGACCAGCTTGGCCGCGGTGTCCAGCTCGGTGCCCCGCAGCAGCTCGGCGGCGGCCTCGCCGTCCTCGCGGGTGAGGCGGCGGACCTTCTCGACCAGGTCGAGGAGTTCGGGGCCTTCCTGCCGTACGAGGGTCTCGCCGAGGAGGTCACCCAGTCGCCTGATGTCGGCGCGCAACTCGCTGCTGGTCGTGGTGGTCTGGTCGTCGGCACTGCTCACAGGTGCGGCTCCTTGCAGTGTTGAAGCTCGTCTGGGAGGGAACCCGGTGCATCCATCCACCACGCGGCGAGTGCCGCATACGGGCCGGAGCGTCCGGGAAGGATTCAGAGCGGACCGCGCTGTCCGACCGACTCCAAGGATAGGTGTCGATGAGGACGCGCAGACTCTCGGGCTCTTGTCGCCGAGCGAGGCGCTGCCATACTTACGTCGCCGTAGGTTACGGAACCGTAGGGAAAGTACCGCTCCGAGTCCCGTCCGGTCCCGGCGGCCCGGCACCTGCCTCTACCCTCGACCCCACAGGGGACGCGCATGACCTCGAGTTCCGATGTGATCGAAGAAGCCCGTAAGGCCAACGACACTTCCATCCCCTCCGCCACGCTGGGTGGCGAGCAGAAGCGTTCGATCGAGCAGATCACGCTGCTCCTGTTCATCACCGTGCCGTTCCTGGCTCTCGTGGCGGCCGTGCCGCTGGCCTGGGGGTGGGGGGTGAGCTGGCTCGACGTGAGCCTGCTGGTGTTCATGTACTTCCTGGGGTGCCACGGCATCACGATCGGTTTCCACCGGTACTTCACCCATGGTTCGTTCAAGGCCAAACGACCGTTGCGGATCGCTTTGGCGATCATGGGGTCGCTGGCGGTCGAGGGCCCGCTGGTGCGCTGGGTGGCCGACCATCGCAAGCACCACAAGTTCTCCGACGCGGAGGGTGACCCGCACTCGCCGTGGCGGTTCGGGGAGACGCTCCCCGCGCTGATGAAGGGCCTGTGGTGGGCGCACATCGGCTGGATGTTCGACGAGGAGCAGACACCGCAGGACAAGTACGCCCCGGACCTGATCAAGGACCCGGCGATCCGGGCGGTCTCCCGCCAGTTCGTCCTGTGGACGGCCGTGTCCCTCGCGCTGCCTCCGCTGGTCGGCGGTCTGGTGACGATGTCCTGGTGGGGCGCGTGCACCGCGTTCTTCTGGGGATCACTCGTGCGGGTGGCGCTGTTGCACCATGTGACGTGGTCGATCAACTCGATCTGTCACGCGGTGGGCAAGCGGCCGTTCAAGTCGCGGGACCGCTCGGGCAACGTGTGGTGGCTGGCGGTCCTGTCCTGCGGGGAGTCCTGGCACAACCTGCACCACGCCGACCCGACCTCGGCCCGGCACGGTGTGATGCGCGGCCAGATCGACTCCTCCGCGCGTTTCATCCGCTGGTTCGAGCTGCTCGGCTGGGCGTACGACGTGCGCTGGCCGTCACGCTCGCGTATCGATTCGCGCCGTGACACCGGGGAAGGCGGCTCCCGGCGCCGGAAGGAGACCGCTGAGGCGGCATGATTGACGCCGTGGCGACCGATTCCAGCAGCACTCCCGGCAGTGACAAGCAGCGGCGGACCCGCCGCACCCGTATGACCGGTGCGGAGCGCCGCCAGCAGCTGCTGGAGATCGGTCGCACACTCTTCGCGACGAAGGGTTTCGAGGGCACGTCGGTGGAGGAGATCGCGGCGAAGGCCGGGGTGTCCAAGCCGGTGGTGTACGAGCACTTCGGCGGCAAGGAGGGCCTGTACGCGGTGGTGGTCGACCGCGAGATGCGGCGGCTGCTGGACATGGTGACCAGCTCGCTGACGGCCGGCCACCCCCGCGAGCTGTGCGAACAGGCGGCCTTCGCGCTGCTGGACTACATCGAGGAGTACACGGACGGCTTCCGCATCCTGGTCCGTGACTCCCCCATCCCCCAGTCCACCGGCTCCTTCGCCTCCCTCATCTCCGACATCGCCACCCAGGTGGAGGACATCCTGGGCCGGGAGTTCAAGAGCCGGGGCTTCGACCCGAAGCTGGCTCCCCTGTACGCCCAGGCGCTGGTCGGCATGGTCGCGCTGACCGGCCAGTGGTGGCTGGACGTGCGCCGCCCGAAGAAGGCCGAGGTCGCGGCGCATCTGGTGAATCTGGCGTGGCACGGGCTGGACGGTCTCGAGCAGAAGCCCCGGTTGATAGGGCACCGCAAGAGCTGAGCCCACCGGGGCAGCGGGGCCCGATCACCCGGCCGGCTCCACCGGCTCCAGGAACTCCAGCCGGTTCCCCACCGGGTCCTCGGAGTAGAAGCGCCGGTGGCCCGGCAGGTCGTCGTCCCAGGTGACGGGCGCCCCGCGGGCCGCCAGCCGGGCCGCGTACGCCTCGATGCCGGCCACCCGCAGCCCCGGGTGGGCCTTGCGCGCGGGCCGGAAGTCCGCCTCGACGCCCAGGTGGAGCTGGACGGTGCCCGCCGCGAACCAGCAGCCGCCGCGTGCCGCCGGTGCGGGCGGCTTGGGGATCTCCGTCATCCCGAGGACGTCCCCGTAGTACGCCCGCAGGGCGTCCTCCGTCCCCGGCGGTGCCGCGAGCTGCACATGGTCGACCGCGACGAGCATCCTCACTCCCCCTTCGCCGCCACCGCGAACAGCCGGCGGAACGGCAGCACCGTGCCGTACGGCGCGCTCGGGTAGGCCTCCCGCAGCAGGTCCCGGTACTCGCCGACGAACGCGTCGCGGGCCTCGGGGTCGTCGGCCAGCGCGGTCAGGGCGGGGCGCAGGCCCGTGCCCTTCACCCAGTCGAGGACCGGGTCCTCGCCGGTCAGGACGTGGAGGTACGTCGTCTGCCACACGTCGGCCGCGCAGCCGAGGCGGGCGAGACGGTCCAGGTACACCTCCGGTCGGTGCACGGAGTCCGTGTGGCGCAGGACGTCGGCGAGGCGGGACTTCCAGCGGGGGCCGGCGGCCAGCTCGCGCATCAGGGCGTGCAGCGGGGCGTCGATGTTGTCCGGGACCTGGAAGGCGAAGGTGCCGCCGGGCTTCAGGGCGGCGGTCCAGTCCGCGAAGCGGTCGGCGTGGCCCGGCACCCACTGCAGGGTGGCGTTGGAGATGATCAGGTCGTACGGCTCCTCGGGCGTCCAGACGCGGGCGTCGGCCTGGGCGAAGTCCAGCCGGCCGCCCCCTGCCGTCGCTCCCTCGTGGTCGACGTGCGCCTTGTCGAGCATCTCGGGCGAGTTGTCGTAGCCGGTGATGTGGGCGGTCGGCCAGCGTTCGGCGAGCAGGGCGGTGACGTTGCCCGGGCCGCAGCCGAGGTCGGCGATGCGCGGCCGGCCGGCGGGCAGGTCCGGTACCCGGGCGAGGAGGTCGAGGAAGGGGCGGGCCCGGTGGCCGGCGTGGCGGAGGTACTGGGCGGGGTCCCAGGTGGGGGTCGTCATGCGTCCCACTGTCCCGCCCACTTATCTTGATGTCAAGAAACTTGAACTCAAGAGACTTCATGTCGACACAACCACTACACTGATCTCCATGGAGGACGAGGTCGATCGGCTGGTCGCAGCGTGGCGCCGGGAGCGCCCGGACCTCGACGTGGAGCCGCTCGAGGTGCTCAGCCGCGTCAGCAGACTGGCCCGGCATCTGGACCGCGCACGGCGGCTCGCCTTTGCCGAGCACCAGCTCGAGCCCTGGGAGTTCGACGTACTGACCGCGCTCAGGCGCGCGGGAACGCCGTACCAGCTCTCCCCCGGGCAGCTGCTGACGCAGACTCTGGTCACCTCGGGCACGATGACCAACCGCATCGACCGGCTTGCGAAGAAGGGCCTGGTGGAGCGGCTGCCCGACCCGAGCGACCGGCGGGGCGTGCTGGTCCGGCTGACCGCCACGGGCCAGGACCGCGCGGACCAGGCGCTGGCGGGCCTGCTGGACCAGGAGCGGGCGATCCTCGCCGAGCTGTCCCGCGCCCAGCGGGCCGAACTGGCCGGCCTGCTACGCCAGTTGACCGCCCCGTTCGACAACATCCCCGGCTAGGTCCACCGGTCCCACGCCCGCCCGCCGGGCGAGCGCCACGGCGGCGAGCGTCGAATGGACGCCCAGCTTGCCGAGGACGTTCTGCATGTGGGTGCGCACGGTGTGCGGGGAGAGGAAGAGCCGTTCGGCGACGGCCTTGCGGCCCAGGCCCGCGACCATGCAGCGCAGCACCTCCCGCTCGCGCGGGGTCAGCGACTCCACCAGCCGCTCGCTCTCGGTACGGTGCTTGCGCGCGGCCGTCAGCTCCTTGAGGACTCCGGTGAGCAGGGCCGGCGGCAGATGGGTCTCGTCGCGCAGCACACCCCGGATCACCGTCAGCAGCCGGGAGAGCGAGCAGTCCTTGGCGACCCAGCCGGAGGCGCCTGCCTGCAGGGCGAGGGCCGCGCGCCGGGGGTCGTCCTTCTCGGCGAGGACCACGGTCCGCACCGCGGGCTGCGCCGAGCGGACGCCCGTGACCAGCGAGATGCCGTCGACCAGGCCCTCCTCGTTGCCCTCCTGGACGGGCACGGCCCGCCGGGCACCGGGCAGGTTGCCGCCCAGGTCGGCGTCGACGAGCAGGACGTCGTAGCGGCGGCCCTCGGTGACCGCGCGCTCCAGGCAGCGCAGCGCGGCGGGGCCGCTGCCGGCGGCGGAGACGTCGACGTCGGGCTCGGCGGCAAGCGCCGCGGCCAGTGACTCGGCGAAGATGCGGTGGTCGTCGACGACCAGGACTCGGATGCGAACCACGAAACCCCCTTCCCCAGGCTCCGCGCGGAGCAGGGGATACCCAAGGTCCGGAGAACGACGACCCGCGCGGACACGACACCTACGGAGGGAACGCCGACCGCATGGCCGCCGCCGTTGCGGAAACTGCTACCCCCACCGCAGGCGTCGTACCCGCCTGTCTCGCCCCCTGATCAGCACCGGCCCCCACCGGCACTGCTCATCAGAGTACGGATGGGAGCAGGGAGGGGAAGCCGATTTACAGAACTGGCCGTCCGGCACGTTTATGGTGTGCCGCATGTTTCGTATTGAGGCGGAAGTCGACAAAGTCCGACGTGATCTGCTCCGCTCCCGGCTGCGGGACACCAACACGGCGGCGTCCCCCGTCCTGGCCGCGCTGCGCGGCACGCCCGGCGAACGCGAAGTCCCCCTGCACGTCTGGGCCCTGGACTCCTCGGACAACCTGGCCGGCGGACTGGTCGGCCACACCTGGACGACCTGGCTGCACGTCACCTACCTGTGGGTCGACTCCCGCCACCGCGGCGCGGGCCTCGGCTCGCACCTCCTCGACACGGCCGAGCGCATCGCCCGCACCGACCGCGGCTGCACGTCCGCCCGCCTGGAGACCTGGGACTTCCAGGCACCGCGCTTCTACCGGAAGCAGGGCTACGAGGTGGTGTGCGTCATCCCCGACTACCCGCCCGGAATCACGGAGTACACCCTGACCAAGCGGCTGGGCTGAAGCGCCGGCGCCCCTTCACTCACTCCGGAGGGAGTCCCAGCTCTTTCGCACTGTACCGGGGCAGACCGGTGGTGTCGATCGTCCAGGTGCCCAGGTCGGTGGCGACGGTGACAGGCTTGCCGTACGGGAGGTGCAACCGGTTCTCGTAGCAGGGTCGGCCCTCGGTCCGGCCGATTCCCCACTGGTAGGTCCACGTCCCGTCGCGGGGGTCCAGGATCAAGTAGTGGGCGATGCCCATGGCCGGATAGTCACGGGTCTTGTGCTCGTAGTCGTTCTCGGGGTTGGACGGCGAGACGATCTCGATCGCAAGGACGATCTCGTGCGGGTCGAGCGGGTCATCGGTCTGCATGGCCTCGCCCGAGCACACGAGAATGTCCGGGATCCGCAGCTTGCCAAGGGACTCGTCGTCCGTGTCGGTCGCCTCGAACGCGAAGTAGCCATGCGGAACCTGCGCGTCGAGCTGCCGGGAGACCAGCTTCGCCGTGAACTGGTGGCGAGGCCGCGGGCTCATCATCATCACAAGCTGTCCGTCGCTGATCTCGGGCCAGGCGAAGCCCGGCGGCGGAGTGATGCGATTACGGCGCTCCCGCAGCCGCCGGTACAGGATCTGCTGAGTCATCGGTCCTCCCGACTCTCAGTATGACGGCGACGACCTGCCGGTGCGGGTTGTGGGGTGGGAATGGGCTGAGCGCCGGCCCCGATGAGGATCTCGGCCCAGACCATCAGGCCGCTGCCGATCCGCCACGTCCCCCAGCGGTTCGCCAAGGCCTGAGTGATCAGTAAGCCACGGCCCTGTTCCTGATCCGGCCCTGGCCTTGTGGGCGGCGTGGCGGGAGTCACCGATGCGCGGCCATTACCCTCGTCGGTCACGCTGATCGTGACCACGTCGGCCATGAGGGCGCAGGTGACCGTGACAGTGCGGCTGTCGCTGTGCTCCAGGGCGTTGGCGACGAGCTCCGGCGATCGTCTCCAGGTAGCTGGGGTTCCATCGACCGGCGGGGGCGGGGTGCTGGCGGCCGGGGCGTGAGGGGCGGGGCCGGGGGCGAAGGTGGCGGTGGAGGCGGAGACGGCTCCACCGCAGGCAACACCGGGCCGCCCGCCCGCAGCCGCTCGATGGTCTGCTCGGCCCGGCGGCGGGCGTGCGGGGCGTCGTCACGTTCGTAGTAGCGAGGGACGCCCCCGCGGCCGAGCGTGCCGGTGGAGAGCGGCCGGTAGCCGAGCGCGTGAGCAGTCTTCACCATGCGGCGAGCCTTCTCGACGTCGACGTGGCCGAACCGCAGGTGCGCCCGGCCACGGCCGTCGAAGTGCGCGACGATCTCCTCGTCCCTCATCAGCTGTCCTTGTAGCGGGGCAGTTCCTCGGGAAAGTCGCGGGACTCCTTGCACTCGGCCAGCTTGTAGGCGTGCTCAGCCAGCCGGTAAGCGAAGTCGGTCAGGGCCTGTCGCAGCGGCACTCCGGTGGCCTTGGCGCGGCCGTATGTCCGGGTCTCACCGATGACGGCGTAAGGCTGGGATGCGTCGTCCTTGGTCAGGCCGCGCGGCGTACAGGGCACGTAGACCGATGACGTGTCCGCCTCGCTATCGATCTGGGCCAGCGCTTCCACGTCACCCACGGATACACGGACGATGTGATGGCGGAGCCCGGAGCCTCGATAGAATTCGAGCCAGTTTTTACGGGAGGCGGACTGCACCCGCGCCTCCCCGGAGAGGGAAACGTCGTCGCTGGTGGTGACATGGCACCAGAAACTGAGGTGGTCCCCTCCGCCCTGAGTGTCGGAGCCGCTTTCGGCCGATTGTGCCCTGGGCAGCACTTCCTTTACCAGGTCCCGCTTCAGAGTGCCTTCACACATCTTGTCCGGGAGTAGATAGAGGCCCTTGTTCAAGAACAGCCATCCAGCGCCACAGAAGAGCCCGAGAGCCACAAAGAATACAAGGATTACTCTCGTGTTCCGCCAGGAAGCAAGTCGCGTTCGACTCTTCTGCTCTTCCACTAGGGACGCTCCTTCGTATTACTCAAGTAGTGACTACTCTCGTCCCAGCCTTCGTTGACGGAAGTGCGGATCAGATCGTTGGCATCGTCCTTGGGCAGGTCCACATGATGTCGAGCGAGCGCGTCCTCAGTCGACCACTGTGTCTGCTGACTGACGGAATCTCGCATCGCGTACAGGTCCTTGGCACTTGTGTACAGCCCATTGTCCTTGGCGCCGTGCATCTGCTGTGCCTCGATCAGCCGGTCGACAGCCCCATTGGCGACGACTCCAGCTGTTCCCCCGACTACGGATCCCATGATTTTCCCACCGTATTCCGCGGGGAGCTCAAGGCCACTGAACGCGATCGAGACCCAGCTCTTCGCTGCGTCCCCCTTGTCCTTCAGGGCGCTGTTGTAGTCCGTCTCTCCGTCTACGGCGGCCTTCACTTCGCCGTCAGCGACGGAATGACCGACAATACCCTCGATGACGCCCGAATTTCTGCCGATGTTCTGAAGGACGTGGTCACGGGATCCATGGAACAAAGAAGGGTCGGAAAGGTGTGACTCGAGAAGACTTCCGGTGTAGATACTCTCACCGAAGATGATCCCCGCCCTGCCCGCCGGGTCAGCGGAAGTGGCGGAAAGGAATCGCACGACATCGGGGATGCGCTTTCCTCGGAAGGCATCGGGGACTTCACTGTTCGTCAGGAAAGCGGATTCCGAGTTGGGACCGGCCAGGGCCTGGCTGATCTCCGGCATATAGGCCGCGGCCATGTCCCCGAAACTCTCGCCCAGCCCCTTGGTCACCAGGTCCGCGCCCCTGTCGGGGTCAGCCACCGCCTGCATCACGTTGGCCATGATCTTGATCTGGGCCGCGCTGTGCGGCGGGGCCGCGGAGGTCGTGTCGTCGTCCGCGACTCCGGTGACCGCGCTCTCCAGAGCCCGCCCCAGAGACTCGCCCCGCTCCGTGTACCTGGTCGTGCCGAGCATGTGGTCCAGGTCCGACTTGGACTCGAAGGCGTGCTCGGCCGCCTCCGGGTTGTGGGAGAGGCCGTCGAACAGTCCCTCCAGCGGGTCCCGGCCGTTGCCGTCGCCGAAGACGAGGTCCGTCGCGTTGTAGCCCTTGACCCACAGGTCGTCGGTGTTCGACTCCCCCGCTCCCCTGTCCTGCTTGAACAGCTTCTCGCGGTAGTCGTCGAGGAACTCGGTGTCGTACTGGCCCTGGCGCATGAGGCTGCTGATGACCTGGGAGCCGAGGGCGCCGATCGGGCTGGGCGACTTGTCCGCGAGGAAGTTGGTGTTGGTCTCGGCGAGGAGGTCCTTCTTCCAGTCCTTCATCGCGTCCGAGTCCGAGAAGGACGCCGTGGCCAGCGTCATGCTCAGGTTGGACTGCAGGTCCTTCATCGTGTCGAGTTCCGAGCCCCTGGCACCTGCATGGGTGAAGGACATCTCGGTCCAGAACTGCAGCGTCCCCTTGGCTCCGAGGCCTGCCGCGAACTTCTCCGCGAACAGCGGATCGTCGTGGTACTTCGCCATCGTGCGGTTGAAGGACTTGATGTCGTCCAGGGACATGTCGGACGGCTTCTTGGCCATCTTGGCCAGCTTCTCGGCAGCCGCGACGGCTTCGGCCGCCTCGTCGCGGTTCGCGTAGGAGGCGTCGGAGAAGCCGTACTTGACCTGGTCGACGAGGAGGCGCAGAGCCTCCGAGGCGGTGTTGTCGCTCTCTGTGGCCTTGGTCAGGATGCCCTGGATCTCCTTGGCGAAGGCGTCCACGACCTTCTGGTCCGTCGCGCCGGTCTTTCCGCTGGGGTCCGAAGACCAGTCGGGCCGGGTGTTGCCCATCACGGAGAACGTGCCGTCATGATTGTCGACCACGGTCAGATGCTGGTCGTTGGCCCGCTTGATCGCATCGTTCACCTGGGTGCGGTAGCTGATCAGTTCGCCCCGCGTGTCGCTGAGGATCTTGGTGATGGAGTCGGCCTGGGTGTGCGCGTCGCCGAACTCGGCGGCGGTCCGGGCGATGAACTCGCGGCTGACAGTGGCGTTGACCCCCTTCCACTTGGCAGTGTCCGCCTTCGCCTTGAGCTTGCCCTCGGCGTCGTCCTTCAGCTCGGCGAGTTTCTTCGTCATCTGCTCCCAGTCGGTGACCGCGTCACCGAGCTTGGCGAAGTTGCCGTGGCGCAGTGTGTCGAGATGCATCGGCGGTCAGTGGCCCTTCCGGTCGTCGAAGCCCTCGTCGAGCGTGGCGATGCTGCTGACCGCGCCGGCGATGTAGGAGTCGTCGGCGTCGTGCTGGTTCTTCGTGTACCGCAGGTGGTTGGAGATGTGGGCGCAGGCGTCCAGCAGCGTCTTGCACTGCTCGCTCCAGCGCTCCGTCACATGCTCCAGCGCGCCACCCAGGGCGAAACCCTCACCTTTGAGGCCGCCCGCGGCAGCCTCGGAGGCCACGCGCGCGTGCCCGCTGTAGGTCGTGAAGTCGTCGAAGAGGTCATGGGCCGCCTTGCCGACCGTCTCGAGATCCTTGTGTCCTACGACGAGGTCTCCCTGCGTGCCGCCGCCTCCTTGGTCGGCCGGGTACTGATTGAGCTGCATCCGTGTGGAATGCTGGTCGGCCGTCTGGGCCTTCAGCTGCTCCCACTCCTCCCACGCCATGTATGGCCTCCCCCGTGTCTCCTGCACCGCCGGACTCCGGCGGTCATGGCGATGAACATTACCGGCCGGTGCCAAGCGCCCTACGGGGCCGGGTACTTCGGCGACCCGGGGCAGGGGCCTGGAACGACGGCACCGGCCCCGTACACGCTGATCGTGTACGGGGCCGGTGGCGGTGCGCAGGGGCAGGTATTGTCAGCCCACTCGTCGTGCCCCCGGCGCCGGTACCGCCTCGAAGACCCGGGGCGCCGTGAAGCCGGAGGCCGAGAAGGCTTCCTGGATCGCCTTGGTGAGGGTGTCCACGTCGGTGGCCTCCGCGAGGACGATCGCCGAGCCGCCGAAGCCGCCGCCGGTCATACGGGCGCCGAGGGCGCCGTGGGCCAGGGCGGTGTCGACGACCAGGTCCAGCTCGGGGCAGGAGATGCGGAAGTCGTCGCGGAGGGAGGCGTGGCCCTCGGTGAGGACGGGACCGATGGCGCGGGTCTCGCCGGAGCGGAGCAGGTCGACGACGCGCTCGACCCGGTGGTCCTCCGTCACCACGTGCCGGACCAGGCGGACGACCTCCTCCTCGTCGCCGAGGCGGGCGAGCGCCGCGTCCAGGTCGGCGAATGCGATGTCGCGCAGGGCGTCCACGCCGAGCAGGGCCGCGCCCTTCTCGCAGCCGGCCCGGCGCTTGCCGTACTCGCCGCCGCTGTGGGCGTGCTTGACCTGGGTGTCCACGACGAGCAGGCGCAGGCCCTCGGCCGCCAGGTCGAAGGGGATCTGCCGCTGGGACAGGTCCCGGGTGTCGAGGAAGAGGGCGTGCCCGGATTCGCAGCAGGCGGAGGCCGTCTGGTCCATGATGCCGGTCGGCGCACCGACGTAGACGTTCTCGGCGCGCTGGCACAGGCGGGCCAGCTGCCGGCGTTGCAGACCGAGGTCGTAGAGCTCGTCGAGGGCGAGCGCGATCACGACCTCCAGCGCGGCGGAGGAGGACAGGCCGGCACCGGTCGGGACCGTGGAGGCGAGGTGGACGTCCGCGCCGGTGACCGGGTGCCCGGCCTCGCGCAGGGCCCAGACCACGCCCGCCGGGTACGCCGTCCAGTTGTCGTCGCTCAGCGGGGCGAGGGCGTCCAGCCGTAGTTCCACGACGCCGCCCTCGACGTCCGCCGAGTGCAGGCGCAGGACGCCGTCGTCGCGGCGGGAGACCGCCGCCGTCGCCTGGTGCGGCAGCGCGAACGGCATCACGAAGCCGTCGTTGTAGTCGGTGTGCTCGCCGATCAGGTTGACCCGGCCGGGCGCCGCCCAGACGCCCTCGGGCTCCGTCCCGTACAGCTCGGTGAAGCGCTCCGCGACCTGCTGTGCCCCCACTACTGCCCCCTTGCGATGCTCTGCGCGAACTCCCACGCGTCCGCGACGATCCCCGCGAGGTCCGCGCGGGACGGGTTCCAGCCCAGTTCCTCGCGAGCCGTGTCCGCGGAGGCGACCAGGACCGCCGGGTCGCCTCCGCGGCGCGGGGCGACGACCTCGGGGATCGGGTGGCCGGTGACCGTGCGGACGGTCTCGATGACCTGGCGGACGGAGAAACCGCTGCCGTTGCCGAGGTTGCAGATCAGGTGCTCCCCCGGCCGCGCGGCCGTCAGGGCCAGCAGGTGGGCCTCGGCCAGGTCCGCGACATGGATGTAGTCGCGCACGCAGGTGCCGTCCGGGGTCGGGTAGTCGTCGCCGTAGACGGAGATCGCCTCGCGGCGGCCCTGGGCGACCTGGAGAACCAGCGGAATCAGGTGCGACTCGGGGTCGTGGCGCTCGCCGTGGGCACCGTAGGCGCCGGCCACGTTGAAGTAGCGCAGGGACACCGCGGCCAGGCCGTGGGCGTTCGCCTCGCTGGTGATCATGTGGTCGACCGCGAGCTTGGTGGCGCCGTAGGGGCTGGTCGGCCTGGTCGGGGTGGTCTCCACGATCGGGACCTGCTCCGGCTCGCCGTAGGTGGCCGCCGTGGAGGAGAAGACCAGCTTGCGGACGCCCGCCTCGCGCATCGCGCCGAGCAGGGCCATGCTGCCGGCGACGTTGTTGTCCCAGTACTTCTCCGGCTTCGCCACCGACTCGCCGACCTGTGAGAAGGCGGCGAAGTGCAGGACGCCGCCGTAGGAGGCGTCGAGCCACTTGGCGGCGTCGCGGATGTCGCCCTCGACGAACGCGGCCCCGGCGGGCACGGCCTCGCGGAAGCCGGTGGAAAGGTTGTCGAGGACGGTGACCTCGTGGCCGGCCTCCAGCAGGTGCTGGGCCACGACACTGCCGACGTATCCCGCGCCACCCGTCACCAGGTACTTCATGAACTCGCTACCTCTCGCAGTCGCTGGGCCGCGCGTTCCGGCGGCACGTCGTTGATGAACACGTTCATGCCGGACTCGGAACCCGCGAGAAACTTCAGCTTGCCGGAAGTGCGGCGGATGGTGAAAAGCTCGAGGTGGAGCGCGAAGTCGTCCCGCGTGACACCGTCGAAATCCTCCAGCGCGCCGAACGGGGCCTGGTGCCAGGCCGCGATGTACGGCGTCGGAGGCTCTCCGTGGCCGAAGATCCGGTCGAAGCGCCTCAAGAGTTCCAGATGGACCTGGGGGAATTCTGTGCGTGCGGCCTCGTCCAGGCCGAGCAGATCGGGGACGCGCCGCTTGGGATACAGGTGGACCTCGTACGGCCAGTGCGCCGCGTAGGGCACGAAGGCCGCCCAGTGTTCACCCTCAAGGACGACCCGCTCCCCGGCGAGTTCCCGCTCCAGAACGGCGTCGAACAGGTTCTCCCCACCGGTCGCCTCCTTGTGTGCGGCGAGCGAGCGGAGCATCAGCGCGGTGCGAGGCGTGGTGAAGGGGTAGGCGTAGATCTGACCGTGCGGGTGGCCCAGGGTCACGCCGATCTCTTCCCCGCGGTTCTCGAAACAGAACACCTGCTCGACGGAGGGCAGATGCGACAGCTCCGACGTCCGGTCCGTCCACGCGTCCAGCACCAGGCGCGCCTGCTCCTCGGTGAGGTCGGCGAAGGAGGCGTCGTGGTCGGAGGTGAAGCAGACGACCTCACAGCGCCCGGAGTCGCCGGCCAGCGAGGGGAAGCGGTTCTCGAAGACGACGACGTCGTACGAGGAGTCCGGGATCTCGCTGAGGCGCTCGCCCCGCGTCGGGCACAGCGGGCACTCGTCGGCCGGCGGGTGATAGGTGCGGCCCTGGCGGTGGGAGGCGACGGCGACCGAGTCGCCGAGCAGCACATCGCAGCGGATCTCGGACGTGGTGACCGTGCGGTCCAGCGGGCGGCGGTCGACGGCGTCCCGCACGGTGTCGTCGCGGAGGTCGTAGTAGATCAGCTCACGGCCGTCGGCCAGCCGTGTCGATGTCTTCTTCAACGCCGGACTCCTCTACGTCCCGGACCCGATCACTCAACACAATCAAACATAACAGACCACAACCCGACAACACCTAGGACCATCACAATCAAACAAAGAACCCCATCAGAAGTGTTCAATTTCTGAACGCGGAGGCGTAGGTTCCGCACTGGATCAGTTCGCGCAACGAAGCGAGTTCTCATGCAAACCCCCACAGATGCCCCGGCCTACCTGGCGGCGACGCTACGGCTCCCCACCAACTGGCTGGACTACACGATCCTGGCGATCTACTTCGTCGTCGTCCTCGGCATCGGCTTCGCGGCCCGCCACTCGGTGAAGACCAGCCTGGACTTCTTCCTCTCCGGACGCTCGCTGCCCGCCTGGATCACCGGCCTCGCGTTCATCTCGGCGAACCTGGCGGCCACCGAGATCCTGGGCATGGCCGCGAACAGCGCCCAGTACGGCGCCTACACCGTGCACTGGTACTGGATCGGCGCCATCCCGGCCATGGTCTTCCTGGGCCTGGTGATGATGCCCTTCTACTACGGCAGCAAGGTCCGCTCGGTCCCCGAGTTCCTGCTGCTGCGCTTCGACCGGGGCGCCCACCTGCTCAGTTCGATCCTGTTCGCCTTCGCCGCCATCCTGATCGCGGGCGTCAACCTCTACGCCCTCGCGATCGTCGTCGAGGCCCTGCTCGGCTGGCCGCAGTGGGTGGCCATCGTGGTCGCCGGCGCCTTCGTGCTGGCGTACATCACGCTGGGCGGCCTGTCCTCCGCGATCTACAACGAGGTGCTCCAGTTCTTCGTGATCCTCGCGGCCCTCATCCCGATCGTCGTGCTGGGCCTGAAGAAGGTCGGCGGCTGGGGCGGACTGACCGACAAGCTCACCGCGTCCCACGGCGCGAACTTCACCACCGCGTGGGGCGGCACCGGCATCGGCAGCACCAACCCGCTCGGCGCCAACTGGCTGACGATCGTCCTCGGCCTCGGCTTCGTCCTGTCCTTCGGCTACTGGACCACCAACTTCGCCGAGGTGCAGCGCGCCCTGTCCGCGAAGAACCTCTCCGCCTCCCAGCGCACCCCGCTGATCGCCGCCTACCCGAAGGTCTTCATCGTCTTCCTGGTGATGATCCCCGGCCTGGTCGCCGCCGCGCTGGTCCCGCACTTCGGCACCCCCGCCTCCGGCTACCAGTACAACGACGCCATCCCGTACCTGATGCAGGAGCTGCTACCCAACGGCGTGCTCGGCATCGCGGTCACCGGTCTGCTCGCCGCGTTCATGGCCGGCATGGCGGCCAACGTCTCGTCGTTCAACACGGTGTTCACCAACGACATCTGGGGCCGCTACGTGGTGCGGGGCCGCGAGGACGCGTACTACGTGCGCTTCGGCCGCCTGATCACCGCGGTCGGCGTCGTCGCCTCCATCGGCACGGCGTTCCTGGCGTCCTCGTTCTCGAACATCATGGCCTACCTGCAGACGCTGTTCTCGTTCTTCAACGTGCCGATGTTCGTCGTCTTCATCGTCGGCATGTTCTGGAAGCGCGCCTCGGCCAAGGCCGGCTTCTGGGGGCTGCTCGCGGGCACCGTGACCGCGATGATCAACTACTTCGTGTTCTACAAGAGGGGCATCATCTCGATCCCCTCCGACCAGGGCGCCAACTTCGTCTCCGCGATCGCGGGCTTCGTCGCCGGCGCGGTCGTCATGTTCGCCGTGTCCCTGTTCACCCGGCCGAAGCCGGCGCACGAGCTGCAGGGCCTGGTCTACGGCACCCGTTCCCCCGGCATGGCCGAACCGCCCGCGCCCGGCGACGAGGCCTGGTACCGCAGGCCCGCCCTGCTGGGCTGGGGAGCGATCATCCTGGCCGCCGCCTGCTACATCCCGTTCTCGTTCTGACCGCGGGAGGATGAGGAAACCATGACCGAGCACTCTCGCCCCGAGCACCACGAGCCCTTCCACTACTCCGAGGACGACGTCCAGCGGGAAGTCACCGAGCTGGAGGGCAAGTCCGAGACCGCGGCCCGCCTGTTCGACCTGCGCCGCATCATCGGCGGCCTGTTCGTGGTCTACGGCGTCATCGTCACGATCGTCGGCATCACCGACTCCCAGGCCGCCATCGACAAGGCCGAGGGCGTCAACATCAACCTGTGGACCGGCATCGGCATGCTGCTCCTCGGCATCTTCTTCCTCGCATGGCTGAAGCTGCGGCCGACCCCGCCGCCGCTGCCTCCGCAGGCGCTGCCGGAGGAGCCGCAGGAGAAGGAGTAGGGCGCGGGGCCGGGGTTCGGCACGACTCCGGCCCCTAAGACTCCGGCCCGTACGCCTCCGGACCCGCCGTCAGCGGCCCCGCCCGGTCCAGCAGGCCCGTCCGCGCCGCCAGTGCCGCCGCCTCCAGCCGGGAGCCGACCCCCAGCTTCATCAGGACGCGCTGCACGTGTGTACGCGCCGTGCTCGGAGCGATCCCCATCCCGGCGGCGATCAGCCGGGTGTCCTCCCCCTCGGCGACCCTGACCAGCACCTCCACCTCCCGCGGCGTGAGCATCTCCAGCAGCCGCTGCGCCTCGTCGTCGGGCTGGGCCGCCGGATTGAGCAGCTCGCCGAAGGCACCCTGCAACAGCTGCGGAGCCACCGCCGCCTCACCGGCCCGGGCCTTCATGATGGCCCGCTCGACTCCCTCGATCCGCTCGTCGTGCCGTACGTACCCCGACGCGCCTGCCGCGAAGGCCGCCGCGATACCCCTCGGTGACGGCACCGGGCCCAGCACCAGCACCGCCACCTGCGGCCGCTCCCGCTTGATCTTCACCACCGGGTCGAACGCCCCCGGTTCGGCCGGCCCCGCCGTGCCCAGCAGGCACACCTCCGGCGCCCGCGCGATCACCAGATCCGCCGCGCCCGCGGCCGGCGCGGCCGCCGCGAGCACCCGGTGCCCGCGCAGCTTCAACGCCGACGCCAACGCCTCCGCGAGCAGGCGATGGTCGTCGACGACCATGAGCCGCACTCCCATAGAGCAACCCCCCAGTCCCCCCCCATGGATGCCCCACTATGGACGCCCACCGGTCCACAACGACAGAGGGCCCCCCGGCACCCCGCCCTTCATGCCCCCGGAAGCTACACGCTTGTTCGACGTCGCGCTGCCCCTATGAAGGAGAAGTGCCCCGGATCGATGAAATCCGGGGCACTCCCTGGTAATCCCTCGCATTCGCCCCGGGCGCTCGGAAGCACCCCGGGGCGTGCGGTCAGCCGCCCGCGCCGAACGCGAGCAGCAAGTACTCCTTGCCGTAGGAGGAGGCCTTGTGCGCGTACACGGCCGACATGTACAGCCGGCCCTGCCCGTAAAGGATCTCCGCGTAGTCGGGGAGCATGGTGGTCTCCGCCTGCCGCACGTCCTGGGTGGCCGGGTTCTCCAGCAGCTTGGTCGTCCTGAAGGAGCCGCCGTCGATGCTGACGACCTGGCCGCCCTTGTCGTACGGCGGCCGCTCGTAGGCGAGCAGGTTGCCGCCGTCCATGCGCAGCGGGGAGAGCAGGTAGCCGTCGCCGGCCTCGGCGCGCTGGCCGGTCTCCTTGCCGGTGGTCAGGTCGAAGGCGACGATCTCGTTGGTCTTGCTGTACTTGCCGGAGCCGTCGTGCTCCTCGGTCGGCACGTACAGCTTGCCGGCGCCGGCCACGACCTCCTTGCAGTCCTCCATGCGCGTGATGCCGTCGCAGCGGCCGGCGTAGGTGTCGCCGGGTGCGGAGATGCGGGCGAGCAGTCTGCCGGTCTTGTTGTCGACGGAGAAGTAGTCCGAGATGCCGCTGCCGTCGCCCGCGCTGTCACCGACGTCGGCGGCAACCACCAGCGGGTCGGTGGAGACGACGCTGGCGTACTCGATGCCCGACGGCATCTTGTACTCGGAGATCACCTTCCCGGACTTCGGGTCGATGGTCTGGATGTGCAGCTGGCGGTTGTCGTAGCTGCCGCACTTGCGCACCGCGACCAGCTTGGCGCCGCCGCCGTACCCGGCGTCGTAGCAGGAGTCGCCCGGCTTCGGCTGCCACAGCGTCTTGCCGGAGTCGATGTCGAACGCGCCACCGCCGCTGGTGCTGCCGACCGCGACGGTGTGCTGTGCGACCGTCACGTTGTCCAGGCTGATCGACGTGTCACCGGACTTGACCGTCTTCGTCCACAGCCGGGTGCCCTTGTCGAGGTCGACGGCGGCGATCTGGCTGCAGCCCGCGGAGGAGTTCTTGGCGGGCATCTTCGGCTGGAAGACGATCGCCGTCCGGTTGTCCGCCGTCACGTGCTTGGCGGCCGTGCAGACCGGGCCGGGCAGCTTGAGCGTCCACAGCTTGGCGCCCCCGGCGGGGTCGTAGCCGACGATCTCCGCGATGCCGCTCTTGGCGTACACCTTGTCGGTCAGCCAGGAGCCCGCGGTGACGACGGTCCCGTCGGACTTGGGCAGCGGGACCTTGAAGAGGACCTTGGCGGTGGGGTTCGACGGTGCCTTCTCCTTGCCGCCGCCGGTGGTGCCCCCGGAGCCGTCCTTGCCGCCCGTGCCCCCGCTGGAGCCGGCGGTGTCGTGCTTCTTGCCGCCGTCACCGGAGGACTTGGCGTACCAGACACCGCCGCCGACGATCAGGGCGATCACGACGAGCGCCGCGACGACGATGACCAGGGCGGTGTTCTTCTTCCCGCCGCCGGGCCGACCCGGCTGCGCCGGTATGGGCGCGGTGGGGACGCCCGGATAGCCGTAGCCCTGCGGCTGGGTGTAGGAACCCGGGGCCGGCTGGGCGTAAGGGTTCTGCTGCGTGCCCGGGTAGCCGTAGCCGGGCAGGGGCGGCTGCGGGGCCTGGGGATGGCCGTAGCCGGGCTGTGGGGCCTGCGGGGCCTGCGGGGCCTGCGGGGCCTGCGGGGCCTGCGGGGCCTGCGGGGCCTGCGGGTAGCCGTAACCGGGCTGGGGCTGCGGTGCCGGGGGCTGCTGCGGGTAGCCGTAACCGGGCTGCGGGTTCTTCTGGAAGCCCGGCGGTGCCGGGGGCGCCGGCGGGTTCGCGGGCGGCTGGTCCTGGGGCGGGCCGAAACCGCCCTGCTGCGGGGGCTGGTTCGGTGGCGGAGGGGGCGGCTGGGTCATGACAGAGGTACCTCGGTGACGCTCTCGGGGCCGGACGGCGGGACGACGAGAAAGAAGAGAAGGAAGAGAAGGAAGACCTGGGACGGGCCGGGGCTCACTTGCCGAACGCCATCATCAGCTTCTCCTTCGAGTCGTCGTTGCCGGTCAGCCGCGTGGAGGAGATGAAGAAGCGCCCACCGGCCCAGTCGACGGCCCCGTCGAAGAAGCCGTTCTCGATCTGCGCGGTGCCCGAGGGGTTCTGCAGCAGTTTGGTGGGCCGGTGCGAGCCACCGCCGGTCGGGATCGACACGACCTGTCCGCCCGCGTCGTACGACGGCCGCACATAGGCGATGAGCTTGCCGCCCTCGATCTTCATCGGGGACATCGACTCGTCCGTCGGCGACTTGACCCGCCACTTCTCCTTGCCGTCGGCGAGGCTGACGGCGACGATCTCGTTGGCGCCGCTCGTGGCGTCGGTGGGCAGGTAGAGCGTGTCGGCGTCGACGACGACGCCCTGGCAGCCCTGCAGGTCGCGCTCGAGGATCGCCCAGCCGCAGCGCGGGGCGAACTTCTCGTTGACCTTGACCTCCGAGCGGAACTTGCCGTCCTTGGTGAAGGTGGAGATGTTCCAGGCCTTCTTGTCCTCGTTGGTCAGGTAGACCACGAGCGGGTCGAGGGAGTACGTCCGCGCGACCGTCCAGCCCTTCTTGACCGGCTGCGTCCACTTGACCTTGCCGGTGGCCGGGTTCAGCTCCTGGATCTCGTCGTGCTCGTTGCCGGTGCCGGCACCGCAGGAGGCCACCTGGACCAGCCGGCCCGCGCCACCGGCGAACGCGGTCGGGAAGCAGGCCGAGCCGTACTTCTTCTTGTCGTACAGCTTGTGGCCGTTGTCGATGTCGTACGCCGTGCCCGACTGCGAACGGCCCACCATCAGCGTCCTGCCGCTGATGGTCAGCTCCACGCTGATCGCGCTGTCGAACAGCTCCCCGTCGGCGACCTCGCCGCTCCAGCCCTTCTTGCCGGTGGCCAGGTCGACCTGCTGGAGCTGGTTGCACTTGGCGCGGTCGCTGACGCCGCTCATGTACGCCACGACGATCTTGCCGTCGGCCGACTTCTGCGGGGTGACCGCGCAGATCTTCTGCGGGAAGGTGATCGGGTCCCAGGCCGCGTCGCCGTTGCCGACGTCGTAGGCGAAGAGCTGCTTGTACGCCGCCTTCACCGCCGTCCTGTCGGTGATCCACATACCGGCCGCGTCGGCGCCGGAACCGGGGGCGTCGGGTGCGCTCTTGTACCAGAGCACCTTCGCCTCGCCGGGCTTGCGGCCGTCGTTGAGGTTGTCCGGGTCCGCGCCGCCGGCGCCCTTGCCGTCACCGGAGTCGACCGGCGCGCCGGAGGACTGCTTGCCGTCGTCGCTCTTGTGGGCGACCGGCTTCTTGTCGCCGCCGTCGCCGCCGCTGCTGACCGCGTAGACGGTGCCGCCGATGACGAGCAGCGCGGCCGCCGCGGCACCGATGATCAGCGCGGTCCTGCCCTTGGACGGCGGCTTCTGGCCGAAGGGGGGCACGGTGCCGGGGGCGCCCGGGTACTGGGCCGGCTGCTGCGGGTAGCCGTAGCCGGGCTGCGGGCCGTAAGGCCCCGGCTGCTGGGGCTGGGCGGCGTAGGGGCCCGTCCCGGGCTGCTGGGGCTGGGCGTACGGGCCCGGCGCTCCGGGCGCGGGTGCGCCGGGGGCCCCGTACGGGCCCGGCTGGGCGTAGGGGCCGGGCTGCTGCGGATAGCCGTAGCCGGGCTGGGGCTGCGGGGGCTGAGGAGGCTGAGCCGGTGCCTGGGGCGGCTGCGCCGGCGGCGGGGGCGGCGGCGGCGGGGCGCCGAATCCACCTCCGTGCGGCGGCTGTTCCTGCGGTGCTCCGAAACCGCCCTGCGGCGGCTGGTCGGGCGGCTGAGTCATCAGCGCTCTTCCCCCTCGTTCACTGATTTTTAGCCACGCCCTGAGGTTCGTTCACGGACCCAAGGTCGTACTCAGACAGTTCTCAGACGGCTCTTTCTATCACTCGGCGCAGACAGCGCAGAGGGCCGCGCCCTCCCCTGTTCCCAAGGGAGGACCGGCCCGTGATGCCGTTGTTATGCGCCTTCACGCCCCCTTCACGCGGCGCACGCGCCCCTTGCGTGAGATGCCTGAAAGGTCAGGCATCCTCCGCCAGTTCCAGCCACCGCAGCTCCAGTTCCTCCCGCTCGCCGGCCAAGTCGCGCAGCTCGGCGTCCAGTTCGGCGACCTTCCCGAAGTCGGTGGCGTTCTCGGCGATCTGGGCGTGCAGCTTGGACTCCTTCTCGGAGATCTTGTCCAACTGGCGCTCGATCCGCTGGAGTTCCTTCTTGGCCGCTCGCTGGTCGGCGGCGCTCTTCTCGGTGGTGGCCGGCTTGGTCGCCGCGGCGGAGGCCTGCGCGGCGACCGCCTCCTCCATCCGCTGCCGCCGCTCCAGGTACTCGTCGATGCCGCGCGGCAGCATCCGCAGGGCGCCGTCGCCGAGGAGGGCGAACACCCGGTCCGTGGTGCGCTCCACGAAGAACCGGTCGTGGGAGATGACGATCATCGAGCCGGGCCAGCCGTCGAGGACGTCCTCGAGCTGGGTGAGGGTCTCGATGTCGAGGTCGTTGGTGGGCTCGTCGAGGAAGAGGACGTTGGGCTCGTCCATGAGCAGGCGCAGGAGCTGCAGACGCCGTCGCTCACCACCCGACAGGTCCCCGACCGGCGTCCACTGCTTGTCCTTGTTGAAGCCGAACGTCTCGCACAGCTGCCCGGCGGTCATCTCGCGCCCCTTGCCGAGGTCGACGCGCTCCCGTACCCGCTGCACGGCCTCCAGGACGCGCCAGGTGGGGTCGAGTTCGGCGACCTCCTGGGAGAGGTAGGCGAGCTTCACGGTCCGGCCGACGGCGACACGGCCACCCGCCGGCTGCGTCTCACCCTCCGTACGCGCCGCGTCGGCCATGGCCCGCAGCAGCGAGGTCTTCCCGGCGCCGTTGACCCCGACCAGACCGATCCGGTCGCCCGGGCCGAGCTGCCAGGTGACGTGCTTGAGCAGCACCTTGGGTCCGGCCTGCACGGTGACGTCCTCGAGGTCGAAGACCGTCTTGCCGAGCCGCGAGGAGGCGAACTTCATCAGCTCGCTGCTGTCCCGGGGCGGCGGCACGTCCGCGATCAGCTCGTTGGCGGCCTCGACCCGGAAGCGCGGCTTGGACGTACGCGCGGGGGCGCCGCGCCGCAGCCAGGCCAGCTCCTTCCTGATCAGGTTCTGCCGCTTGGCCTCCTCGGTGGCCGCGATCCGCTCGCGCTCCGCGCGCGCGAACACGTAGTCGGAGTAGCCGCCCTCGTACTCGTACACGTCACCGCGCTGCACGTCCCACATGCGGGTGCACACCTGGTCCAGGAACCACCGGTCGTGCGTCACGCACACCAGCGCCGAGCGCCGGTTCCGCAGGTGCTGGGCGAGCCAGGCGATGCCCTCGACGTCGAGGTGGTTGGTGGGCTCGTCCAGGACGATCAGGTCCTGTTCCTCGATGAGCAGCTTGGCGAGCGCGATACGGCGCCGCTCGCCACCGGACAGCGGCCCGATGACGGTGTCCAGCCCCTTGGGGAAGCCGGGCAGGTCGAGCCCGCCGAACAGTCCCGTCAGCACGTCCCTGACCTTGGCGTTGCCCGCCCACTCGTGGTCGGCCATGTCGCCGATGACCTCGTGGCGGACGGTGGCGGCCGGGTCGAGGGAGTCGTGCTGGGTGAGCACGCCGAGCCGCAGCCCGCCGGAGTGGGTGACCCGCCCGGTGTCGGTCTCCTCCACCTTGGCCAGCATCCGGATGAGGGTGGTCTTGCCGTCGCCGTTGCGTCCGACGACCCCGATCCGGTCCCCTTCCTGCACACCGAGCGAGACGCCGTCCAGCAGCGCACGGGTGCCGTACACCTTGCTGACGTTCTCGACATTGACCAGGTTGACGGCCATTTCACTCCTGTGCGCGGGGCTGAATCGACTCGCGGCTCCACCGCGGGGGTCAGCCTTCTAGCCTAGGGCCTGCCGGTGTGGGCGCGGCGCGGGTGGGGGTGGTCACTCTTTGTGACGACCTAGGGCATCGAGCATCGCCATCGACCTGACCGCCGTGGACGCCTCCGAACCTCAGACCACCGTCGCCCCGGCGACCGGGCCCTCGGCGGTCCGCACCGACCGGCAGGTCCCGGAGCCCCGCAGCGCCTGAGCCACCTTCTCGGCCGACTCGGCGTCCCGGGCGAGGAAGGCCGTGGTCGGCCCCGAGCCGGAGACCAGCGCGGCCGGCGCGCCGGCTCCGCGCCCCGCCTCCAGCGTGTCGGCCAGCTCGGGGAAGAGGGACAGGGCCGCGGGCTGGAGATCGTTGGAGACGGCCGCCGCCAGCGCTTCCGGCTCGCCCTCGGCCAGCGCCTCCAGCAGGGCCGGCGAGGCCACCGGCTCCGGGATGTCCCGCCCCTCGGCCAGCCGGTCGAACTCGCGGAAGACCGCCGGGGTGGACAGCCCGCGCTCGGCCATCGCGAACACCCAGTGGAACGTCCCGCCGACCTCCAGGGCGGTCAGCCGCTCACCGCGCCCGATCCCGAGGGCCGCGCCGCCGACCAGGCTGAACGGCACGTCACTGCCCAGTTCGGCGCAGATGGCGAGGAGTTCGGCCCGCGAGGCACCCGTACCCCACAGCGTGTTGCAGGCGAGCAGCGCGCCCGCGCCGTCCGCGCTGCCGCCCGCCATGCCGCCGGCGACCGGGATGTCCTTGGCGATGTGGATGTGCACGGCCGGCTCGATGCCCCGGCGTTCGGCCAGCGCGATCGCCGCGCGCGCGGCGAGGTTGGTGCGGTCCAGCGGGACCTGGCCGGCGTCCGGGCCCTCGCAGGTGACCCGGAGCTCGTCCGCCGGGGTGACGGTGACCTCGTCGTACAGACCGACCGCGAGGAACACGTTGGCGAGGTCGTGGAACCCGTCGGGGCGGGCGGCGCCCACCGCGAGCTGCACGTTGACCTTCGCCGGTACCCGGACCGTCACGCTCACTTGCCCGCCTCCCTCTGCTCGGCGATCCGAGCGAACTCCTCCACCGTCAGTGACTCCCCCCGCGCCTGCGGCGAGACCCCGGCCGCGACCAGGGCCGCCTCGGCGGCCGCCGCGGACCCGGCCCAGCCGGCGAGGGCGGCCCGCAGGGTCTTGCGGCGCTGCGCGAACGCCGCGTCGACGACCGCGAAGACCTGCTGCCTGGAGGCCGTGGTCTTGATCGGTTCGGCCCGCCGGACCAGCGAGACCAGCCCGCTGTCGACGTTCGGCGCGGGCCAGAAGACATTGCGCCCGATGGCCCCGGCCCGCTTCACCTCGGCGTACCAGTTGGCCTTCACGGACGGGACGCCGTACACCTTGTTGCCGGGCGTCGCGGCCAGCCGGTCGGCGACCTCGGACTGGACCATGACGAGCGTGCGCTCGATGCTCGGGAAGGTGTGGAGCATGTGCAGCAGCACGGGGACGGCCACGTTGTAGGGCAGGTTCGCCACCAGGGCCGTCGGTGCCGGTCCGGGCAGTTCGGTGACGTGCATCGCGTCGGAGTGGACCAGCGCGAACCGGTCGGCGCGCCCCGGCATCCGGGCGGCGACGGTCGCGGGCAGCGCGTCGGCCAGCACGTCGTCGATCTCGACGGCCGTGACCCGGTCGGCGGCCTCCAGCAGCGCGAGCGTGAGGGAGCCGAGCCCCGGACCGACCTCGACGACCACGTCGTCGGGGCGGACCCCGGCGGTGCGGACGATACGGCGGACCGTGTTGGCGTCGATCACGAAGTTCTGGCCGCGCTGCTTGGTGGGGCGTACACCGAGCGCGGCCGCGAGCTCGCGGATGTCGGCGGGGCCCAGGAGGGCGTCGGGGTTGGGGCTGCTCACGCCACAAGGGTACGGGGGTGCGGATGCGGGGGTTGCCACGCGCCCGGCGTCGCAGCGAGGTCACGGCTCGCCGGTGCGCGCGGCCGCCGGTTCCGCGCACCTCCCAGGGGCGCGGAACCGTATCGATGTGCGGCTCCGCCGCGTGGACGCGACCAGCGCCCCGCCGCCGGCCCGCGGCCGAAGGACGGCCCTCACCTGTGCAGCCGCACCCCGCAGTGCGGCCAGGGGCTCGCCCCCCGGCGTACGTACAGCTTCTTGGCGCGGAACCGTATCGATGTGCGGCTCCGCCGCGTGGACGCGACCAGCGCCCCGCCGCCGGCCCGCGGCCGAAGGACGGCCCTCACCTGTGCAGCCGCACCCCGCAGTGCGGCCAGGGGCTCGCCCCCCGGCGTACGTACAGCTTCTTGGCGCGGAACGTCTGCTCCTCCGCCGGCGCGTCCTGCGGACGCCCGCTGCCGCCGAGGCTGTGCCAGGTGCGCGAGTCGAACTGGTAGAGCCCACCGTACGTCCCCGAGGGGTCCACCGCGTGGGGGCGGCCGCCGGACTCGCAGGCGGCGAGGCCGTGCCAGTCGAGGTGGTCGGCGCCGCGCACGGAGTGCGGCCGGGACTTGGTGCCCACCCGCACCACCTGCTTGCGCGGTTCCCGCACCACCTCGGACTTCTCCCGGCGCGGCTTCTCGCGGACGCCGTTGACGGTGCGCAGGAGGTAGGTGACCCGGCGCAGCCCGGGCTGTCCGGGGCGTTCGATCACCTCGGTGCCCTTGAAGAGGGAGGGGTCGGCGGTCCGCTCGACCTTGAAGGGGATCAGCTCCTCGCGCACCTCCCTGACGCCGGTCACCCGCAGCACGGTCACCGTCTGCCCGTCGCGCGGGAAGCTGTCGAGCGGCACGGAGGTGGTGTCCTGGCCGTGCAGGGTGATGCCGGCCTCCTCGACGGCCTCGCGGACGGTGGCCGCGTTGGTGCGGATGGTGCGGGCGCGGCCGTCCGCCATGATCGTGACGGCCCGCTCGGTGCGCACGTCGAGCGCGAGCCCGGCACGTCCGATGCCCTGGGAGTGTGAGGTCGACAGATGCGCGCCCTCCGGGCGCACCCCCATCTCCCGCAGCGCCCCGTCCACCGTGTCCGCCGTCGTCCACACCTGGCGCCGCTCGCCGTCCAGCGTGAGGCTGAGCGGGCGCCCGTAGCGCACCGCGACCTGGTCGCCGCTGGCGAGCGCCGCGCCGGGGTCGGGCGCGACCACGTCGTGCTCCCCGACCCGCACGCCCTCCTCGGTGAGCAGTTCCGACACGTCGTCGGAGAAGGTGTGCAGGGTGCGCGGCCTGCCGTCGACGCTCAGCTCGATCGCCTTGTCGTTGGCGACGAAGGCGGTGGTGCCGCCGGCCAGGAACACGACGACCAGGGCCTGCGGCAGCAGACGGCGCACGGCGGACTCCGGTCGCTCGGTGGAGCGCGCCCTGCGCCGACGGGCGGCGCGCCCACTCGCCGCCGCGGGCGGCCGGGGCTCGGAGATCACCGTTTCGGCGTCCGGCGCCGCCGGGTCGGGCACGCTCGTCACCTGCCGCCGCAGCGGCGGCACCGGCTCGGTGACGAGGTACGCCTCGGCCTCGTAGGCGGGCCGGTAGGTGTCCTCGTAGACCCCGTACGGCAGCGTCTCCGCGGTGTGCAGGCAGGCGCCAGTGCCATAGGGGTCGTACGTCTCGTACTGCGGCTTGCTCACGCCGACACGCTCCAGGGGTGCCAGAGGGGTCCGGATAGGGCCCCCAGAACCTAGCGGAGCGACGGTCACTCTCCAAAGCGACTCGATTACGTACAGTTGTCTACAGATGCCTCCCCGAACGTGCGCTCAGTACCCGAAGGCGCGGGCGGTGTTCGCGCCCAGGGCCGCCGCCAGGGCGTCCTCGTCGACACCGCGCACGGCGGCCATCGCGCGCACCGTGACCGGGACCAGGTAGGGGGCGTTGGGCCGGCCGCGGTAGGGCGCCGGGGTCAGGAAGGGCGCGTCGGTCTCCACGAGGACCAGTTCCAGCGGGGCGACGGCGAGGGCGTCCCGGAGGTCCTGGGCGTTCTTGAAGGTGACGTTGCCGGCGAAGGACATGTAGTAGCCCTCGCGGGCGCAGATCCCGGCCATCTCGGCGTCGCCGGAGTAGCAGTGGAAGACGGTGCGCTCGGGGGCGCCCTCCTCCTTCAGGACGCGCAGGACGTCGGCGTGGGCGTCGCGGTCGTGGATGACGAGGGCCTTGCGGCGCCGCTTGGCGATCTCGATGTGGGCGCGGAAGGACCGCTCCTGCGCCGCCTTGCCCTCGGGGCCCGTGCGGAAGTAGTCGAGTCCGGTCTCGCCGACGCCCTTCACCTGGGGCAGCCCGGCGAGCCGGTCGATCTCGGCGAGGGCCTCGTCCAGCGCGGCGTCGCCGCCCGGTTCGCGGGCGCCCTGCCTCGACCAGCCGTCGGGGTCGCCGTGCACGATGCGCGGTGCCTCGTTGGGGTGCAGGGCGACGGCGGCGTGGACGTTCTCGTACGCCGCCGCGGTCTCGGCGGCCCACCGTGAGCCCTTGATGTCGCAGCCGACCTGGACGACCGTCGTCACGCCCACGGAAGCGGCCTTGGCGAGGCCTTCCTCGACGGTGCCGGACTGCATGTCTAGGTGGGTGTGGGAGTCGGCGACGGGCACCCGCAGGGGTGCCGGGAGCGGCGGAGCCGCGTTCCTGTCGTCCTTTTGTGCGGCGCGGCCGGCGTTCGAAGGCATGTCCCGATCCTACGAAAGGGGCAGGCCGCCGAGCGCCGGTGACCTGCTCAGCCGGCCTTGCGCTGGAAGGGGTGCAGGAGATCGGACAGATGCCAGTGGTGCGGCTCCTTGGTCTGCCCCGGCACCTGCGGGGCCTCGACCGGGCCCGCCTGCGGCACGCGGTGCTGCCGCTCGGCCGCGCTCCGCACCGAAGAGACCTGACCCGCGCGCATGATCCTGACGACGTGGCCGTCGCAGTTGTGGCACGAGGGCCGGCTCAGCGGGGACGGCACGACCTGTCCGTCGGCCACGTACAGCACGAACTCCTGGCCGTCGGCGTTCGTGTGGTGCTCTATCGCGTACGACTGCTCCCAGCCGTGCCCGCATCGCATGCAGGCGAACGCGTACGACTCGTGAACGACGGCGGTGGCCGTACCGCGGAGGCCGGTCTGCCCTGCGATCTCACTCATGCCAGCTCCTCTTGTCCGCTGGACAAGCGCCCCGGCGCGGGGTTCCCCCCGGAACCCCTTGGGGCGAGGGACGGGTGCGTCCCTTTGACCAGTGGACGCCTCCACCGGCGCGAACGCATCAGGCCTGTCGAGTGTTGGAGGCGTCTTGGACGTTCCTTGCCAAACCGGGCCCGCACGGGGGGTCTGGGCTTTGCCTTCCACGCCGGCCTTTTGCCCTTCCATGGGGCGCTCGCTCAGTCGAGAAGAGGCCTGCTCAGAGGGCGTGTGCGCCGCTAGAGCGCCCCGTCCTTCTTCGCCGCCACCACCGCGTCGAACACCACCCGCTTGGGCAGCCCGGCCTCCACCGCCACCGCCGCGATCGCCTCCTTGCGCCGCTCGCCGGCCTCCTCCCGGACGCGCACCCGCCGCACCAGCTCCTCGGCGTCGAGCTCCTCGGGCCCGGACTCCGGGGCGCCCTCCACGACGACGGTGATCTCCCCGCGCACCCCCTCGGCGGCCCACCGCGCCAGCTCCGCGAGCGGGCCCCGCCGCACCTCCTCGTACGTCTTGGTCAGCTCGCGGCAGACGGCGGCCCGCCGGTCCGCGCCGAAGACCTCGGCCATGGCGGCGAGAGTGTCGTCGAGCCGGTGCGGGGCCTCGAAGTAGACGAGCGTGCGCCGCTCACCGCTGACCTCGCGCAGCCGGGACAGCCGCTCGCCTGCCTTGCGCGGCAGGAAGCCCTCGAAGCAGAACCGGTCGACGGGCAGTCCGGACAGGGCGAGGGCGGTGAGCACGGCGGACGGCCCGGGTACGGCGGTGACCCGGATGTCCTTCTCCACGGCGGCCGCGACCAGCCGGTATCCCGGGTCGGAGACCGACGGCATGCCCGCGTCCGTCACGAGCAGCACGCGCGCGCCGCCGAGCAGCTCCTCGACCAGCTCGGGCGTGCGGGCCGACTCGTTGCCCTCGAAGTACGACATCACGCGGCCCTTGGGGGTCACGCCGAGCGCCTGGGTGAGCCGGCGCAGCCGCCGCGTGTCCTCGGCGGCGACGACGTCGGCGCCGGCCAGCTCCTCGGCCAGCCGGGGCGGTGCGTCCGCGATGTCGCCGATGGGGGTACCTGCCAGGACAAGGGTTCCAGTCACGCCCCCATCCTCGCAGGCGCTCAGGGGCGTGACGGAAAGCGACCGTGTCCCGACCGGTACCGCCATGCACGGGACTCACACAGAACGGTTCCCTACGATGGCGCGGTGACCAGTACCGCGTCCTCCACGGACCTCCGGCAGGGCCAGGCACCGCACGACCAGCAACCGTCGTGGCAGCAGCGGCTGCGCCGATTCGGCTACACGCCCGCCACTGACGCGCCCTCCGGCGACGTACGCGACCGGCTGGTGCCGCCGTACACGCGGCCGAGCCCGCGCCTGTGGCAGGGGCTGGGCGTGCCGCCGGTCCTGGCGGACCGGATCACGCGCTGGTCGGGCTGGGGCGGTCCGCTGCTGGTGACGCTGCTGGCGGGCGTGATGCGGTTCTGGCACCTGGGCAGCCCGCGTGCGGTGATATTCGACGAGACGTACTACGCCAAGGACGCCTGGGCGCTCGTCCACCGCGGTTTCGAGGTCAACTGGGACAAGAACGCCAACGACCTGGTGCTGCAGACACACGGCCATCTCGCGATCCCCGCGGACGCCGCGTACGTCGTGCACCCGCCGGTGGGCAAGTACGTCATCGGCCTCGGCGAGCTGATGTTCGGGTTCAACCCGTTCGGCTGGCGGTTCATGACGGCCCTGCTGGGGACCCTGTCGGTCCTGCTGCTGTGCCGGATCGGCCGCCGCATGTTCCGCTCGACGTTCCTCGGCTGTCTGGCGGGCGCGCTGATGGCGGTGGACGGCCTGCACTTCGTGATGAGCCGGACCTCGCTGCTCGACGGCGTGCTGATGTTCTTCGTGGTGGCCGCGTTCGGCTGTCTGGTCGTCGACCGGGACCGGGCCCGGGAACGGATCGCGGCCGCTCTGCCCGCCGGGCCCGACGGCCGGGTCCGCCCGGACGAGCACGTCGCCGACACCTTCCGCTTCGGCCTGCGGCCCTGGCGCTGGGGCGCCGGGCTGATGCTGGGCCTGGCCTTCGGCACGAAGTGGAACGGCCTGTACATCCTGTTCGCGTTCTGTGCGATGGCGGTGCTGTGGGACGTCGGCACGCGCAAGGTGGCCGGCGCCCGGCACCCGTACGTCGCGGTACTCAAGTACGACCTCGGCCTCGCACTGCTGGCGACGGTCCCGGTGACGATCGCCGTCTACCTGGCGTCCTGGACCGGCTGGATCCTCTCCCCGGCCGACGGCACCGGCGGCTACTACCGCAACTGGGCGGCGACCGACGGCAAGGGCGGCCACTGGACCTTCCTGCCGGACTGGCTGCGCAGCCTGTGGCACTACGAGCACGAGGTCTACAACTTCCACGTGCACCTGTCGTCCCCGCACACCTACCAGTCCAACCCGTGGAGCTGGATCGTGCTGGGCCGCCCGGTGTCGTACTTCTACGAGTCGCCCTCCCCCGGCGCCGACGGCTGCCCGGCCGACGCCGGCGAGAAGTGCGCCCGCGAGGTGCTGGCCATCGGCACGCCGCTGCTGTGGTGGGCGGCCTGCTTCGCCCTCCTGTACGTGCTGTGGCGCTGGGCGTTCCGCCGCGACTGGCGGGCCGGCGCCATCGCCTGCGGCATCGCGGCCGGCTATCTGCCCTGGTTCATGTACCAGCAGCGGACGATCTTCCTGTTCTACGCGGTCGTCTTCCTGCCGTTCCTGTGCCTGGCGGTGGCGATGTTGATCGGCGCGATCATCGGCCCGTCGAACTCCAGCGACACCCGCCGAGTGATCGGCGCCTCGGCGGCGGGCGTCCTGGTCCTGCTGATCGCCTGGAACTTCATCTACTTCTGGCCGCTGTACACGGGCCAGGCCATCCCGATCGACAGCTGGCGGTCGCGGATGTGGCTCGATACCTGGGTCTAGGTGGCCGGACACCGCGGGGGCGCGGGCGGTCGGGCCGCGCCCCCGTGTCGGACCGGCTTCACGGGCTGCAGCGGCAGTAGAGGTGGGCGCCCGCCGGCCGCGCGCGGTGGGCCAGGGACATGAACGTGGCAACCGCGTCCTTGGCATCGAGGTAGTCGGCGAAGTCGACCTCCTGGATCTCGTACCACTGAGCCGCCACCATCGGGACTGCGTCCTCGGGGAGGGTGGCGAGGACGTCCCGCCAGCGATCCGGGTGTTGTTCGAGGAGCACGCACGCGTTCCAGGGGGAGTCGGGGTCGATGGGCTCGCCCTGGGGATACGGCGGTTCGGGCCAGATCAGGTTCGGCGCATCGGGCTGATCGGCGAAGGAGACACCCTCGGCGTAGGCGACCAGCTGGGCCAGTACGACGTTCGGGTCGAAGCCCTTCGCGTCGATCCAGTCCGCGCCCGCCTCCTCCAGCGACGCCCCGCGGAGCCAGTCGCCGTCCGGGCCGACGGCCTGGTGCACCGCCGTGGCGTGGTCGGCGGCGTGGAAGTAGTCGTACAGCACGCCCATGTCGGTCTCCGTCGTTCACCGGTCCTGTCCTGTGCCGAAGTAGAGCAGGCGGCGCTGACAATGCGGTCGCCAACGTCTCCGTTCGGACAACAATCGGCAACTCCGGTCACACGAACCTCACAACCGCATAGAGTGCCCCCTGCACCTACTTTTGAACGCGTTCAGGAAACTGCAACGCGGTGGTGTCCAACGGGGAACGGGGAGGGGTTCGCGCGATGCGCAGCGGAGTGAAGGCCGCGGTCATAGGCAGTGTGTGTGCGGTGATGCTGGGCGGGGCCGGGTACGGCGCCTACAACATCGTGTCCGCGCTGAACGGCGACGGGGGGACGGGCGGCGGCGCCGCGGCCGTGAAGACCGGGCCGCCGAGTGCCGACGAGGTCAAGGAGGCGACCGGCAAGTTCTTCGCCGCCTGGGAGAAGGGTGACGCCTCCACCGCGGCGGCCTACACCAACTTCCCAGAGGCGGCTCGGGAGTTGCTGACGGCGTACAGCGACGACGCGCACATCGGCAAGGTGCGCGTCACGCCCGGTACGGCCGGCGGAACCGCCGTGCCCTACACGGTCGAGGCAACGGTGTCGTACAAGGGGAAGTCGCGGCAGCTGACGTACAAGAGCCGCCTGACCGTCGTGCGCGGCGAGACCTCGCACCGCGCGCTGGTCGACTGGCAGCCCTCCGTCGTACATCCGCGGCTGCGGAAGGGGGACACGCTCACCATCGACGCGTCGACGCCGCAGATCGAGGCCGTGGACCGGGACGGGAAGGTGCTGACGAAGGACCAGTACCCCTCCCTCGGTCCCGTCCTGGACGAGCTGCGCAAGCGGTACGGCGGCAAGACCGGCGGCCGGCCCGGCGCGGAGCTGGTCGTACGCCACGCCGGCACGGCGGAGGAGGGCGCGGCCGACACCACGCTGCTCACCCTCGCCAAGGGCAGGCCCGGCAAGCTGAACACGACGCTCAGCGCGAGCGCGCAGGCGGCGGCCGAGACGGCCGTGGCGAAGTACGTCAACGCCTCCGTCGTGGCGGTCAAGCCCAGCACGGGCGAGATCCTGGCCGTGGCCAACCATCGCGAGGACGGCTTCAACGCGGCCTTCCTCGGCGAACGCGCCCCCGGCTCCACGATGAAGATCATCAGCGCGGCGACCCTCATCGACAACGGCCTGACCACCGCGAACGGCCCCGCGCCCTGCCCGCCGTCCGCCGTCTCGGAGAGCCAGACCTTCCACAACCTGAAGGACCTCGCCCCGGACGACCACGCCACGCTCGCCGACAGCTTCGCCCGCTCGTGCAACACGGCGTTCGTGAAGTTCGCGAACGAGGTGAAGGTGGACTCGCTCACCAAGGAGGCCCAGGACCGGTTCGGGCTCGGGCAGAACAACTGGAAGATCGGCGTACCGTCCTTCGACGGCAGGGTGCCCGCCGCCGGCGGCCCCGACACGGCCGCCGGCCTGATCGGCCAGGGCCAGGTGCAGATGAGCCCGCTGAACATGGCCTCGGTGACCGCGACCGCGCTGACCGGCACCTTCCGGCAGCCGGTGATCGTGCCGCTGAGCCTGGACCACCGGGAACCGGCACACGCGCGTGGGCTGTCGGCAGGCACGGTCCAGCAGCTGCGCGGCATGATGAGCCGCACCGCCCACAGCGGCACCGCGGCCGGCGTGATGGCCGGGCTGAGCGGTGACATCGGCGCGAAGACCGGCTCGGCCGAGGTGGACGGGGCCGCGAAGTCCGACAGCTGGTTCGCCGGTTACCGCAACGACGTCGCGGGGGCCGCGATGGTCCAGGACGGGGGGCACGGCATCGACGCGGCCGGGCCTATTGTCGCAAGCGTGCTACGGAGTGCGGGCTGACATCACCCGCACAGGCGGGGACCTTAGTGTGGTTGCCGTCGTTGGGCAGAGTGTGAGGGCTGCGGGGACCCTGGGGAAGGCGCGGAGGAACTGAGGCTGTGGGCAAGAGAAGGCGCGTCGCCGAGCGACGGAAGACCAGACCCGCCGTCCTCGGCGGGATGCTCGCCGTGGTCGTCGGCGGCGCCGGGTTCGGCGTCTACGCGCTGTACGGCGGCGGCGCGTCGGCCGACGACCGTGCCTCCACGGCCGGCCACAAGGCCGTCAGGACCGGCCCGCCGACCGCCGCCGAGGTCCGCACGGCGACCACCCGCTTCCTCACCGCCTGGCAGCAGGGCCGGATCACCGAGGCGGCGGCCGCCACGGACGACTCGGCCGCCGCCGCCGAGCTGCTCACCGGCTACACCGAGGCCGCCCACCTGAAGGACGTCACGCTCACCGCCAAGACGGCCACCGCCGCCAGGGTGCCGTTCTCCGTCAGGGCGACCGTGGCGTACAAGAACCTCAGCGAGCCGCTGTCCTACGACAGCTCCCTCACCGTCGTCCGGCGGGCGAGCGACGGCAAGCCCCTGGTCGACTGGCACGCCTCCGTGCTCCACCCGGACCTGAAGGACGGCGACACGCTCGTCACCGGCGAGTCCGGCACCCCGCCCATCAAGGCGCTGGACCGCGACGGCGCCGAGCTGACCACGGCCAGGTACCCCTCGCTGGGCACGGTGCTGGACGGCCTGCGCGAGAAGTACGGCAAGACCGCGGGCGGCAAGGCGGGCGTGGAGCTGCGCGTGGTGCGCGGCAAGGCGTCCAAGGCCGCCAAGCTGTCCGACAAGACGCTGGTTGAGCTCAGCAAGGGCACGCCGGGCACGGTGAAGACCACGCTGAGCCCGACCCTCCAGGCGGCCGCCGAGCGGCAGGTCGGCACCCGGCCGCGGGCCTCGGTGGTGGTCCTGCGGCCGTCGACCGGCGAGATCCTCGCGGTCGCCAACAGCGAGCACGGCTTCAACACCGCCTTCCAGGGCTCACTGGCGCCCGGCTCCACGATGAAGGTCGTGACGTCGACCATGCTGTTCGAGAAGGGGCTCGTCACCCCCGAGGCGTCGCACCCCTGCCCCAAGACGTACAAGCTGGCCGGCTGGACGTTCCACAACGACGCCGACTCCGAGATCAAGAAGGGCTCCTTCAAGCTGAGCTTCGGAGCCTCCTGCAACAACGCCTTCATCAACTTCGCGCCGAAGCTGTCGAACGGCGACCTGACGAACGAGGCCCAGCAGGTCTACGGCCTCGGCCTGAACAACTGGGCCATCGGCGTCCCGTCGTTCGACGGCTCGGTCCCGGTGCAGAGCGGCGCGCAGATGGGCGCCTCGCTGATCGGGCAGGGCGGGGTGCGCATGAACCCGCTGAACATGGCGTCGGTGGCGGCGACGGTGGAGTCGGGCACCTTCCACCAGCCGTACCTGGTGTCCCCGACGGTGGACCACCGCACCCTGGCGAAGGCGTCGCGCGGCATGTCGTCCAAGACGCAGGCCCAGGTGAAGGAGGTCATGCAGTACACGGCGGCGTACGGCACGGCGGCCAAGGCGATGGCGGGCCTGGGACCGGACTACGGCGCCAAGACGGGCTCCGCCGAGGTCGACGGCCAGAAGAAGCCGAACGGCTGGCTCACCGCGTACCGGGGCGACCTGGCCGCGGCCGGCGTGGTCCAGGCGGGCGGCCATGGCGGCGACACGGCCGGCCCGATCGTGGCGGCCCTGCTGAAGCTGGGCGGCTGATCAGGTGTGCACCGGCTCCGCCGTGTAGGTGCGGCGGAGGAATCTCAGCAGCGCCTTCGAATCGAGCTGCACCACTTCTACGCCGTGCGCGGAGTGGAACTCCAGGACGGCCTGGACTCGGCCGCACGGCCACACCCGTACGTCGCCGCTCTCGGCCGGCGCCCGCAGTCCACGTTCGAGCAGTGCGCGTGAGAACGTCCACTCGTGCGGTCCGGGCAGGCCGACCCGCACCGCGCGGGGATCGGCGTCGGGGTCGTAGCGCAGCACCACGGGTACGGCCCCGGGATCCTCCTCGTCCGTGACGATATGGGCGCGCGCGTACTGCTCGACTACAGACATCGGATCGCCCTCTCACGCTCAGTGACCTATGCGAAAGCTGTGCATCCGCTTCCCATCCAATGTCCCACATTTCCCGGTTCACGCCCTGGTGAACGCGGAGACGCCCTCTCTCTTGCAAAAGGTTCGCAACAACCTTCTAGAATCGTCTGGTGCATGTACCTGACGGATTCATCGACGCCCCCACCTCCGCGGTCACCGGAGTGGTCGCCGCCGGCGCCCTCGCGGTGAGTCTGCGCGGCGCCCGCCGCGAACTCGACGAGCGGACCGCCCCGCTGGCCGGTCTGGTGGCGGCGTTCATCTTCGCCGTGCAGATGCTCAACTTCCCGGTGGCGGCAGGTACCAGCGGCCATCTTCTGGGCGGTGCGCTCGCCGCCATCCTCGTCGGCCCCTACACCGGCGTGCTGTGCGTGTCGGTCGTGCTGCTGATGCAGGGCGTGCTGTTCGCGGACGGCGGGCTGACCGCGCTCGGCGTGAACATCACCGACATGGCCATCGTCACGACGGTCGTCGCGTACGCGGTCTTCCGCGGGCTGCTCGCCGTGCTGCCCGGCAAGCGGCGCTCGGTCACCATCGCCTCCTTCGTCGCCGCGCTGCTCTCCGTGCCGGCCGCGGCCGTCGCCTTCACGCTCATGTACGCGATCGGCGGCACCACCGACGTCTCCATCGGCAAGGTGGCGACCGCGATGATCGGCGTCCATGTGCTGATCGGCATCGGCGAGGCCGTGATCACCGCGCTCACGGTGGGCGCCGTCGTCGCCGTACGCCCGGACCTGGTGCACGGCGCGCGCGGACTGCGGCAGACGCTGCGGCTGCGCGTGAACGGCGAGCTGGTGGACGCGCCGGCTCCGACGACGCCCGTCGCGGCCCGCTCCTCCCGGCGCACGCTGTGGGTCACCGGGCTGGTCACCTCGCTGGTGCTCGCCGGGTTCGTGAGCTTCTACGCCTCCGCCGACCCCGACGGCCTGGAGAAGGTCGCGCACGACCAGGGCATCGACAAGAAGGCCGGGAGGCACGCGTCGGACGGCTCCCCGCTGGCCGGCTACGGCGTCAAGGACGTCTCCGACGCCCGGCTGTCCGGCGGTCTCGCGGGCGTGATCGGCGTCGGCGTCACGGTCGTCGCGGGCAGCGCGGTGTTCTGGGCGGTGCGCAGGCGCCGTACCGAGGACGTCTCCCCCGCCGGCACGGGCGTCTGACATGGGCGCCGGACACGCGCACAGGCTCTACCGGCACGGGCACTCGCCCGTGCACGCCCTGCCGCCGCACACCAAACTCGCCGCCGCCTTCGCGTTCGTGGTGGTCGTGGTGTCGACCCCGCGCGAGGCGATGTGGGCGTTCGCGGTGTACGCCGTGCTGCTGGCGTACGTCGCCCACCGTGCGCGCGTGCCGGCCGGTTTCCTGCTCAAACGGCTGCTGATCGAGGTGCCGTTCGTCGCGTTCGCGGTGCTCATGCCCTTCGTGGCCGAGGGCGAACGGGTGCACGTGCTCGGCCTCTCGCTCAGCGTGAACGGGCTGTGGGGCGCCTGGAACGTGCTCGCCAAGGGCACCCTCGGCGTCGCCGCCTCCGTGCTGCTGGCCGCCACCACCGAACTGCGCGAACTGCTGCTCGGGCTGCAGCGGTTGAAGCTGCCGCCGCTGCTCGTGCAGATCGCCTCGTTCATGATCCGCTACGGCGACGTCATCACCGACGAGATGCGCCGGATGCGGATCGCCCGCGAGTCGCGCGGCTTCGAGGCGCGGGGCGTCCGCCACTGGGGGGTGCTCGCCAAGTCCGCGGGCGCGTTGTTCATCCGCTCCTACGAGCGCGGGGAGCGGGTGCACCTGGCCATGGTCAGCCGGGGTTACGCCGGTTCGATGCCGGTCATCGACGAGGTGACCGCGTCCCGCGCGCAGTGGTCCCACGCCCTCGCGCTCCCCTGCGCCGCCCTCGTCGTCCGTCTGCTGGGATGGGTCCTGTGAGTAATGCTTCGCTGGAGGTCTCCGGCCTCGCCTTCGCCTACCCCGACGGCCACCAGGCCCTGTTCGGCGTGGACTTCTCCATCGCGCGCGGCGAACGGGTCGCGCTGCTCGGCCCGAACGGCGCCGGCAAGACCACCCTCGTGCTGCACCTGAACGGCATCCTGGGCGGCGGCACCGGCAGGGTGACCGTGGCCGGGCTGCCGGTCGGCAGGCAGCACATGGCCGAGATCCGGCAGAAGGTCGGCATCGTCTTCCAGGACCCCGACGACCAGCTGTTCATGCCGACCGTGCGCGAGGACGTGGCGTTCGGACCGGCGGCGGCCGGGATCAAGGGGGCCGCGCTGGAGGAGCGGGTGCGCACGGCCCTGGAGCGGGTCGGCATGCAGGACTTCGCCGGCCGGCCGCCGCACCACCTCTCCTTCGGCCAGCGGCGCCGGGTCGCGGTCGCGACGGTGCTCGCGATGGAGCCGGAGATCCTGGTCCTGGACGAGCCCTCCTCCAACCTCGACCCCGCCTCCCGGCGCGAACTCGCCGACATCCTGCGCTCCCTGGACGTGACCGTCCTCATGGTCACGCACGACCTGCCGTACGCCCTGGAGCTGTGCCCGCGCTCGCTGATCCTCAGTGACGGCGTGATCGCCGCCGACGGCCCGACCGGCGAACTGCTCTCCGACGACGCCCTGATGCGCGCGCACCGTCTGGAGCTGCCGTTCGGCTTCGACCCGAAGTCCGTGACAATGGGCGCGTGACGCGTCAAGACGACCGAGACGACACCGGGGCCTCCGGTTCGCTGCTGCTGGACGACCAGCTGTGCTTCGCGCTCTACGCCGCCCAGCGCGCCGTGACCGCCGCGTACCGCCCGCTCCTCGACGAGCTGGGGCTCACCTACCCGCAGTACCTCGTGCTGCTGGTCCTCTGGGAGCACGGCGAGACCAGCGTGAAGGAGCTGGCGGGCGCCCTGCGCCTGGACTACGGCACCGTCTCGCCGCTGCTGAAGCGGCTGGAGGGGGCGGGTCTGGTGAGCAGGGAGCGCGCGGCGGGCGACGAGCGCTCGGTGCTCGTCGCGTGCACCGGACGCGGAGAACAGCTCAGGGAGCGCGCGGCGCGCGTGCCCGGCGCCCTGCTCACGTCCACGGGGCTCGGCGCCCAGGAGGTCGAGCGGCTGCGCGCGGAGCTGTGGAAACTCACCGAACGCGCCGACGCGGCGGCCGAACGGCACTGATCCCGCGTTACCCGCGGTTGCCACCCCCTGCCCTGGCAAGCTGACCTACCGGCCAGTACCTTGTGCACGATGTACTTGCGCGCGACTTGTTCTGGGGGAGGCCACCCATGACCGACGGCACCGCTGTCGATCCCACTGTCGACACCCGCCCGACGAAGATCATGTACGTCGCGGAGACCACGGCCCACGGCGGCCGGGACGGCTATGTCACCAGCCAGGACGGCCAGATCGAGCTGAAGGTCGCGATGCCGCCCGAGCTGGGCGGCGACGGCAACGGCACCAACCCGGAGCAGCTGTTCGCGGCCGGCTACAGCTCCTGCTTCCACAACGCGCTCATCCTGGTCGGCAACCGGGCGGGCTACGACCTGACCGGCTCCACGGTGGCCGCGAAGGTGGGCATCGGCCCCAACAAGCACCGCGGCTACGGTCTCGCGGTCGCCCTCAGCGTCTCCCTGCCCGTCCTGGACCCGGACGTCGCGACCACGCTGGTGGACGCCGCCCACGAGGTGTGCCCGTACTCCAACGCCACCCGGGGCAACATCGATGTAACGATCCTCCTCGGCTAGCGCGACAAAGGAATCCCAGGGTGACAGTAGGTGTTGCACCCACTGTCGAAGGCAAGCCGAAAGGGATGAGCGGGCGTGGACGTGAACGGCGTGGTGGCCGAGGGCTTCGAGCCGGTCAGGGAGGCGTTCGCAGCCAATTTCGAGCTGCTCGGGGAGCGCGGAGCGGCAGTCGCCGTGTACCGCGACGGCCGGAAGATCGTCGATCTCCGGGGCGGCACCAGGGACGTGGACGGTACGGCCCCCTGGGAGCCCGGCACCGCGCAGATCGTGCGCTCCGCGACCAAGGGCGTCGCGGCCGCCGCCCTCCTGCTGCTGCACCAGCGCGGCGAACTCGACCTGGACGCACCCGTGGGCGCGTACTGGCCCGAGTACAAGGCGGCCGGCAAGGAACACACGCTCGTCCGGCACCTGCTCGCGCACCGCGCGGGCGTGCCGGTCCTGGACCGTCCCCTGACCCCCGCGGAGGCGGCCGACCCGGACCTCGGCGCGGCGGCCGTCGCCGCACAGGCGCCGGTGTGGGAGCCGGGCACGGACCACGGCTACCACGCGCAGACCTACAGCTGGCTCACCGGCGAGCTGGTCCGCCGGGTCACCGGGCGCCCGGTCGGTGAGTGGATCGCCGAGGAGATCGCCGCGCCCGCCGGCGCCGACCTGTGGCTCGGCCTGCCGGAGACGGAGCACGCGCGCGTGGGCCGCGTCGGCCCCACCGAGGCACCCGAGTCGGCCGGCGCGCTCAGGACCCGCCCCAAGCGCGCGGTCGCCGAGGCCTACGCCGACCCCGGCTCACTCACCCGGCGCGCCTTCGCCGCGATCACCCCGCTCCCGGACGAGAACGCGGCCGCCTACCGCGCGGCCGCCCTGCCCGCCTCCAACGGCATCGCCACCGCCGACGGCCTCGCCCGCTTCTACGCCTCCCTCATCGGCGAAGTGGACGGCGGCGCCCGTCTGTTCACCCCGGCCACCATGGAACTGGCCCGGGCCGAGCAGTCCGCCGGACCGGACCGGGTCCTCGTGGTGGGCACCCGGTTCGGCCTCGGCTACATGCTGCACGGCAGCGCGTCCCCGCTACTGTCCCCGCACTCCTTCGGCCATCCCGGCCGGGGCGGCGCTCTCGCTTTCGCCGACCCGGAGACGGGCATCGCCTTCGGCTACGTCACCAACGGCTTCAGGAAGAGCGTGACGGCGGACCCGCGGGCGCAGGCGCTGGTGCGGGCGGTGCGCAGGTCGCTCGGCTGACGGGCTTCGGCGTGCGAGCAGGCGCCCTCACAGGTTGGGAGTCGCCCTCACACGTTGATCGGATGCGAGGTCCGCCCGGACGCCGCGTCGATCTCGTCGTGCGCCTTGGTCAGCAGGTGCATGGCCAGTTCGTTGAGGGCGCGGGCACCCGCTATCTCCTCGCCGACCCGGGGCTGGTTGGAGTCGACGCGGTGACGGCTGGCGTGCCCGTGGGCCCGCACCTCGCTGCCGTCGGGCAAGCGCACCAGGGCGACCGCCCGTGTGTGCTGCGCGTCTTCCTGGAACTCCAGCTCTACGTGCCATCCCACAACGGTGTTCATCATGTCGACCACCTCCGGAGGTCCGCTGATTCCAGGGTGCTCCCGCGCGCCCGGAACGTCACGTCGGAGCCTGGCCACCGGACTTCTCGTCGAAGCTGGCGAAGTAGGCGGCGACCATGTCCTCGTCGGCGTGCCCCTGTGCGGCGGCGCGGGCGAAGCGTTCGGCGGTGGCGGCGGCGACGTCGAGCCGTACGCCGCCCAGCTCGCCGGCCCGGACGATGAGCCGGGCGTCCTTCTCGGCGGTGGCCACGGCGAACGACGCCGGGGTCAGCTTCCCGTCGAGCACCAGGGCGGACTTGGCCCGCAGATACCCCATGTCGAGCGGCCCGCCCTCGATGAGGTCGAAGAAGTCCTGCGGGTCGACGCCGAGGGCCTTGGCGAGGGCCAGCACCTCACCGGCCGCCGCGGTGGCCGCGAGGACCCAGCTGTTGGCGACCAGCTTGAGCCGGCTGGCGCCGCCCGCGGCCCCGTCCTCGCCGGTCCACACGGTCCTGGTGCCGACCGCGTCGAAGACGGGCGTGACCGTCTCCCGGCCCGCCTCGGGCCCGGCGGCCAGCACGACCAGCTGTCCGGCCTCGGCCGGCTGACGGGTGCCGAGCACGGGGGCGTCGTAGAACACCAGCCCGTGCTCGCGGGCGAAGCCCGCCAGATCTGCGACCAGTTCGGTGCCGGCGGTGGTGCACTGCGCCCACACGGTGCCCGGACGCAGGGCCGGGGCGGCTTCGCGCATGACGTCCAGGACGGTGCCGCCGTCGTACAGCATGGTGAGCACGGCGTCTGCGCCGTCGACGGCCTCGGCGGGCGTGCCGGTGACCCGGACCCCGTCGGCGGCGAGCGGTTCGGCCTTCTCCCGGGTGCGGTTCCAGGCCCGGACGCCGAGCCCGGCGCGGGCGAGGTTGCGGGCCATGGCGGCGCCCATGATGCCGGTGCCCAGGACGCTGACGGTCGGCTTGTCGGTCATTGACGGCTCCCTGTCGTACGGTTCCTGTCCTGCGGGTCCCCGAACTCCCCGAACATCCCCGAACATCCTCGTACGGACTCCTGCGTGCGGCGCGCTACCCGGCGTGCAGCATCAGCCCGATGCCCACGACCAGCAGGCCCGCCGCCGCGATCCGGGGCGCGCCGAAGCGCTCCTTGAAGAACAGGGCGCCGATGGCCGCGCCGACGATGATCGAGGACTCGCGCAGGGCGGCGATGGGGGCGAGTGCGGCCCGGGTCTGCGCCCACAGGACCAGGCCGTAGGCGGAGACGGACAGGACGGAACCGAACAGGCCGAGGGCGGCGAAGGGGCGCAGGACGGCCACGGTGTCGCGCCGGAAACGGCGGCAGACGGCGTACGCCGGGATCGCGACGCCCTGCACCACCATCAGCCAGGCGGTGTAGCCGAGCGGGGAGCCGGAGGTGCGCACGCCGAGCCCGTCGACGACCGTGTACGAGGCGATGGACAGCCCGGTGGCGAGCGCGGCCCCGATCGCCGCCCAGTCCGGCCGGTGTCCGCGCAGCCCCCACAGCGCCACGCCGGTCAGTCCCGCGCACGACAGGGCGATGCCCGTGGCCGCCCAGCCGTCCGGCACCTCGTGCGCGAACACGGCCGCGAACACGGTGACCACCAGCGGCGCGCTGCCCCGCGCGATCGGGTAGGCCTGCCCGAAGTCGCCCAGCCGGAACGACGTCATCAGCAGCACGACGTACAGCAGGTGGATGACCGCCGAGACGACCAGGTACGGCCAGGCCGCGGCCGCCGGGAAGGCCGCGAACGGCGCCAGCAGCAGCCCGATGAGCACGCCGCCCGCCAGGATCAGGGTGAACCCGACCAGCTTGTCGGTGATCCGGTGTGCGATGGCGTTCCAGCTGGCGTGCGTGACCGCGGCGAGCAGCACCGCCGCGGTGACCAGCGGCGTCACGCGGTCTGCTCGCGCACGTCCACCAGCGCGGCACCGGCGTGGGCCACGAGCGCCTTCGGTTCGATGGGGAAGACCGTGTGCGGTGTTCCGGCCGCCGCCCACACCAGGTCGTGCGCGAGCAGCGAGCGGTCGGCGAGGACCCGGGTACGGGTGCGGTGTCCGAAGGGCGGTACGCCGCCGATGGAGTATCCCGTGGTCTCGCGTACGACGGAGGCGTCGGCCCGGGTGACCTTGCCGGCCGCCAGTTCCTCGCGCACGCGCTCCACGTCCACGCGTGAGGCGCCGTCCATCAGCACCAGCACCGGTACCCCGTCGGCCGCGAAGATCAGCGACTTGCAGATCTGGCTCAGTTCGCACCCGATCGCGGCGGCGGCCTCGGCGGCGGTACGGGTGGCCTCCGGGAACCTGCGGGTTCGGTTGAGGACGTCCTCGAGTCCGAGCGCGCGGAGGGCTTCGGCGAAGCGGGGGTGCGCTCCGGATTCCTCGGCGTCAGTGGCGGCTGTCGTCATGGGGGGCACGCTAGCGGTGGCTGTACGGTGCACGCGACCGGGTTGTGGGCCCGGGCACGTCTCCGCGCCGTCAGCCCACCTGGCACCAGGTCCACACCGCGAGGCCGACCGGCGCCGGGCAGGCCAGGACGCCGAGCAGGAGCAGGCGGGAGAGCGCGGTGAGGCGGCGGACGCCGGGGGCGAAGGCGAGCCCGGTCAGGGCGGCCGCCGCGCCGAGGACCGTCAGGACGTACGGCAGCGCGAAGTCCCGGACCTGCGCCCAGGACATGCCGTCCGCCAGCCCCCACAGCGCCGTCATGCCCACGAGGAACGGTGGAAGAAGCCGGTGAGGGTGCCCCGTCCCCACGGATCCCTCACCGGCCGGTCCTCACGAGCGGTACGTCAGGCGCGTACCAGCTCCCGTTCCCCGTCGGGGTCGGCGTCCCGGTGGTCCTGCGCCGTCCGCAGGCCCTCGCCCTCCACGTCGACGTTGGGCAGGGCACGGTCCAGCCACCTGGGCAGCCACCAGGCCCTCTTGCCGAGCAGTGCGAGCACCGCCGGGACGATGGCCATGCGGACGATGAACGCGTCGAAGAAGACGGCGGTGGCGAGGCCGAAGCCGATCATCTTGACCATCGACTCGCTGGAGCCGATGAAGCCGGCGAAGACGGCGATCATGATGACGGCGGCGGCGGTGACGACCCGCGCGCCGTGCCTGAAGCCGGTGACGACGGCCTGGCCGGGCTTCTCCCCGTGGACGTACGCCTCCCGCATGCGGGTCACGAGGAACACCTCGTAGTCCATGGCGAGACCGAAGACCACACCGACCATGAAGATCGGCATCATCGACATGACCGGGCCGGTCTGCTCGACGTTCATCAGGCCGGACAGCCAGCCCCACTGGAAGACCGCGACCACGGCGCCGAGGGCCGCCATCACGCTGAGCAGGAAGCCGAGGGCCGCCTTCAGCGGGACGAGGACCGAGCGGAAGACCACGATGAGCAGCAGGAAGGCCAGGCCGACCACGAGGGCGAGGTACGGCAGCAGGGCGTCGTTCAGCCGCTGCGAGACGTCGATGTTCATCGCCGTCGAGCCGGTGACCAGCACCTTCGCATCGGTCGCCGAGGTGATGCCGGCGCCCTTGCCACGGATGGCATGCACCAGGTCCTCGGTGGTGGTCGAGGACGGCTTGGAGTCGGGGATGACGGTGATCGTCGCGGTGTCGCCCGTCTTGTTGGGCGCGGCCGGGGTGACCGTGACGACGTCCTTCAGGCCCTTGATCTCGTCGCCGACCTTGGTGAAGGCCGCCTTGGGGTGCTTGCTGTCCTTGGCGTCGACCACGACCATCAGGGGGCCGTTGAAGCCCGGACCGAAGCCCTCGGACAGCAGGTCGTACGCGCGGCGCTGGGTGGTGGAGACCGGCTGGGAGCCGTCGTCGGGCAGGCCCAGTTCGAGGGAGGCGGCCGGGATCGCCGCCGCGCCGAGACCGATCACACCGAGCAGCAGGACGGCGACCGGGCGGCGTACGACGAAGCTCGCCCAGCGGGTGCCCATGTTCGGGCGGCCCTGCTTCGCGGCGTTCCGGGTCCTGCGGCCACCGCCGAGCAGCTTGCTCTTCTCGCCGGCCGGCTTGACCCTGCGGCCCGCGTAGCCGAGCAGCGCGGGGATCAGGGTGAGGGCGATGAGGACCGCGACGGCGACCGTGCCGGCGGCCGCGACGCCCATCTTGGTCAGCATCGGGATGTTGACCACGGACAGGCCGACCAGGGCGATGACGACGGTCAGGCCCGCGAAGACCACCGCCGAGCCCGCCGTGCCGACGGCGCGTCCGGCCGCGTCCTCGCGCTCGCGGCCCTCGGCCAGTTCGGAGCGGTAGCGGGAGACGATGAAGAGGGCGTAGTCGATGCCGACGGCGAGGCCGATCATCGAGGCCAGGGTGGAGGTGGTCGTGCCGAGATCCAGGGCGCCGGCGAGCGCGGTGATCGTGGAGACGCCGATGCCGACGCCGATGATCGCGGTCAGCAGCGGGAACCCGGCGGCGAGCAGCGAACCGAAGGTGATGACGAGGACGACGGCGGCGACCGCGAGGCCGATGACCTCGCTGGATCCGGTCTCGGGGGTCGCGGTGAGCGCGTCACCGCCGACCTCGACCGTGAGCCCGGCGTCCCGCGCGTCCTGCGCGGCCTCCTTCAGGGCGTCCTTGGAGGAGTCCTTCAGCTCCATGCCGGAGACCTCGTACTTCACCGAGGCGTAGGCGATCGTGCCGTCCTTGCTGACGGCGTGCCCGGTGTAGGGGTCGGCGACGGAGGCGACCTCGGAGCCGCTCTTCAGCTCCTTGACCGTCTTGTTCACGGTCGCCTTGTTGTGCTTGTCCGTCATCTTCTCGCCGTCGGGCGCCTTGAAGACGACCCGGGCGGTCGCGCCGTCGGCGCTCATCCCGGGGAAGCGCTGTTCCAGCAGGTCGAAGGCCTTCTGGGCCTCGGTGCCGGGGATGGAGAAGGACGAGTTGCCGGCGGCCGGCGCGGAGGCGGCGCCCACCCCGGCGAGGGTGAGCAGCGCGACCCATATCAGGGCGAAGAAGTGCCGTCGCCGGAAGGCGAGACGGCCGAGTCTGTAGAGGAACGTGGCCACGGAGGCGTACTCCCGGTCAGGTCGTTGGGTTCATCAGGGCAGGGGTGATCAGCCCGACGACGTGAGCGGAGACGTCAGGTGGTGGGCTTGCTTGCTGGGGAGAGGGTTCAGCCGGTGGGGGCGCCGAGGGCGGGGAGGACCACGGCGTCGATGTACGACAGGAGGAAGGCCTGCGTGGGCGGCTGCTCGTCGATGAGCGTGCGGGCCGCGAACCCGCCGATCATCATGTGCATCACGAAATCGATCGCGGGGTTGTCCGCGCGGACCTCACCCCGGTCGATCGCCCGTTGCAGGACGCGGCGGAACTCCGCCATCTCCGGCTCGATCAGATGGTCCCGGAACGCCCTCAGGAGGTCCGGGTTGGAGTGGGTCGCCATGGCCAGGCCCCGCATCAGCGCGGAGTTCTGCTCCATCTCGCAGTCGTCCGCACGCAGCGTGAGCGCGTGCAGGTCGCCCCTGAGGGACCCGGTGTCGATCTCGTCGGCGGAGCCGCCCGGCTTGGTGTGCCGCACCGCCTTCGCCACCAGATCGGCCTTGCCGCCCCACTGGCGGTAGAGCGTGGCCTTGCTGGACCGGGTGCGGGCGGCCACGGCGTCCATGGTCAGGGCGTCGTAGCCGACTTCGCGGAGCAGTTCGAGCACGGCCTCGTACAACTCGGCCTCGCGCTCGGGCGTGATCCGACTGCGGCGCGTCGTTGCGACTGCCTCGGTCATGCCACTCACCTTCCCGCTCCGAGCCCGCTTCTGCGTACATCCATGAAGATACCCTGTGAGCGTTCGAAACGAAACCGTTTCGTACGTGTCTTGGCTCACGGCTGTCGGCTCCGCATAAGTTGCTGGGCCTGCGCCCCCGGAAAAGCATGGGGAGGTGAGCTATCTGCACTTTCCCCACCTCCACGGCGACCTGCTGTGCTTCGTGGCCGAGGACGACCTCTGGCTGACTCCCCTCGACACCCCGGGCCGTGCCTGGCGGCTCACGGTGGACCGCGCCAAGACCGGCCACCCGCGTTTCTCGCCCGACGGCCGCCACATCGCGTACACGACCTGGCGCAGCCTCGTGCCCGAGATCCACCTCGTCGGCGTCGAGGGCGGACCCGCGCGGCAGCTCACCTACTGGGGCAGCGTCGACACCGAGGTCCGCGGCTGGACGCCCCCCGACGAGGACGGCGAGAGCGACATCCTCGCCGTCGCCTCCCACGGCGAACCCTTTTCGTACTTCACCTGGGCCTACAAGGTGCCCACCGACGGCGACCCCGGCCGCAAGCTGCCCTGGGGCCCGGTCTCCGACATCCAGGTCGCCGACCTCGACGACCAGCACAAGACGCTGCTGCTCACCGGCACCCCGCCGCACGAACCGGCCTCCTGGAAGCGGTACCGGGGCGGCGCCATGGGCCGGCTGTGGCTGCACGGACAGCGGCTGCTGCCCGACATCGGGGGCCATCTGGAAGCCCCCATGTTCGTCGCCGGCCGGATCGCCTTCCTCTCCGACCACGAGGGCGTCGGCAACCTCTACTCCTGCGCCCACGACGGCTCCGACCTGCGCCGCCACACCGACCACGACGCCTTCTACGCCCGCAACGCCGCCGGCGACGGCACCCGCGTGGTCTACCAGTGCGCGGGCGACCTGTGGCTGGTGGACGACTTCACGCCGGGCGCCGCGCCACGCAAGCTCGACATCCGGCTCAGCGGCCCGCGCGCGGGACGCCGCAAGTACCAGGTGCCGGCCGCCCAGCACGTGGACGGCATCTCCGTGGACGAGACCGGGCGCGCCAGCGCCGTCGTCGTACGCGGGAGCCTGTACTGGCTCACGCACCGGGACGGACCGGCGCGCACGATCACCGACACGCCCGGCGTGCGGGTCCGGCTGCCGGAGATGCTCGGCTCCACCGGGCAGGTCGCGTACGTGACGGACGCCGAGGGCAGGGACGCCGTCGAGATCGCCCAGCTGCCCCGCGCCAGCGGAGACCGCGCACCGCGCCGGCCGGCCTCGGGCGACCTGGGGCGGGTCCTGGAGATGGTGCCCGACCCGCCGGGTGAGCGGATCGCGATCGCCTCGCACGACGGACGGCTGCTGCTGATCGACACGACGGAGGGGACCGAAGGGGCGGAGGAGACCGGCGAGGGCGCCGCCGAGGGCGCCGGCGGCTCCGGGGACGGGGTGGTCACCGAGCTGATCCGGTCGGTCAACGGCCCCGTCCGCGACCTCGCCTTCTCCCCGGACGGCTCCTGGCTCACCTGGTCCCACCCGGGCATCGGCCGCTCGCTGCGGCAGATCAAGCTGGCCCGCATCAAGGACCGGCTCATCGTGGACGTCACCAACGGCCGCTTCGAGGACGAGAACCCGGTCTTCACCCGCGACGGCCGCTACCTCGCCTTCCTGTCCTGGCGCGGCTTCGACCCGGTGTACGACGTCCACACCGGCGACCTGTCCTTCCCGCTCGGCTGCCGGCCGTACCTCGTCCCGCTGTCCTCGGCGACCCCCTCCCCCTTCGCCCTCAACCCCGAGGGCCGCCCGGCGGCCGGCGGGCTCGACCCGCTCGAGGACGAGGAGACCGGCGAGGGCGGCACGGTGACCGTGGAGGTGGAAGGCCTGGAGAACAGGGTGACACCGTTCCCGGTCGTCGCCTCCAAGTACTCGGCGCTGCACCCGGTGGCGGGCGGCGGCCTGGTCTGGCTGCGCTGGCCCATCTCCGGCGCGCTCGGCGAGACCTTCGCCAACCCCGCCGACGTCAGCGGACGGCCGACGCTGGAGTACTTCAACATCGCCAAGGCGAAGAAGTCCGAACTCGTCGACCACCTGGACTGGTTCGCGCTGAGCGGGGACGGCACCCGCCTGGTGGTGGTCGACGAGGGCGAGCTGCGGGCGGTGCCGTCGACCGAGTCCGGCGACAGCGACACGACCGTGTGGATCGACCTGCGCCGCATCCTGCACGAGGTCGACCCGCCCGCCGAGTGGCGCCAGGCCTACGAGGAGGCCGGCCGGATCATCCGCGCCTACTTCTGGGACCCCGGCATGTGCGGCATCGACTGGGACGCGGTGCTCGACCAGTACCGGCCGCTGGTCGAACGGGTCGCCTCCCCCGACGAGTTCGCCGACCTGATGCGCGAAGTCCTCGGCGAACTGGGCACGTCGCACGCCTACGTCACCCCCGCCCGCCGCAACGAGGGCCCGCCCCACTACCAGCGCTGGCAGGGCCTGCTCGGCGCCAACCTCGTACGCCGGGACGGCGGCTGGACCGTCAAGCGCATCCTTCCCGGCGACTCCTCGGACTCCAAGGCACGCTCGCCGCTGGCCGGGACGGGCATCCGCGAGGGCGCCGTACTGACGCACGTGGACGGCCGTCCGGTCGACCCGGTGGCGGGACCTTATCCGCTGCTCGCGGGCTCGGGCGGTACGACCGTGGAGCTGACCTTCACCCCGGCCGCCACCCAGGAGGGCGAGCCGGCCCGGCCCCGGCGCGTCGCCGTCGTCCCGCTCATCGACGACCGGCCGCTGCGCTACCAGGACTGGGTGGCCAAACGTCGCGCGGTCGTGCGTGAGTTGAGCGGCGGCAAGTGCGGGTACCTGCACATCCCCGACATGGGCGGCTCGGGCTGGGCCCAGTTCAACCGGGACGTGCGCATGGAGATGTCCCGGCCCGCGCTGATCGTGGACGTGCGCGGCAACGCGGGCGGCCACATCAGCGAACTCGTCATCGAGAAACTCTCCCGGACGATCCTGGGCTGGGACCTGACCCGGGACGCGCAGCCCGTGTCGTACACCTCGAACGCTCCCCGGGGCCCGGTGGTGGCCCTGGCGGACGAGGCGACCTCCTCCGACGGCGACATGATCACCGCCGCGTTCAAGCTCCTGAAGCTCGGGCCGGTCGTCGGTCAGCGCACCTGGGGCGGAGTCGTCGGCATGACCGGCCGGCACCGCCTGGGCGACGGCACGGTGATCACGGTCCCGATGAACGCCGCCTGGTTCGACGCCTACGGATGGTCCGTGGAGAACCACGGCGTCGCCCCCGACCTGGAGATCCAGCGCACCCCCCTGGACTGGGCCGAGGGCCGCCACGCCCAACTCGACGACGCGGTCGAACTGGCCCTGGAACTCCTGAAGACCAACCCACCGGCGGTGCCCCCGGACCGCAGCGAGGTACCGAACCGCTCAAGGCCGAAGCTTCCGCCCAGGGCGACCTCATAACGGCCAAGGGCCGCCTTCCAGAAACGCTCAAGGCCGAAGCTTCCGCCCAGGGCGACCTCATAACGGCCAAGGGCCGCCTTCCAGAAAGGGGCGCGTCCAATAAGGGGGCGCCAATAAGGGGGCGCGAGGCCGTACCGATGTGCGGCTCCGCCGCGTGGGCGCGACCAGCCCCCACGCGCCGTCAGCCGACAACGCTCCGACACACAAAAGACGCAGGGCGCCCTCCAAGAAGAAGGGCACCCCACGCCGATCGGCCAAGGCCGAGCGCAGCGACTAGGCGTCGTAGTCCTGGTCGAAGCGGTCTTCCATCTCCTGCTCCGTGTCCTGGATGTCACGGTGGTTCTGACGACCGCGCTCGGTCTGCTGACCCCGCTGCGAGCCGCCCTGCTGGGGACCGCGCTGGCCGCCCTGCTGGGGACCGCGCTGGCCGCCCTGCTGGGGGCCGCGCTGGCCGGCCTTCTCACGGGTGTCGCCGACCTTCTGCTTGGCCTGGTCCTGCCACTCGTTCGACTTGTCCTTCATACCCATGTGGGTTCACTCCCGTAGTGGGTGGGGGTTCGGCCCCTCGGTGGGGCCTCGACCAGATTCACACGGGCGAACACGGAGTGCATGTCGATCAGTTACGGTGCGTAGCACGCGCCGCCTCGTCCGCCTCCCCACCTGCGCCGACGAGTCCGGAGCGCATCCCCTGCAGCCGCGGCCCGAACCGCCGCATCTCGCGCTGGCCGACCGTGCCGATGAGCGCCGGCAGGTATCCGCGCACGCTCTGCATGCCGCGCAGCCACCACTGCCCGTACACATGCGCCGAGCGCCGCTCGATCCCGGCCACGATCCGGTCCACCGCCGGGCCCAGCGGGTACGTCTTGTTCGACGGCCACGGCAGCCGCTGCCTCAGCTCCCGCATGACGTCGTCCTGGTCGGCGCCGCGCACCATGTCGGTGTCCGTCCAGGACAGGTAGGCGACACCGACCCGCACGCCCTGGTGGCCGACCTCGGCGCGCAGACTGTGCGCGTACGCCTCCACGCCCGACTTGGAGGCGCAGTAGGCCGTCATCATCGGCGCCGGGGTGATCGCGGCGAGCGAGGCGATCTGCAGCAGATAGCCGCGGCTCTCGGTGAGCACCGGCAGGAACGCGCGGGCGGTCACCGCCGAACCGATCAGGTTCACCTCGATCACCCGCCGCCAGGCCCGCGGATCGGAGTCGGCGAAGGGACCGCCGGTCGCCACACCGGCGTTGGCGACGACGATGTCGACCTTGCCGAAGCGTTCCTTGACCTCCTCGGCCACCCGGCTCATCGCCTCGTGGTCGGTGACGTCCGCGTACCAGTGCGCGCTGTCGCTGTGCAGCCGCTCGGAGACCTCCTTGAGCGCCTCCTCCTCCAGCCCGACCAGCGCCACCTTGGCGCCGCGTGCGGAGAGCTTGCGCGCCAGCAACTCGCCGACGCCACGCGCCGCTCCGGTGACGACGGCGACCTGCCCTTCGAGGCTGACCCTGCTCATGCGCCCTCCTTGATCTGCTGCACGGGGGTGGGGTGGGACCGCGGTTGCGATCCGGGGGTGCTGCCCGTGACGTACGTGGTGACGAGGTCCCGGATCCTGCCGGTCACCAGCTCGGGAGCCTCGATCGGGGTCATGTGGCCGACGCCCGTCAGCTCGGTGAGGCCGAGGCAGTGGGGCAGCGCGGCCGCCAGCGCGCGGGCGTGCACGGGGGGCGTGAGCCGGTCGGAGACGCCGTGCACCACCTCGGTGGGCACGCGCAACTCCTGTACCCCGTGGTCGAGGTCGAGCGCCGCGAGCACACCCGCCCAGGCATGGCGCACGGCACGCGGACAGGCGTGCACGATCCGGGCACACGCCTCCACCATGTGCGGGGCGGAACCGGCGCCCATGGTGCCGTACTTGAGGACGCGCCTCGCGAGGGGCGTGACCGGTCCGAGAGGAGCGCGCGATCCGAGAATGCGCCCGGTGATCCAGGTGCGTACCCGCCCGGCGCGCAACGGCACCACGCGCGACTCGGCGACCAGCCGGGAACTGCCCGTGCTGCACAGCAGGACGGCGGCGGCGTGTTCGCGGAAGCGGGGGCGCGTGGCGGCGGCCATGACCGTCATCCCGCCCATGGAGTGGCCGACGATCAGCGCCTTCTCGTCGCGTGCGAGCGTCTGCGCGAGCACCGCCTCGAGGTCGTCCGCCAGCACCTCGGTGGTGCACGCCGGGCTCGCGGGACTGCGCCCGTGCCCCCTCTGGTCGTACACGATCACCCGGTGGTCGCCGGCCAACTCGGCTGCCTGCGCGGCCCAGAAGGCCGTCGAGCAGGTCCAGCCGTGGGAGAGGACGACCGGGGGCGCGTCCTCGGGCCCGTGCACCTCTACGTGCAGGCGCGCGCCGTCGGCGGAGACGACGGTGAGGGTGCGGGAGGGGACGGGCGGCGCGTAGGGACCGCTGGTGACGGAGAGAACACGGCTCATGCGGCGGCCTCGCTCTGCTTCCCGGACGCCACGGCCTTCTCCGTCACGGCGTCACCCCGCCGCCGCTCGTCCTCGCCCCCGCGGACGACCTCGTACTCCGCCAGGTCCACCCGCCGGGTCGCGCGCCGGAACTCCGTCGTCGTACCGGGCCAGATGGTGGTGTTGCGGCCGCTCGCGTCCAGGTACCAGCTGGTGCAGCCGCCGGTGTTCCACACTGTCCGCTTCATGCGTTCCTGCACCTCGTGGTTCCAGGCCTCGACGGCGGCGGACCGGGCGTCGAGGGCGGTACGGCCGCCGAGGACGTCCAACTGGCGCAGGTAGTCGGCCATGTAGTTCAGCTGGGACTCGATCATGAGGATCATGGAGGAGTTCCCGAGGCCGGTGTTGGGCCCGATGACCGTCATCCAGTTCGGGAACCCGGCGGCCGCGGCGCCGCGCAGCGCCTGCATGCCGTTCTTCCAGGACTCCGCGAGCGTGATGCCCTCCGCGCCGACCACCCGCTCGGCGATGGGCATGTCCGTGACGTGGAAGCCCGTACCGAAGACGATCGTGTCGACCTCGGCCTCACTGCCGTCGGCGGCGACCAGGGTCGAGCCGCGGATCTCGCTGAGCCCGCTCGCGACGACGTCCACGTTCGGCCGGGCCAGCGCCGGGTAGTACTCGCTGGACAGCAGGATCCGCTTGCAGCCGATGCGGTAGTCGGGGGTGAGCTTGGCGCGCAGGGCCGGGTCCTTGATCGCACGGGCCATGTTGCGCTTGGCGAGCCGTTCGACCAGGCCGAGTTCGTCGGGATGCTTGGTGAACGCCTGCACCTGCAGCTCCCTCATGCCCCACAGCAGACCGCGCCGCAGCTGGGTGGTGAAGGGCAGCGCCCGGTGCAGCCGGCGCTCGGCACCGCTGATGGCGCGGTCCACTCGGGGCATCACCCAGGCCGGGGTGCGCTGGAAGAGGGTGAGCCGGCCGACCCGGCGCTGGATGGCGGGCACGATCTGGATGGCGGAGGCGCCGGTGCCGATCATGGCCACGCGCTTGCCGCTCAGGTCGTAGTCGTGGTCCCAGCGAGCCGAGTGGAACACCTTGCCCGGGAAGGACTCGAGCCCCGGGATCTCGGGGATCTTCGGGTCGGACAGCGGCCCGGTGGCGGACACGACGACGTCGGCGGTGAGCGTCCCGCGCGCGGTCTCGATCTCCCACCGCAGCTGCTCGCCGTCCCAGCGCATCATCTTCACCTCGGCGCCGAAGCGGATGTGCGGACGCAGCCCGAAGACGTCGGTGACGTGCTCCAGGTAGGCGCGGATGTGCTCCTGCCCGGAGAAGGTGCGCGGCCAGTCCGGGTTGGGCGCGAAGGAGAAGGAGTACAGATGGGACGGAACGTCACAGGCGCACCCGGGGTAACTGTTGTCCCGCCAGGTGCCGCCGACGCTGTCGGCCCGCTCCAGGACGACGAAGTCGGTGATCCCCTCCCGGCGCAGCCGGACCGCGGCGCCCAGCCCACCGAACCCGGACCCGATCACCGCCACTCGAACATGCTCGTGCTCGGCCATCCCGAAGCCTCCACGCATCACCTTGGACTCTGCCAGTGAACACTGGCGCAATGGGACTGTAGAGCAGCTCCGTACCGAGCGGTAGGGGGCGGGGAAAGGAAAGTTACCGGCGGTACAACATAGGCTGCGGGCGTGGCAGACGACGGCGGACACCAGGACCAGCAGGGCGGCGGGCAGACCGGCGGACCGCGCGAGTACCGCATGGAGGAGCTGGCACGCCTGGCCGGCATCACCGTGCGCACGCTGCGCTTCTACCGCGAGCGCAAGCTGATCCCGCCACCCCGTCGCGAGGGCCGCATCGCCTGGTACGACGACCACCACCTGGCCCGGCTGCACACCATCGCGGCGCTCCTGGAACGCGGCCACACCCTCACCGGCATCGCGGAGCTCGCGGAGGCCCTCGACCAGGGCCGCGACGTCGCCGACCTGCTCGGCGTCGGCACCCCCACCGAGGAGGAGCCGGTCCGCCTCACCCCCGAGGAGCTCGCCGCCCGCTTCGAGGGCGAGGTCACCCCCGAGAACCTCGCGGCCGCCATGGACCTCGGCTACCTCGGCACCGACGGCGACGAGATCGTCCACATCAGCCGCCGCCTGCTGGACGTCTCCTCCGCCCTGGTCCGCGAGGGCATCCCGCTCGCCGAGGTCCTGACGGCCGGCCAGCGCGTCCGCGAACACGCCGACGCCCTGGCGGAACTCTTCACCGCCCTGATCCTGCGCCACACCACAGAGGACGACCTCCACCGCCTGCGCCCCCTGGCCCGGAGCGTGGTGGAGGCGGAACTGTCGCTGGCACTGGACCGACGGATGAGGAAGCAGGACTGAGCGGTGGCCCTGTCCGCTCCTACAGGTCGTACACGACGGTCACCGGAGCATGGTCGGACCACCGCTCGGCGTGCGTGGCCGCCCGCTCGACGTACCCCTTGACCGCCCTGGTCGCGAGATCCGGCGTGCAGACTTGGAGGTCGATCCTCCATCCTGAATCGTTGTCGAACGCCCGCCCCCGGTACGACCACCACGTGTACGGGCCCTCCACCTCCGGATGCAGGGCGCGTACGACGTCGACGTAGCCGCCGTCCTCCGGGGCGAACACCCGGTCGAGCCACTCGCGCTCCTCGGGGAGGAAGCCCGAGCTCTTGGTGTTGCCGCGCCAGTTCTTGAGGTCGGCCCGCTGGTGGGCGATGTTCCAGTCACCGCAGACGACCACCTGGCGGCCGTCGGCGGCAGCCCGCTCGCGCAGCGCCTTGAGGTGGGCGAGGAACTCGCCCATGAAACGGATCTTCTCGTCCTGGCGTTCGGTGCCGACCTCACCGGAGGGCAGGTAGAGGGAGGCGACGGTGACGCCGGGCAGGTCGGCCTCCATGTAGCGGCCGCTGCCGTCGAACTCGGCCGAGCCGAAGCCGACCCGGACGCGGTCGGGCTCGCGCCGCGTGTAGAGGGAGACGCCCGCGCGGCCCTTGGCGGCGGCCGGGGCGTGCGTGACGTGCCAGCCGTCGGGCTGCCGTACCTCTTCCGGCAGCTGGTGCGGCTCCGCGCGCACCTCCTGCAGGCAGACGACGTCCGCTTCAGTCCGGGCGAGCCACTCCACGAAGCCCTTCCTGGCGGCGGCCCGCAGCCCGTTCACGTTCACCGAGGTCACTGTCAGCACCAGGGGCACGATACCGGCACACTGGTCGAGGTCCGCGTTCCCCACCTTGCATAGAAGTACGATGCCCAGCATGAATATACGTCGTGTCCGTTTCGATCACCCCGACGCCGTCAAGCTCAACGACGAGGTCCAGGCCGAGTACCACCTGCGCTACGGCGACGGCGGCGATGCCACCTTCCTCGACGCCACGGACTTCGACCCGCCCCGCGGTGTGTATCTGATCGCGTACGACGAGCACCACTGCCCGGTGGCCACCGGCGGCTGGCGCAGCCAGGACCGCAACGAGGAGGGCAACGAGAACGGCGACGCCGAGCTGAAGCGCATGTTCGTCGTCGCGCAGATGCGCGGCCGGGGCCTCGCCCGCCACATGCTCACGGCCCTGGAGGAGGACGCCCGCTCGGCCGGCCGCCTGCGCATGGTCCTGGAGACCGGCACCAAGCAGCCGGAGGCCATCGCCCTGTACACCTCGAGCGGTTACGCGCCCTGCGCCAAGTTCGGTTACTACCGCCACTACGAGGAGAGCCGCTGCTACGCGAAGCAGCTGTAGACACGATGAAGCCCCAGTCGGCGGATGCCGACTGGGGCTTCATGATGCGTGGACCTGAGGGGATTTGAACCCCTGGCCCCCTCGATGCGAACGAGGTGCGCTACCGGACTGCGCCACAGGCCCTTGCAACGAGTGAAACTCTAGCATCCCCGTCGGGGTGCTTGGAAATCCGTTCCCTGACTGGTCAGGGGCGGGCTTCCGGTGGCGTGACGGCCGTCACTCGTTGGCCGCGCGCGGGCGGTCGCCGTCCTCGTACTGGTCGAACAGGGGCGTGCGGCCGCGCTCGCGTGCCCGCCGCGCGGAGGCGGCGCGGCGCGCGTCGCTGCGGCCGCCCGCCGGCCTGTCCTCGGACTCGGGCGCCTCGCCGTCCGCCTCGGCTCCGGGCGCGTGGCCGGGCTCCTGCTCGGGTACGACCGAGCTGGAGCGCGCCGAACTCCAGGTGTCGGGCGCGCCCAGGTCCACGTCGGAGGTGGCTCGGGGGGCGACCGGCGCGGTCACGTACGTCGGCAGGGGTACCGGCACCGGGTCCCAGCTGTCCCCGTGTCCGGGGCGGCGCCGGCGCTCACGCTGCTGGTCCACCCACTCGGCGTGGTCGGTCTGCTCGACGAGGGCGCGGCGGTCGGCGGCGAGCGCCGAGAGCCCGGTGTCGGTCTCGGCCGCCGGCCCCCCGGCCGGTTCGTCGACGGCGGTGCCCTCGTCGAGGGGCGCGCGCCGGCGCGGCTGGCGCTCGCGCAGGCGCTGGGCCGCGACCTCGGCGCGCCGTCGGTCCATCTGGTAGGCGAACCGGCGGTGCTCCTGGGAGCGCAGGTAGGCGATGTACGCGCTGAGCAGTACGGCGGGTACGCCGGGCGCCCACAGGAAGGTGAGGCCGCCGAGCGCTGCGACGATCGCGCCGAGCGTGAAGGCGAGGAAGAGCATCACGGTGGTGCGTCGGCGGCGCGCGAGCGCCTTCGAGCGCTGGGCGCGCGCCGCGGCCGCCTGCGCCGAGGGCGTGCGCCGTGGGGCCGGCACGCGCTTCTGCGCGGGGGCGGGGCCCGACGCGTGCGCGGAGGGGGACTTGGGCGCCGGGCCGGTGGACCGGTCGGGTGCCGGTTCCGCCCGTCCGGATGTCTCCGGCACGGCGTCCGCGCGTACCTGACGGCGGGTCGGAGGCACGGCGAAGGACCGGACGTCCACCGAGTCGGTGACGGCGTCCGGGGCACCGGTTTCCGGCTCCCCCTCCTGGGCGGAGCGCGCCCGCAGGTCCCTGGCGTACCGGCGCTCCATACCCGCGCGTCCGGACAGCAGCCGGATGGCGGTGCTGAAGCGTTCCGTCGGACGGGCCTCGTTCAGCTCGTCCTGCCTACGGAGCCACATCGGCACCAAGTAGGCGGCCCAGGCCCCGACAATGACTGCGTAGATGAGGCCGCTGCTGCTCACATCTCACACGGTAGAGGGGTTTGCACGAGGCCATCCGCCAATTGGGCCGGTGTGTCGCACGATCTGGCTGATATTTCCAGCTTTTTTTGCGACCGATGCGATCAGCGGACCTCCGAAGTCGCGAATTGAATGCCCCCGAGGCGGTCACCGGCCGATCAATTTCGAACACATATTCAATTTCCGGACTGTGCGTGATTCCCCGGGTGTTGCGTGTGCTGCTCCCGCGCGGCGCGTGCCCGCTGCCAGCGTCCGAGCAGCCCCTCGGGCACTTCCTCCGCCGTGAGCGCGAAGACGAGGTGGTCGCGCCAGGCGCCGTCGATGTGCAGATAACGCGGCCGCAGCCCCTCCTCGCGGAATCCGAGTTTCTCCACGACCCGGCGGCTGGGCCGGTTCTCGGGGCGAATGCAGACCTCGATGCGGTGCAGCCCGACGGTGCGGAAACAGTGGTCCACCACGAGCGCGACGGCCGTCGGCATCACTCCGTGCCCGGCCACCGCCTCGTCCACCCAGTAGCCGATGTGCCCCGAGCACATCGAGCCCCAGGTGATCCCGGCGACCGTCAACTGCCCGACGAGCCGCCCCTGGTACTCGATGACGAACGGCAGCATCCGGCCCGCGTTGGCCTCGGACCGCAGGTGCCGGACCATCTGGCGGTAGGTCGGGCGGTGCACGATCGGCCCGCTCGGCGTGGGCGGCGGAATGGTCGCCTCCCAGGGACGCAGCCAGTCCCGGTTGCGCCGGTTCACCTCACGCCAGACCCGCTGGTCGCGCAGCTTTATCGGCCGGAGGACGACATCGCCGTCCGCCAGCACGACGGGCCAGGATGCGCTGTTCAGCTCGCACCCCCACTGGTGGCGCCGGGTCTCGGGTGGTCGCCGCCGCGGATCTGGTCGACGGCGTGCACCAGCAGGGGCTCCAGGACGGCCAGCCCGTCCCGCACCCCGCCGGTCGAACCCGGCAGGTTGACGATCAGCGTCCGTCCCGCCACCCCGGCCAGCCCCCGGGAGAGCGCGGCGGTCGGCACCTTCTCCCGTCCGAAGGCCCGGATGGCCTCCGCGATGCCCGGCACCTCGTGATCGATCACCTTCCGGGTCGCCTCGGGCGTGCGGTCGGTGGGCGAGATGCCGGTGCCTCCGGTGGTGACGACGACATCGAATCCGGCCGCCACGGCCTCCCGCAGCGCCGTTTCCACGGGGTCCCCGTCGGGCACGACCCGGGGCCCCTCGACGGCGAACCCGAATCCCTCGAGGCCCTCCGCGATCAGCGGTCCGCCCCGGTCCTCGTAGACGCCGGCGGCGGCCCGGTTGGAGGCGGTCACGACGAGCGCACGGTACGGCCCGCCGCTCATGCCCGGCTCCAGTCGCCCGACTTGCCGCCCGTCTTCTCCTCCACCCGTACGTCCGTGATGACCGCTCCCTTGTCGACAGCCTTGATCATGTCGATCACGGTGAGCGCGGCGACCGTCACCGCCGTGAGGGCCTCCATCTCGACGCCCGTACGGTCCGTCGTCTTCACGGTGGCCCGGATCTCCACGGCGTCGTCCGCGACCGTCAGGTCCAGTTTCACACCGGACACCGACAACGGGTGACAGAGCGGGATCAGATCGGGGGTGCGCTTGGCGCCCATGATGCCCGCGATGCGCGCGGTGGCCAGGGCGTCCCCCTTGGGCACCCCCTCGCCGCGCAGCAGCTCGACCACGCGGGGTGAGACGAGGACCCGGCCGCTGGCGCGGGCGGTGCGCGCGGTGACGTCCTTGCCGGACACGTCGACCATGCGGGCCGCACCCGCGTCGTCGATGTGCGTCAGCCGGTCCTGTGCGGAGGGTCCGGGGGTCTCCCCCCGGGATGGCACGGTCATGGTGTGGCGCTCCCGGTCCGGGCCCGTGGCAGTGCGGTGCACAGGCCTGTTGTGCGCGACACGGTACCGCCAAGTCGGCACGGGCAGCGGGCCAGGACCCCCGCCGGGGCGCTCAGCCGAGCAGGACGACCTCCACCTCGGTGCCCGGCTCGACGGACTCGACGTCCTCGGGGACGACGATCAGCGCGTCGGCGTGCGCCAGCGCGGCGACCAGGTGGGAGCCGGAGCCGCCGACAGGGGTCGCCTCGCCGTCCGCGTACGTGCCGCGCAGGAACTGCCGGCGGCCCTTGGGCGAGCCGAGCGCCTTGTCCGACCGCAGCGTGGCCCGGGTGCGGGGCCTGTGGACGTCCTCGAGGCCCATAAGGGTGCGGATCGCGGGGCGGACGAACAGCTCGAAGGAGACGTACGACGACACGGGGTTGCCGGGCAGGGCCAGCAGGGGTGTGTGGTCGCGGCCGATGGAGCCGAAGCCCTGGGGCTTGCCCGGCTGCATGGCGATCTTGCGGAACTCGACGCCGCTGCCCGCCTCGTCCTCGTCGCCGACGTGCGACAGCGCCTCCTTGACGACGTCGTACGCCCCGACGCTCACCCCGCCCGTGGTCACCAGCAGGTCGGCGCGGATGAGCTGGTCCTCGATGGTGGACCGGAGAATGTCGGCGTCGTCGGCGACGGCGCCCACCCGGTAGGCGATGGCGCCCGCGTCCCGCGCCGCCGCGGTGAGGGCGAAGCTGTTGGAGTCGTAGATCTGGCCGTGGCCCAGTTCCTCGCCGGGCTGGACGAGTTCGCTGCCCGTGGACAGCACGACCACGCGCGGGCGGGGGCGCACGCGCACCGTGCCCCGGCCGATCGCGGCGAGCAGCGCGATCTGCGGCGGTCCGAGGAGCGTCCCGGCCTCCAGGGCGAGGTCCCCGGCCTTCACGTCGCTGCCCTTGGCGCGCACGTGCGCGCGTGCCTCGGCGGGGCGGTGCACCCGCACCTGCCCCTCGGCGCCCTCGGGGGACAGGCTGCGCGCCCGCATCCCGCTCACCGGCCCCTCGCCGAGCCCGCCGTCGGTCCACTCGACGGGTACGACGGCCTCGGCGCCGGGCGGCAGCGGGGCGCCGGTCATGATGCGGGCCGCCTGGCCGGGGCCGACCCGGAGCGGACCGGCCGCGCCCGCCGCGACGTCCCCGACGACCTCCAGGACGGCCGGGAACTCCTCGCTCGCGCCGGCGACGTCCGCGACCCGCACCGCGTACCCGTCCATCGAGCTGTTGTCGAACGGCGGCAGGGAGACCGGCACCGTGATGTCGTCGACCAGGACGCAGCCCTGGGCGTCGAGCAGCTGCAACTCGATGGGTTCGAGGGGGCGGACGGTGGTGAGGACGTCCTCCAGGTGCTCGTCCACCGACCAGAGGTGGTCCGGGCCGGTGGTGCGGGTCGCGGCGCTGCTCAACGTGGTTACATCTCCTCGGCTACGTAACTGCGAAGCCAGGTCCGGAAGTCCGGGCCCAGGTCTTCACGTTCGCACGCCAGTCTGACAATGGCACGCAGGTAGTCGCCACGGTCGCCGGTGTCGTAGCGGCGGCCCTTGAAGACGACACCGTGCACCGGGCCGCCGACCTTCTCGTCCTGGGCGAGCTGCTGGAGGGCGTCGGTGAGCTGGATCTCGCCGCCGCGGCCCGGTTCGGTCTTGCGCAGTATGTCGAAGATGTGCGGGTCGAGGACGTAACGGCCGATGATCGCGTAGCTGGACGGGGCGTCGGCCGCGTCCGGCTTCTCGACCAGGCCGGTCACCCGGACCACGTCGCCGTCGGCGGTGGACTCCACGGCGGCACAGCCGTAGAGGTGGATCTGCTCGGGAGCGACCTCCATGAGGGCGATCACGCTGCCGCCGTGCTGCTCCTGGATCTCGATCATGCGCTGGAGCAGCGGGTCGCGGGGGTCGATCAGGTCGTCGCCGAGGAGGACGGCGAAGGGCTCGTGGCCGACGTGCGGGGCGGCGCACAGGACGGCGTGGCCGAGGCCCCTGGGGTCGCCCTGGCGCACGTAGTGCATGGTGGCCAGGTCGCTGGACTCCTGCACCTTCGCGAGCCGCTCGGCGTCGCCCTTCTTCTCGAGCGCCGATTCCAGCTCGTAGTTGCGGTCGAAGTGGTCCTCGAGGGGACGCTTGTTGCGTCCGGTGATCATGAGGACGTCGTCGAGCCCCGCCGACACGGCCTCCTCGACCACGTACTGGATCGCGGGCTTGTCCACGACCGGCAGCATCTCCTTGGGAGTGGCCTTGGTGGCCGGCAGGAACCGGGTGCCGAGGCCTGCTGCGGGAATGACAGCCTTGCTGATCCTGGGGTGCGACTGAGTCATGCCCGCAACCTTATCCGGTGCCTTTGTACGGAATCTGTGGCTCCGGTTAACTCGTACTCATATGAGCACATCAAGAAAGGTGCGAGAACGGCCAGTGGAACACGACGGACGCACGGGCGAGCCTGACAAGCGAATGTTGCGGCGGGAGTTCCTCGCGGTGAGGAACAGGTTGACGGACGGTGTCGTCCAGGAGGCGGCCGACACGCTGGCCGCGCGCGCCCTGGAACTGCCCGAACTCGCCCGTGCGCGCACGGTGGCTGCTTACGTCTCCGTGGGCGGCGAGCCCGGCACGCTCGCGCTGCTGGACGCACTGCGCGCGCGTGGCGTGCGCGTCCTGCTCCCCGCTCTGCTGCCCGACAACGACCTGGACTGGGGCGAGTACACCGGTGCCGGCTCCCTCGCGCGGATCCAACATGGCGGAAAGATGGCCCTGTTCGAGCCGTCCGGCGAGCACCTCGGCCCGGACGCGGTGTGCGCGGCCGACGTCGTGCTGCTGCCCGGACTCGCGGTGGACGCGCGCGGGATGCGCCTGGGGCGCGGCGGAGGCTCGTACGACCGTGTGCTCGCGCGTCTGGAGCGCGCGGGCGCCCGCCCCGCGCTCGTGGTGCTGCTGTACGACACGGAGGTCGTCGCGCGCGTCCCGGCGGAGCCGCACGACCGGCCGGTGCAGGCGGTGGTGACGCCGTCGGGCGTGCGCCGCTTCCCGGGCGCCTGACGGACCGGCCCTCGTGCGACAGGGCCCTCCACGCGCGCGTGGAGGGCCCTGTCGTCAGCGACGCGTCAACGGCTCACGGCTTGAGGACGAGGGTGTCGCTCGTGCTCTTGTCGACCGCCCCGGCGGAGAACGACCAGGGCAGCAACTCGCCCTTGGCCCACTTGCCGGTCTGGTCGACGTAGTGGGCGCTGTACGCGTGCCCGGAGGCTCCGGTCAGGTTGATCCACCGGGACTTGTCCAGGTCGGCGAGGTTGACCACCATCCGCATGGACGGCACCCAGACGACGCCGTATCCGCCGGCCGCGTTCCAGCCGGTCGCGTTGACGGTGGCCTCGCCGCCGCTGAGCTTCCAGGGGCCGCGGTTGAGGACGTACTGCAGGAACTTGGGGCCCTCGGTGCCGAGCGTCTGGTTCTTCAGGAACAGGCGGTGCAGCCGGCCCCAGCTCCAGGTGTCGATGTCCTTGCCGAGCTTGGCGGTGAGCTCCCAGCGGGCGTCGATCATGGCGCGGGCGAACAGCTGGTCCCGGTTCTCGGCCTTCGGGCGGGTGCCCGACGCGGGCGTCTTCCACCAGTCGCTGTCCGGCTTGTCCATCAGCTTGCGCACGACCTCGAACCAGCGGTCGCCGCCGTCCGGCTGGGCCTGGTCGGCATCGCGCTGGCCGCACTCGCGCACCTTGGTGTCGTCGTCCAGCGGACCGGTGCTGTCGATCTTGTCGACCCACAGGCACTGGCCCTTGACCCGCAGCTCCTTGGGGAGCTTGTTGCCGAAGGCGAGCTTGAGGATGTTGCGCCAGACGGCGTTGAAGTAGGCGGCGGCCGCGGAGTCGGCGTCCTGGGTGTAGTCCCAGCCCTCCAGCAGCTTCTGCGCCTGGCGGACGTCCTTGTCGCCGAGGTCGATCTTCAACAGCTTGGGCACCAGCAGCTTGGCGATCTCGCTGCTGCTGTCCAGCTGCATCTGGCGCATGTCGTCGGTGGAGATCTTGCCGCCGTGATTGATCTTGGACTCGATCAGGTCGGTGATGCGCTGGCTGCGGGTGCCGTAGCCCCAGTCGGTGGTGAGCGTGTACGGGTACTTGTCCTTGTCGACCACGGCCTGGTTGGCGGTGACGATGTAGCCCCGCTCCGGGTCGTACTCGTAGGGCAGCTCGTCCTGCTTGATGAAGCCGGTCCAGCGGTACTTCGAGTCCCAGCCCGGCGCCGGGATCGAGCCGTCGTCCAGCGAGGAACGCGTGGGGATCCTGCCGGGCAGCGTGTAGCCGATGTGGTTCCTGGTGTCGGCGTAGACCAGGTTCTGCGAGGGCACGTCGAACAGGGCGGCGGCCGCGCGGAAGTCACTCCAGTCAGCCGCCTTGTCGATGGCGAACACGGCGTCCATGGAGGTGCCCGGGTCGAGCGCCGTCCACCTCAGGGCGATGCCGTAGCCGTCGCCGCGGTCGGGTGCGGCGGTGTTGACGGTGGCCCTCCTGCCGACCTGGACGAGTTCGTCGTCCCGGTCGGACAGCAGCGGCATGCCGTCGGCGGTCTGGCGCACGACGATCGTCTTCGGCTTGCCGCCGGCGACCTCGATGGTCTCCTCGCGGGTCTTGAAGGGCCGGATCTTGCCGTCGTACAGGTAGCCGTTCGCGGTCACCTTCTCCAGGTACAGGTCGGTGACGTCGACCCCGGAGTTGGTCATGCCCCAGGCGATGTCGGCGTTGTGGCCGATGATCACACCGGGCATCCCGGCAAAGGTGTAGCCCGTGACGTCGTACTGGCACTTGCCGGAGACGGCACGGCAGTGCAGGCCCATCTGGTACCAGACGGACGGCAGCGACGCCGACAGGTGCGGGTCGTTGGCCAGCAGCGGCTTGTGCTTGACGGTGTACTTCCCGGCGACCACCCAGGAGTTGGAGCCGATGCCCTGGCCGTTCACACCGACGGCGGTCGGCACGTCGTCCAGAACGTTGTAGAGGCCCGCCAGCTGGCTCGTGAGCGCCGATCCGGTCGTGGACGAGGTGGCGGAGCCGGTCGTGCCCGTCGCGCCCTGGGAGGAGCCCGTGGCGCCGCCGTTCTGCTGGAAGGTCTTGGTCAGCTCGTTGTACTGACCCTCCTGGACGATCGCCTTGTGGCGGCTGTACGGGTACTGGGGGTACAGGTCCTGGATCTGCTGCGGGCCGAGACGGCTGGTCATCAGCGCGCGGTCGATCTCGTCCTGCATGTTGCCGCGCAGGTCCCAGGCCATCGCCTTCAGCCAGGCGACGGAGTCGACCGGGGTCCACTTCTGCGGCTTGTAGTCGTTGGTGAAGCCCAGGGCCGCGTACTCCAGGGAGATGTCCTCGCCGTCCTTGCCCTGCAGGTAGGCGTTGACTCCCTTGGCGTACGCCTGGAGGTACTTCTTCGTGGAGGCCGACAGCTTGGTGTCGTACTCCTCCTTGGCGATCCGGTCCCAGCCGAGGGTGCGCAGGAACTCGTCGTTCTTGACCTGGCCCTTGCCGAACATCTCCGACAGGCGCCCGGAGGTCATGTGCCGGCGCACGTCCATCTCGTAGAACCGGTCCTGCGCCTGGACGTAGCCCTGGGCCATGAACAGGTCCGCGTCGGACGAGGCGTAGATCTGCGGGATGCCGTTGCCGTCCCGCTTGACGTCGACGGGCCCCGAGAGGCCTTGGAGCGTGATCGAACCCTTGGTCTGCGGGAAGGAGGCGCGGACGGTGCTGATCGACCAGTACGCCCCGTAGGCGATGCCGCCGATGATGGCCAGGACGAGCACCAGCACGACAAGTCGGGCTTTACGCCCCTTCTTCCTGCCGGACTTGACGGGCGTGGCACCTGTCGTGGCGGTGTCACCCGTTGTGGCGGTGGTGTTGGGGGGCATCGCTGTCCTTGCTGTCCTAACGCGAGCGGCAGGTCGGGCTGTGACTTTGAATGAGCGCTGGAGCAACCATAGGCGTAGGGCCTCGAACCACTTGACGCGGAGTCGGGAACAGGCGCGCACGGACGTTCGATCTTGCCCCGGGAAGCGTCAAGAAAGCGTCAAGAGTTAGGTAAGGTAACGAAGTACTTGGGTGTGCGGTCCGCCGCAGCCTCGGGTCTTGTGTACGTGAGTCCGCGCGCGCCCCGCGCGGGCCAACGAAGGGAACCGCCGCTGACTGTCCACCACCTCAACCAGCTGCTGCTCGTCTGCTCCGTCGTCCTGCTCGTCGCAGTCGCGGCCGTCCGGGTCTCCTCCCGCAGCGGGCTCCCCAGCCTGCTCGTTTACCTGGGGATCGGCGTCCTCATGGGCCAGGACGGCATCGGTGACATCCACTTCAACAGCGCCGAAGTGACCCAGGTGATGGGATACGCGGCCCTGGTCGTGATCCTCGCCGAGGGCGGCCTCGGCACGAAGTGGAAGGAGGTCCGGCCGGTCCTGTCCTCCGCCTCCGTCCTGGCGACGGTGGGAGTGGCGGTCAGCGTCGGGGTCACGGCGGCGGGCGCGCACTATCTGGTCGGGCTGGAGTGGCGGCAGGCGCTCATCATCGGTGCGGTGGTGTCGTCCACGGACGCGGCGGCGGTCTTCTCCGTGCTGCGCAGAATCCCCCTCCCCGCGCGCGTGACGGGCACGCTCGAGGCGGAGTCCGGCTTCAACGACGCTCCGGTCGTCATCCTGGTCGTCGCCTTCTCCCAGGCCGGCCCGGTCGAGCACTGGTACACCCTGGTCGGCGAGATAGCCCTGGAGCTGGCCATCGGAGCGGCCATAGGGCTGGCGGTGGGCTGGATCGGGGCCTGGGGCCTCAGGCATGTGGCCCTGCCCGCCTCGGGCCTCTACCCCATCGCCGTGATGGCCATCGCCGTCACCGCGTACGCCGACGGCGCCCTGGCGCACGGCAGCGGCTTCCTCGCCGTCTACCTGGCCTCGATGGTGCTCGGCAACGCCAAACTGCCCCACTGGCCCGCCACGCGCGGCTTCGCCGAGGGGCTCGGCTGGATCGCGCAGATCGGCATGTTCGTCGTGCTCGGCCTGCTCGTCACCCCGCACGAGCTGGGCGACGACATCCTGCCCGCGCTGGTCATCGGGCTGGTGCTGACGATGGTCGCGCGCCCCCTGAGCGTGATCCTCAGCCTGGCCCCGTTCCGCGTGCCGTGGCAGGAGCAGGTCCTGATGTCGTGGGCGGGGCTGCGCGGCGCCGTGCCCATCATCCTGGCGACCATTCCCATGGTGAACGGCGTCGCGGGCAGCCGGCGCATCTTCAACATCGTCTTCGTGCTGGTCGTCGTCTACACCCTCGTCCAGGGGCCGACGCTGCCCTGGCTGGCCCGCAAGCTGCGCCTCGGCGAGGAGGGCGAGGCGTCCGACCTCGGCATCGAGTCGGCGCCCCTGGAGCGGCTGCGCGGGCATCTGCTGTCCATCACGGTCCCCGAGGGCTCCCGGATGCACGGTGTCGAGGTCAACGAGCTGCGGCTGCCGCCCGGGGCCGCCGTCACCCTCGTCGTCCGCGAGGGCAAATCGTTTGTTCCGCTGCCCACGACGGTGCTGCGGCACGGGGACGAACTCCTCGTGGTCGCCACCGACCCGGTGCGCGACTCCGCGGAACGACGTCTGCGGGCGGTCGCCCACGGCGGCAAGCTGGCCGACTGGCTGGGCACCGACGGAGCCGGGGCGGGCAGCTCTCGTTAAGTGCGGGTTTCGTACCGTTCACACCCCCGGCAATCCCAGGTGGCCGAGCCTGATGGTGCTCATTTTCACAGGTCCGCGCGGGGGCAGCCCCTGTACGATGAAGGCGCACCCTGATCGAACCAACTCTGCCTGACGCAGAGCTGGCGCGACCGTATGGCGGCCGAGTCCCCCCACCCGCAGTGGGCGTCGGTATCTACCGCAGTCCGCGCAAGAGGACAGCTCTCGGCGCCCGGGCCCGCAACGGGGCACCGCGCTACCAGGCGGCAGAAAGGCACGGGCCGTGGGATCCACGGTCACCACCACCGAACCGGCGAAGACCTCGACGGCATCCTCCCGCCCGGGATACGGACAGCTGCTGCGCACCCGCGGCGCCTGGACCTTCCTGCTCCCCGGCTTCGCGGCGCGCCAGCCGTTCGCGATGCTCACCATCTCCATCGTGCTGCTCGTGCAGCACACCACCGGCTCCTACGGCGCCGCGGGCGCCGCCGCGGCGGCCACCGGCGTGTCCATGGCACTGTTCGCGCCGTACAGCGGCCGCCTGGCCGACCGCTACGGACAGCGCGCCGTTTTGATCCCGGGTGTCCTCGTGCACACGCTGGCGGGCCTCACCCTGACGGCGCTCGCGCTGGCACACGCTCCCCTGTGGGCCCTGTTCGCGGCCGCCGTACCCACCGGCGCCTCCGTGCCGCAGGTCGGCCCCATGGTGCGCGCCCGCTGGGGCGTGAAGCTCCAGGGCTCGCCCCTGATGGCCACCGCGGCCGCCTTCGAGTCCGTCACGGACGAGCTGACCTTCGTCTTCGGGCCGCTGCTCGCGACCGCGCTGTGCACCGCCGTCACCCCGTCCGCCGGTCTGGTGACGGAGGCCGCGCTGACGCTCGTCGGCGGTCTGCTGTTCGCCGCCCAGCGGAGCACCCAGCCGCCGGTGACCGCCGAGAACGGGCACGCGCGCGTGAGGCACGCCTCCGCGCTGCGCGTCCCGGGCGTGCGGGTACTGGTCGTGACCTTCCTGGGCATCGGCTCGGTCTTCGGCGGCATGCAGGTGTCACTGGCCGCCTTCACCGAGTCGATCGGCGAGCCCGGCCTGAACGGCGTCCTGTACGGCGTCTTCGCCGCGGGCAACATGCTCTCCGGCATCGTCTGCGGCGCGATCGCCTGGAAGGTCGCCCCGCAGCGGCGCCTGGTCGTCGGCTACACGGCGCTGGCGCTGGTCGCCTCCGCGCTGTGGACGGCACACTCGGTGGCGCTGCTGGCCGGTCTCGGCCTGCTGGTCGGCATGTGCATCGCGCCGGCCCTGATCACCGGCTACACCCTGGTCGAGGGCCTGGTCCCGGCCGAGGCCCGCACCGAGGCGTTCACCTGGCTGACCGGCGCCGTCGCGCTCGGCCAGGCGGCCGCCGTCACGGTCGCCGGACAGCTGGAGGACCGCCTGTGGGGCGGCGCCGGATTCCTGGTGCCGATGGCCGGCACCCTGCTGGCGCTGGCCACCCTTGTGGCTCTGCGTTCGGCGCTGGTCGCCCGGCCCCGGAACCGCACCGTCGCACGTGGCGTCGGTCACCGAGTGCCGGTGACGGTGGACTGATCCCCAGGAATACGTCACTATGGACCGTCGTTAGCACTCATTGAGTGAGAGTGCCAGGAGGAAGACAGTGCCGACCTACCAGTACCAGTGCACCGAGTGCGGCGAGGGCCTCGAGGCGGTGCAGAAGTTCACCGACGACGCCCTGACCGAGTGCCCCAGCTGCGGTGGCCGCCTGAAGAAGGTGTTCTCCGCGGTCGGCATCGTCTTCAAGGGCTCCGGCTTCTACCGCAACGACTCCCGCGGCTCCACGTCGAGCAGCAGCCCGGCGTCGAAGTCGTCCGGCTCGTCGACGTCCGACGCGAAGTCGTCCGGGTCGTCCGACGCGAAGTCGTCCTCGGCATCGTCCGCGTCGTCGCCGTCGTCGTCCTCCTCGTCTTCCTCCAGCTCCGCCGGCACCTCCGCCGCCTGAGAACTCGCGCCCGAGGCCCTGCCGTCGCGTGACGGCAGGGCCTCGGGCGTACCCGGACACCGGCTCCCCCGCCGTCGAGCGGCCAGCTAGTGTGCTCGTCATGGCGAACGCAGAGATCGGTGTGATCGGGGGCTCGGGCTTCTACTCGTTCCTCGACGACGTGACCGAGGTCCAGGTGGACACCCCCTACGGGCAGCCCAGCGACTCCCTCTTCCTCGGCGAGATCGCCGGCCGGCGGGTCGCCTTCCTGCCCCGGCACGGCCGCGGCCACCACCTGCCGCCGCACCGCATCAACTACCGCGCCAACCTCTGGGCCCTGCGCTCGGTCGGCGTCCGGCAGGTCCTCGGACCGTGTGCGGTGGGCGGGCTGCGCCCCGAGTACGGCCCCGGCACCCTGCTCGTGCCGGACCAGTTCGTGGACCGCACGAAGTCCCGGGTACAGACGTACTTCGACGGGCTGCCGCTGCCCGACGGCACGGTGCCCAACGTGGTGCACGTGTCCATGGCCGACCCGTACTGCCCCACCGGACGCGCCGCCGCGCTGAAGGCGGCCCGCGGACGGGACTGGGAACCGGTGGACGGCGGCGCGCTGGTCGTGGTCGAGGGGCCGCGCTTCTCGACCCGCGCCGAATCGTTGTGGCACCAGGCCCAGGGCTGGTCGGTGGTGGGCATGACGGGCCACCCCGAGGCGGCCCTCGCCCGTGAACTGGAGCTGTGCTACACGTCCCTGACTCTGGTCACCGACCTGGACGCCGGCGCGGAGACCGGCGAGGGCGTCTCGCACGAAGAGGTCCTGCGGGTGTTCGCGGCCAACGTGGACCGGCTGCGGGGTGTGCTGTTCGACGCGGTGGCGGCGCTTCCGGAGACCGGGGCGCGGGACTGCCTGTGCATGAAGGCGCTCGGCGGGATGGACCCGGGGTTCGAACTCCCCTAGCGGGAGGCCCGTCGCAGCGCGAAGCCTGCCGTAGCGCGCGGCGGAACTACTCGTTCGGGTGGGCGGGTTGTCCACAACCCGCCCACCGTCCACCGGCTCCGGCGGGATCCGGCGCGAGGCCTCATCGTGGCATCGCAGCCGAATTCCTCCTCGCAGGCGGTGATCCCCATGCCCTTGTCCTCGTCGTCCCCCGGTCCGTACGCGCCCACTCCGTCCGCCTCCGCTCCGCCGGCACCTTCCGTCTCTCCTCGCTCCCCCTCCGCCCGCTCCCCCTTCCCGCCTCCCCTCCGCCTCCCGTGTCCGCTGGGCACCGATGCCCCGGCGACCTGCGAGGTGCCCCCCTTCGCCCCGGTGCGGGTGCGCGGCGGCCGGTACCGGTTGCAGCGGCTGGTACGGCACCGCAGGCGGGCCCTCGCGGCCGGCCTCGCGGTGACCGCGGCCGCGCTCGTCGCGGCGGGGCCGCGGACCGTGACGCAACCGCACCACGGCGACCGCGCCCACGGCCACCCGGTCGCGGAACCCGCGCGACGGCACCGGGCGGCGGAGGTGGTGACGGCTCCCGTGCGGATCGCCGACGCCGCCACGGTCCGGCTGCTGCGGCCCGGCGACCGGGTCGACGTCGTCGCCGCCGAGGACCCGTCGACCGGGGGCGGCGTCCGGGTGCTGGCGCGCGGCGCGCGGGTGACGAAGGTGCCGGAGCCCCTGGAGGGGGCGGCCGAGAGCGGGGCGCTGGTCGTGCTGTCGGTGCCACGCGGCGCGGCGGCCCGGCTCGTCGGCGCGAGCGCCACGGCACGGCTGGCGGTGACGCTGTGCTGACCCACCTCGGACGTTTGCCGGGCGACCCACCGGCAAGTCGTTCTACCGAGCTACGGAATTGGACACAATGGCCGTACGGTGCCGTAGGTTGCGGAGCGTTTGGTTCCACACCCTGTGCATGCGAGGAGAGTCGCCGAGGTGAGCGCGAAGAAGGAAGCGAGCGTCTGGGAGGGCTTCAAGGCCTTCCTGATGCGCGGGAACGTCGTCGATCTGGCAGTCGCGGTGGTCATCGGCGCCGCCTTCACGAACATCGTCAACTCTGTGGTGAAGGGGCTCATCAACCCCGTGGTCGGTGCGATCGGCACGCAGAACCTGGACCACTACAGCTCCTGCCTCGAGGCACCGTGCGCGGTGAACCCGGACGGGTCGGTGAAGAGCGGTGTGCCGATCCTGTGGGGGACGGTGATCGGCGCCACCCTCACGTTCGTGATCACCGCGGCCGTCGTGTACTTCCTGATGGTTCTGCCGATGTCGAAGTACCTGGCGCGGCAGGAGGCCCGCAAGAAGGCGCGCATGGGCACTCAGGAGGTCATGGAGGTGACCGAGCTGGAGGTCCTGAAGGAGATCCGCGACGCGCTGGTCGCGCAGCGCGGGTCGGGGCACGACGCGCGATAGCGGCGGGGCCGCGGGCGGCTCAGAGGTGGTGGGGCGGCTTCTCGTCGAGGAAGCGCCTCAGGTCGGCGGCGCTGTCGCCGTCCGTGCGCTCGCCCCACCCGCGGTCGGTGTCGTCCGAGGACTGCTGGCTCAGCGGGTCGTCGAAGATCAGCGCCGGCTTCGGGTCGCGCGGCTCGGATGCGGGGGCGGTGCTCATGCCTCAAGGGTACGGCCCCGGCCCGGGCGGCCCCGGCGAGCGCCCCTTCCGGACACGGGACGAGAGCCCGGTACACCCTTGTGAATGCGCTCACAAGATTTTGCCGGTGATTTCTGTTGTCCTGGGAGGCATGACGTCGAGTTCCGCTCCGGCGCCCGCCTCACCGGGCGCACACCAGCCCAAGGGGCCCCTGCGGCGGCTCGTCGCGCGCGGGCGCGACGAGTCCCACCGTGTCTCCTCCCCGCTGGAGCTCCTCTTCGACCTGTGTTTCGTCGTGGCCGTCGCGCAGGCGGGCCAGCAGCTCGTGCACGCCGTGACGGAGGGGCATCCGGGCCACGGGATCCTGAACTACGCGCTGGTGTTCTTCGCCATCTGGTGGGCCTGGATGAACTTCACCTGGTTCGCCTCGGCGTACGACAACGACGACGTCCTCTACCGGGCCGTCACCCTGGTGCAGATCGCCGGCGTGCTGGTGCTGGCCGCGGGCGTCTCCCGGGCGTTCCAGCAACACGACTACCTGGTGGTCTGGCTCGGTTACGTGATCATGCGGCTGGCGATGGTCGCGCAGTGGCTGAGAGCGGCGGGATCGGCCGAGGGCGCGGAGCGGACCGTGGCACTCAGATACGCGTGCGGCGTGCTGCTGTGCCAGGTGGGCTGGCTGGGGCTGGTCCTGCTGCCCGAGCCCGCCCGGCCCTGGATGTTCCTGGTGATGGCGGTCGCGGAGCTGTGCGTGCCGGTGTACGCGGAGAAGGACCAGGAGACCCCCTGGCATCCGCATCACATCGCCGAGCGGTACGGCCTGTTCACGATCATCGTGCTCGGCGAGACGATCGCCGCGGCCACGGTCGCCGTGAAGTCGGCGGTGGACGAGCACGGCGCCCTGGGCGAACTGCTGCCGATCGCGGCGGGCGGCCTGCTGATCGTCTTCTCCGCATGGTGGATCTACTTCGTGGTGCCCATCCACGGCCACCTGCGATCCAACGGGCAGGCGTTCCTCTGGGGTTACGGCCACTATCTGATCTTCGCCTCGGCCGCCGCGATCGGCGCCGGCCTGGAGGTGGCCGTGGAGCAGTCCGTCGGCATGGCACACATATCGACGCTGTCGGCCTCGGCGGCCGTGACCCTGCCGACGGCGCTGTACCTGCTCACCGTATGGGCGCTGCACTCACGGCACTTCAAGATCGGCATCACCCAGCAGCTGGTGCTCCCGGTCACCGCGCTGCTCGTGGTCTGCTGCACCTTCCTGGGCGGATGGGCGGTGCTCGCGGCGGGACTCGTGTCGGCGGCCGCCGTCGCCGTCGGCGTGGTGCTCACCACCCGTACGGCCTCCCGCGGGAGGCCCTCGAGCACACCGGCGTCCACTGCCTGAACTCGTCGGACGCGTCACGGGGGTGGGCCAGACTGACCCCATGACAGTTGACGCATTGACGGACGTCGCCGGGCTGCGGGTGGGACACGCCACCCGCACCGGGGACGGCTGGCTCACCGGCACCACGGTCGTCCTCGCACCGGAGGGCGGCGCCGTCGCCGCCGTGGACGTGCGCGGAGGCGGCCCCGGTACCAAGGAGACCGACGCCCTCGACCCGCGCAACGTGGTGCAGAAGGTCGACGCCGTCGTGCTGACCGGAGGCAGCGCCTACGGGCTCGACGCGGCGTCCGGCGTCATGGCCTGGCTCGAGGAGCGCGGACGAGGGGTGCCGGTCGGGACGGACCCGGCGCACGTCGTCCCGGTGGTCCCCGCCGCGTGCGTCTTCGACCTGGGGCGGGGCGGGGACTTCCGCGCCCGCCCGGACGCGGCCACGGGACGCGCGGCGGTCGAGGCCGCGGCCGCGAGCGCACCGGGCGCGCGGGTGCCCGAGGGCTGTGTGGGCGCGGGAACGGGCGCCGTGGCGGGGGCGGTCAAGGGCGGTGTGGGCACCGCGAGCACGGTCCTCGACTCGGGCGTCACCGTGGCCGCGCTGGCGGTCGTGAACGCCGCGGGGGCGGTGGTGGACCCCGAGACGGGCGCGCTGTACGGGGAGTTCTTCCAGGGCCGCCTCGAGTACCCGCGGGCGGATCTGCACCACGCCGCGCGCCTGCGCCTCGACGAGGCCGCCTCCAAGAACCCGCCCCCGCCGCTGAACACGACGCTCGCCGTGGTCGCGACCGACGCGGACCTCACCAAGGCGCAGGCGCAGAAGATGGCGGGCACGGCACACGACGGCATCGCGCGCGCCGTGCGGCCGGTGCACCTGCTGCACGACGGCGACACGGTGTTCGCGCTGGCGACGGGCACGCGCCCGCTCGCCGGCGGACATCCGCTGGCGCTCAACGACATCCTCGCCGCGGGTGCGGACCTGGTGACGCGCGCGATCGTCCGTGCCGTGCGCGCCGCCGAGCCGGTCGACGGGCCGGGCGGAGCGTGGCCGTCGTACGGGGAGTTGTACGGGAAGCGGTAGGCGCGGCGGCGGTGCAGGGGCCCGGGCGGGGGCCTCGGATTGTCGCGGTTTCGTCACGTGATGGGCGCAACGGGCCCCGGAGGGAACCTCCCTCGGGGCCGAGTCCCTCTCTCTCCACGCACTGGAACGGATCACGCACATCACACGAACCTGGAGCAGCCCGTGACAACGCCGGACATTGCAGCGCGGCGCGCACTGGGGGCCTGTGCCGCCCTGATGGTCGGCGCCCTCACTCTGACCGCCTGCGGCGGCGACGCCAACGCCACCGACGACGGCAAGGGCGGCAAGAACGCGCCGCGGACCTCGTCGGCGAAGATCGCGATCTCGGCCAAGGACGGTTCGACCGGCGCGTCCATCAACGGCACCGGCGTGAAGGTCAGCGGCGGCAGGCTGACGGACGTGAAGATGACCGTGGCGGAGTCGGGGCGGTCGGTGCCCGGGGCCGTATCGGCGGACGGCGGCAGCTGGAAGCCGAAGCAGCAGCTGGAGCGCGGCACGAAGTACGAGATAAACGCGACCGCGAAGGACTCCGGCGGACGCACCGCGGCGGCCAACTCCATCTTCACCACCGTCACCTCGGCGAACAGCTTCATCGGCACCTACACACCGGACAACGGCTCGACGGTCGGGGTGGGCATGCCGGTGTCGTTCACCTTCGACAAGTCCATCACCGACAAGAAGACCGTGCAGTCGCACATCACGGTCGACTCCAGCAGTGGCCAGCAGGTGGTGGGGCACTGGTTCGGGGACCGGCGGCTGGACTTCCGGCCGCAGGACTACTGGAAGGCCGGCTCCAAGGTGACGATGAAGATCGACCTGGACGGCGTGCGGGGCGCGAACGGCGTCTACGGGGTGCAGAAGAAGACGGTGTCCTTCACGATCGGGCGCTCGCAGGTCTCCACCGTCGACGTCTCCACGCAGACCATGACGGTGGTGCGGGACGGCAAGACGCTCAAGTCGGTGGCGATCTCCGCGGGCAGCCCGCAGCACACCACGTACAACGGGCAGATGGTGATCTCCGAGAAGTTCGTGCAGACCCGGATGAACGGCTCGACGGTCGGCTTCGGCGGGGAGTACGACATCCCGGACGTGCCGCACGCGATGCGCCTGACCTCGTCGGGCACGTTCATCCACGGCAACTACTGGTACAACAAGGGCAACCCGCCCTTCGGTCGGGAGGGCACCAGCCACGGCTGCGTGGGCCTCGCGGACGCGCAGGGCGCGCAGGGCGACACGACGGCCAAGTGGTTCTACGACAACTCGCTCATCGGGGACGTCGTGGTCGTGAAGAACTCCCCGGACACGACGGTCTCCCCGGACAACGGGCTCAACGGCTGGAACATGTCCTGGAGCGCCTGGACCGCGGGAAGTGCCGCCTGACCGGCTGGTTTTGACGGAACGTGGGGCCGTGCGGGAACTTTTCGCGCGGCCCTCGCGTTTTCCGGGCATACGTTTTCTCGGTTCCCGGACACGATGTCCGACCGAGGGGCTACGGTATGCACCCACTAGGTGACATGCAGCAACGCCGGGAGAAGCCTTGAGCGTTCCGTACGAGACGGCAGCGTACGAACCAGCCGAGTCGCCCGAGTCTCCGGAGGAGCATCTCGCGCGACTCCTCGGCCGTGCCCTGAACTCCTTCGAGCTGCCGGACGAGGTGATAAGGCGGCTCGACTGCGCGCTGGCGCACGACAGCTCGCTGCTCTCCGCCCATCACAGCGCGGGGCTGCACCGTGAGACGTACCGGCACACCTGGCTGCTCGCCGACGGCTCCGCGGTGACCCTGTGGGAGCTGGTCCACAACACGGCCCCGGGCGGCGACGTACAGCACGAGGTGTACGCCGACGAGGAGGAGCTGCACACCGCCACCGCCCGGCTCCCGCTGCCGCCGGAGGCACCGGACTTCGAGCTGCCGGCCCTGATGCAGCTGTGGGCCGTCCCCGAGCCCCGGCACGTCTACGCGCCGGACGACTCCGCGGACCACGCCCGCCGGCTGCTGCGGCGCGCGGAGAACCCCGACCGGCCCGGCGCGGAGACGGCGGCGCTGCTGGCGACGGCGGCGGCGCACCAGATCACCCAGGCGTTCGGACGGCCCGGGCGGGCCGCCCGCGCGGGACTGAGCTTCGCGCTGTACGAGCACGCGTTCCTGCTGCCGGACGGCCGGGAGGTCTCGCTGTGGGAGGTCGAGCACACGGCGACGCCCGACGGGCGGCACATGTGCGAGGTCTACGCGACGGAGGACGCGGCCCGGGAGGCCATGGAGCGCCGCGCGGCCCGGCAGGCCTAGGGCCTTTCTTTCGGATCTGGCCGGCTCGGAGCGGTGGCGCCTTGTGTCCGGCCCGAACGGGGTCCGGTGCGTGCAGCTGCAAGGCGGAGGAGGGCGTCGACGCGATGGGGGCGCCCCCGCGCGAGCGAAGCCGAGCGTGGGGGAGTCGGCAACCGACCACAACGCGGCGGATGCGCGTGCCGGACCCCGCGACCCCGGCAAGATCCGAAAGAGAGGCCCTGACCCGGAGGGGGCTCGGCGCTCTCTTCCGTCAGCGGTCGCCGAGTTGTCGTACCAGGCCCGCGAAGGCGTCCTGTTCCGCCGGGGTCAGTTCGACGGACTCCCGCGGGGGGCCGGCCTGGGGCTGCTCCGGGAGAGCGGGCAGCGCGGCGGCGGCATGCCATTCGGCGACGGCCTCGACACGGGCCCGGCGCAGCAGTCGCAGCACCACGGCGGCCCAGGCGACGGCCGCCACGGTGAGGGCGACCATGCCGGTCAGCTGGAGAGTCGAGACGTGCTCAGGCATGAGCCCCAGTAGACACCACGGCCCGGGACTTTGGTCCCGGACCGTGACGTATCTCGCAGGTGCCGTGAACAACTCACAGCTCACCAAAGGGACAAGAGCCGGCGGCGCCCGTCAGGCGGCCACCGGCTGCTTCGCCTCCGCCGCCGTGGCCGGACCGGCGGTGGGGTCGGTGACCGTGGTCCCCGGTGCCTGCTTGCGCATGCCCTTGAGGATGACGACCAGGGCGGTGGTGACACACACGCCGGCCGCGATGGCGATCAGGTACAGGAACGGGTTGCCGATCAGCGGGACCACGAAGATGCCGCCGTGCGGGGCGCGCAGGGTGGCGCCGAAGACCATCGACAGGGCGCCGGTGACCGCGCCGCCGGCCATGGCGGACGGGATGACGCGGAGCGGGTCCGCCGCGGCGAACGGGATCGCGCCCTCGGAGATGAAGGAGGCTCCCAACACCCAGGCGGCCTTGCCGTTCTCGCGCTCGGTCTGCGTGAACAGCCTGCCGCGGACCGTCGTGGCCAGGGCCATCGCCAGCGGCGGGACCATGCCGGCCGCCATCACCGCGGCCATGATCTTCATCGCCGAGTCGCTCGGGCTGGCGACCGCGATGCCGGCGGTGGCGAAGGTGTAGGCGACCTTGTTGACCGGGCCGCCCAGGTCGAAGCACATCATCAGGCCGAGCAGGGCACCCAGCAGGATGGCGTTGGTGCCGGTGAGGCTGTTCAGCCAGTCGGTCATGCCCTTCTGGGCGGCGGCGATGGGCTTGCCGATGACGACGAGCATCAGGAATCCGACGATCGCCGAGGAGATCAGCGGAATCACCACCACCGGCATGATGCCGCGCAGGGCCGTGGGGATGTTCACCCTCTGGATCGCCATCACCACACCGCCGGCGATCAGACCGGCCACCAGGCCGCCCAGGAAGCCCGCGTTGATGTCGAGTGCGATCGCGCCGCCCACGAAACCGGGGACGAGGCCGGGCCGGTCGGCCATGCCGTACGCGATGTAGCCGGCCAGGACGGGGACGAGGAACTTGAACGCCACGCCGCCGATCTGGAAGAGCAGGGCGCCCCAACTGTCGGCCTGCGTCCAGACGAAGTGGTCCATGACCGACGGTGCCTTGCTGACCTGCCAGCCGCCGATAGCGAAGCCCAGGGCGATCAGCAGACCGCCGGCCGCGACGAACGGGACCATGTAACTGACACCGCTCATCAGCCACTTGCGCAGCTTGGTGCCGTAGCCCTCGGTGGAGTCGCCGGCCCGCTCGACGGGCGTGGCGGCTGCGGCGCCCGAGGTGACCTCGCCGCGCTCGGCCTTGCCGCGCACCTCGCCGATCAGCTCGGCGGGGCGGTTGATGCCCGCCTTCACACCGACGTCGACCGTCGGCTTGCCCGCGAAGCGGTCCTTGTCCCGCACGGGGACGTCGTGCGCGAAGATCACGCCGTCCGCGGACGCGATCACCGCCGGGTCGAGCCGGGTGAAGCCCGCCGAGCCCTGCGTCTCGACGACGACCTCGGCACCGGCCTCGCGGCCCGCGTTCTCCAGGGACTCGGCCGCCATGTAGGTGTGGGCAATGCCGGTCGGGCAGGAGGTGACGGCGACGATGCGGAACGGCCGCTCACCGGCGCCGGAGGCATCGGCGGCGGACGCACCGGCCGAGGCTTCGGCGGCGGCGCCTTCCGCGGTGGCCGGCGCCGGAGCGGTGGCACCCGCGCCCGGCTGCGCACCGGCTTCCGCGTCCTGCGCCGTACTGCCCGCCGCGGCGTCGGCGGAGGCCGCCCCCGACGCCGCGGCGGTGTCCTGCGGGGCGCCCTCGGCCGCTGTGGCCGGCGCCTCCTCACCCCGGACCAGCGCGGCCGCCGTCGCCGCGTCCCGCGCCGACCGCAGCGCGTCCGTGAACTCGGTGTTCATCAGCTGCCGGGCCAGCGACGACAGGATCGTCAGGTGGGCGTCGTCGGCGCCGGCGGGGGCCGCGATCAGGAAGATCAGGTCGGCGGGGCCGTCGGCGGCGCCGAAGTCGATCCCGGCGGAGCTGCGGCCGAAGGCGAGCGTCGGCTCGGTGACGTGGGGGCTGCGGCAGTGCGGGATGCCGATGCCGCCGTCCAGGCCGGTCGGCATCTGTGCCTCGCGGGCGGCCACGTCGGCGAGGAAACCGTCCAGGTCGGTCACCCGGCCCAGGGCCACCATGCGCTCGGCGAGGGCGCGCGCCGCCGCTTCCTTGGTGTCGGCGGACAGGTCGAGATCGACCAGGTCCGCGGTGATCATGTCGCTCATCGCGGGCTCCTATGCACGCGTATCGCCCGGGGAGAGGGGTGGGCGGGGGTGGGGACGGGGGTGCCGTGGGGGGAGACGGCGGGGTGGACGGGGGCGAGGCCGGGCAGACCCTGCCCGGCGGGGGCGGCGGAGCGGATCGGGGTGCCCTGCCGGCCTGTCGCGGCGGCGAGTAACGGGGAGCCTCGCCACTTGGTGACCGGTGGTGGGAGCGGGGCCGACGGCACGGTCGTACGGGCGTCGCGGAGGTTCATGACACGCGCTCCGTCAGTTCGCGGTCGACCGGGACGTCGGCCGTGACGGTGACCGCGGCCGGGTCCAGGTCGGCCGGCGTGGGCATCACGCTGCCCGGGAGCTGGACGGCGGCGGCACCGTGGGCGACGGCGGAGGCCAGGGCCTCCGGGCCGCTGCCGCCGGCGATCAGGAAACCGGCGAGGGAGGAGTCGCCGGCGCCGACGTTGCTGCGGACGGCGTCCACGCGGGCGCTGCCGAACCAGGCCCCGGCGTCTTCCACGAGGAGCTGCCCGTCGGCGCCCAGGCTCGCGAGCACGGTGCGTGCGCCCATCTCACGCAGTTCCTCGGCCGCCTTCACCGCGTCGCCCACGGTCGCCAGGGGGCGACCGACGGCTTCCGCGAGTTCCGCGGCGTTCGGCTTCACCACGTCGGGCCGCGCGCGCAGCGCCTCCAGGAGCGCACGCCCCGAGGTGTCCAGGGCGATACGCGCGCCCCCAGCGTGCGCCCGCGTGACGACATCGGCGTACCAGGAGGGCGCGAGGCCCCCGGGCAGGCTGCCGCAGCACGCGATCCAGTCGGCGTCCCGGGACTGCGCGCGGACAGTCTCCAGCAGGAGTTCCTGCTCGGCCGGCGACAGCAGCGGGCCCGGAGCGTTGATCTTCGTGAGCACTCCGTCCGCCTCCGCGAGGGCGATGTTGGAGCGGGTGGCGCCGGCGATCGGGACCGGCGCGACCTCGATGCCCTGTGCGTCGAGCAGATCGGCGACGAGCGCCCCCGGCGCACCGCCCAGGGGCAGGACGGCGACCGTGCGCCGACCGGTGGCCGCGACGGCGCGCGAGACGTTCACGCCCTTGCCACCGGGGTCCGTGCGCTCGGTCTCGGCCCGGATGACCTCGCCGCGCTTGAGGGCGTGGACCTCGTAGGTGCGGTCGAGGGACGGGTTGGGGGTGACGGTGAGAATCATGCGCGCACCACTTCCGTGCCGCCGCGCTCGATCACGGCGGCGTCCTCGGGGCTCAGCCCGCTGTCGGTGATCAGCAGGTCCACGTCGCTCAGGTCGGCGAAGCGGGCGAAGTGCTCCTGGCCGTGCTTGGCGGAGTCGGCGAGGAGGACGACGCGGCGGGCGGCGGCGACGGCCGCCCGCTTGACCGCGGCCTCGGCGAGGTCGGGAGTGGTCAGACCGTGCTCGGCGGAGAATCCGTTGGCGGCGACGAACAGCACGTCGGCGCGGATCTCGCCGTACGCGCGCAGCGCCCAGGCGTCCACGGCGGCGCGCGTACGGTGCCGTACGCGCCCGCCGACCAGGTGGAGCTGGATGCCCGGGTGGTCGGCGAGGCGGGCCGCGATCGGCAGGCTGTGCGTGACGACGGTGAGGGACGACTCCAGCGGGATGGCCGCGGCCACCCGCGCCACCGTCGTACCGGCGTCGAGGACCATCGTGCCCTCGGTGGGCAGCTCGGCGAGGGCCGCCTTGGCGATGCGGTCCTTCTCGTCGGCGGCAGTGGACTCGCGTTCGGCGAGGTCCGGCTCGAAGTCGAGGCGGCCGACCGGGATGGCGCCACCGTGCACGCGGCGGACGAGGCCGGCGCGGTCGAGGGCCTTCAGGTCCCGGCGGATCGTCTCCGCCGTCACCTGGAACTCCTCGGCCAGCGACAGGACGTCCACCCGGCCGCCGTCACGGGCGAGCCGGAGGATCTCCTGCTGCCGCTCCGGTGCGTACATGTCCGTTCGCCTCCGACTCATGCCCGAACGTGTGGTTTCACTGCGAGGCTACGCCCGGTTTTCCGGAAAGTAAACGGGTTCGGACTCGAATCGGGCACGAACGGACTTCCGGTGATGTCCGGACAGCACAAGGACCCAGTACCCATTCGGTACCGGGTCCCTCGTCGTGCCTGGTCAGCCCACCAGCTCGCGCTCCTTCTCCACCACCGCGGGCTCCTCGTCCGCCGCCCCCTCCACGTGCTGCGCCGGACGCTTCGGCAGGGCGGACATCAGCAGGAAGATCAGGCCCATGACCCCGGCGACCCACCACAGCGCGTGCTGGAAGCCGTGCACGAAGGCGGGGCCCACCCGGACGGGGGTCAGCCGGTCGCCGATCACCCCGAAGAACACCACGGACACCAGCCCGAGCCCGAGCGCGTTGCCCATCTGCTGCACGGTGTTGATCAGGCCGGACGCGGAACCGGCGTGCTCGCGCGGCACCTCCGAGAGCACCGCGTCCGTCAGCGGGGCGACGATCAGACCCATGCCGGCCCCCATCACGACCAGCGGGAGGGCCATCTGCCAGGAGGCGATGGCGAGGCCGTACCGGTGCGACTCCCAGATGTAGAGGAGGACGCCCACCGCCATCACCAGCGCGCCCGTCTGGAGCACCTTGCGGCCGAACCGCGGAACCAGCTTCTGCACGGACATCCCGGCCGCCGTGGACACCGCGAGCGAGAACGGCACACCGGTCAGGCCGGCGTGCAGCGGGCTCCAGCCCAGGCCGATCTGCATGTACAGCGTCCAGACCAGGAAGAAGATGCCGAGCGCGACACCGAAGACGGTCTGTACGGCGATGCCGGCGGCGAAGCTCTTCACCCGGAACAGGGACAGCTCGATCAGCGCGGAGCCGTCGCGGGCCGCCTTGCGCCGCTCGTAGGCGACCAGCGCCACGAAGACGCCGAGCGCGCCGGCCATGCACACGTACCCCCACAGCGGCCAGCCCAGCTCGCGACCGCGGGTCAGCGGGTAGAGCAGCATCAGCAGGCCCAGGGTCACCAGGGCGACACCGACCAGGTCCAGCTTCAGCGCCTTCGGCGCGCGGGACTCGGTGATGTAGCGGCGGCCGAGCAGGAACGCGGCGATGCCGACCGGCAGGTTGATCAGGAAGATGGGCCGCCACTCCAGGCCGAACAGGTTCCACTCCGTCAGCAGCGCGCCGAGCAGCGGGCCGGAGACCGCGCCCAGGCCGACGATCGCACCGAAGAGGCCGAAGACCTTGCCGCGCTCATGGGCGGGGAAGGTGGCGTGCACGATCGACAGGACCTGCGGGACCATCATCGCCGCCATGCCGCCCTGCAGGATGCGGGAGGCGACCAGCATCTCCGGGTTCGCGGCGAAGCCGCACAGGGCGGAGGCCAGGGTGAAGCCGCCGATGCCGACGAGGAACAGCCGACGGCGGCCGTGGATGTCGCCGAGGCGGCCTCCGGTGATCAGACCGGCGGCGAAGGCCAGGGCGTATCCGGCGGTTATCCACTGGATCTGGCTGAGCGAGGCGCCCGCGTCCCGCTTGATCGAGGGAATCGCGATGTTGACGATCGTGACGTCGACGAGGTCCATGAAGGCCGCCGTCATCACGATCGCGAGCGCGAACCAGCGGCGGCGGTCGCCCGGTGCCGGCTGAGCGCTGAGGGTCTGTTCCGTGGAGGTCATGCACCGAAGGTAGGACCCCACTAGGTCAGATCGTGTCCTAGTTCTACGGCATTCTCGAACGCATGACGACGGACACTCCGGCTCGGCTCCTCCAGTTGCTCTCCCTCCTGCAGACCCCGCGCGAATGGCCCGGCGGCGAGCTTGCCGACCGGCTCGGGGTGTCCCGCCGTACCGTGCGGCGGGACATCGACCGGCTGCGGGAACTGGGCTATCCCGTGCAGGCCACCAAGGGCGCCGACGGCGGGTACCGGCTGGTCGCGGGCAAGGCGATGCCCCCGCTGGTGCTCGACGACGAGGAGGCGGTGGCGATCGCGGTCGGGCTGCGGGCCGGTGCCGGGCACGCCGTGGAGGGGGTGGAGGAGGCGTCGGTGCGGGCGCTGGCGAAGCTGGAGCAGGTGCTGCCTGCGCGGCTGCGGCACCGGGTCTCGACGCTTCAGGCCGCGACGACGCCGCTGACCAGCGGGGACGGGGCGAGCATCGCACCGGAGACACTGACCGTGATGGCGTCGACGGTGGCGGGCCGGGAGCGGCTGCGGTTCGCCTACCGGGACAAGGACGGCGGTGACTCGCGGCGGCTGACCGAGCCGCACCGGCTGGTCTCGACGGGGCGGCGGTGGTACCTCGTCGCGTACGACCTCGGGCGGGAGGACTGGCGGACGTTCCGGGTGGACCGGGTACGGCAGCCCTTCGCCACCGGAGTGCGGTTCGCACCGCGGGAGTTGCCGGAGGGGAGCGCGGCGGAGTATCTGCGCCGGTCGATCCAGCGGCGGCAGGAGACGTACGCGTTCGAGGTGCGGTTCGCCGGGCCGGTGGAGGCGGTGTCCTCGCGGCTGCCGGGATGGCTCGGGGTGCCGGAGTCGGACGGTGAGGGCGGGTGTGTGCTGCGAGGGGCGAGCGGGGATCCGGTGGAGTGGCTGGCGGTGCGGCTGGCGATGGTGGGCTGCGAGTTCGTGGTGCGGGGGCCGGCCGAACTGATCGAGTGTGTACGGGGGTTGGGCGGGCGGTTGAGCCGGGCAGGGGAAGTGGACTGATCCCGCGAGGAGTTCGGGCGGCCGAGAGACGGCACATGGCGCTCCCGGACGGACCCAGGGCGCTCCTAGGCCCCCTCCCCCCACCCGAAGTCGCCGAGCGCCTCCAGGTTGTGCAGGGCCAGGGCCGCCGGGCCGTCGGGGCCCGTGGGTGGGTCGTCGGTGACGGCCCAGGACTCGACGGCCACTCGGATCGCCGCGCCGGCGACCGCCGCCGCGAAGCGGAGGCGGGGCGGGACCGGGTGGGCAACGTTGTCCTCACCCGCCGCGGGCGTCGTTTCCCCCGTGCGCGGTGACAGCCTTTCCGCCAGGATTTCCGCGAACGCCGCCTCCGACGTCTGACAGACCTCCGCCCACACCTTGCGCAGGGCGGGGCTCGCGTCGGCCAGTCGGATCAGCGTGCGGACCCACTCCCAGGACGACGCCGTGACACCGGCACCGGGGGTCAGGGTGTGGTGGACCGCGTGGCGCAGGGCCTCCGGCGCGGTGAGGGCCGGCGGGGCGTCACGCACGGCCTGCATCCAGCGCTGGGCGCCTGCCGCGTAGAGCGGGGTCACCGCCTCCTCCTTGGAGGCGAAGTAGCGGTAGAAGGTGCGCGGAGCGATGCCCGCCGCCTGGGCGATGTCCTCGGCGCGGGTGGCGCGCAGGCCCTGCCGGACGAAGAGGGCCGCCGCCGCGCGGGCGATCTCCATCCGGGTCTCCGCCTTACGGCGTTCGGTGAGGGACACCGTGGAAGGGGCCGTCGAGGCCGTCGAGGCCTTGGAGGCCGAAACTGGCTGGTCGGGGGTGTTGCCGGTGGTGCTCGGGGTACTCACATCGGCAGGCTATGCCGATGTGGCAGAATCTGCCATCCGGCGGGCCACCCCGGGGTTCAGGTACGGGGTGGCCCGCCGATTCAGCGTGGCCGGCGAACGTGAAAGCCGGTGGCCGGCGGCAGCAAGAAGCCGGGCCCCGGCGCCTGGGGGGGGTAGGCGCCGAAGCCCGGCTCTGGGAAGGTCCCGGCGCTGGGGGGGATGGCGTCGGGACGTGGCTCACTTGCCCGGCCGGGCCAGGTGCGGACCGGGCCGGTTGTGGGGGATGTGCGGATGGTGGGAGTGCGACCCCGGGGCCCAACTCCTGGGCCCTGAAGGGTTTTTCCCTCGAACTCCGGAGTTGAAGCGACGGTACCGCGCCATGTTTGCGCCGTCTTTCGCCACCGGGCGTACGCGCGCCGCGGCCCAGTACGCCCGCTACGCCGCCGCGTCGAAGCCGGTCTGGCGGGCCAGCTTCTTCAGCTCGAGCAGCGCGTGCTTCTCGATCTGGCGGATGCGCTCGCGGGTCAGGCCGTGCTCCTTGCCGACCTCGGTCAGCGTGCGCTCCCGGCCGTCCTCGATGCCGTAACGCATCTTGATGATGGAGGCCGTGCGCTGGTCCAGGCGGCCGATCAGGTCGTCCAGTTCCTCGCTGCGCAGCAGGGTGAGGACCGACTGCTCCGGGGAGACCGCGGAGGTGTCCTCCAGGAGGTCGCCGAACTGCGTCTCGCCCTCGTCGTCCACCGACATGTTCAGCGAGACCGGGTCACGGGACCAGTCGAGCACGTCGATCACGCGCTCCGGCGTCGAACCCAGCTCGGCCGCGATCTCCGCGGGCTCCGGCTCGCGCCCGTTCTCACGGTTGAACTCGCGCTGGACGCGGCGGATGCGGCCCAGTTCCTCCACCAGGTGGACGGGGAGCCGGATCGTGCGGGACTGGTCGGCGATGGACCGGGTGATGGCCTGACGGATCCACCAGGTGGCGTACGTCGAGAACTTGAAGCCCTTGCGGTAGTCGAACTTCTCGACGGCGCGCACCAGGCCGGCGTTGCCCTCCTGGATCAGGTCGAGGAGCGGCAGGCCGCTGCGCGGGTAGCGCCGGGCCACCGCTACGACCAGGCGGAGGTTGGAGCGGATGAAGACGTCCTTGGCCCGCTCACCGGCGGCGACGAGGGCCTCCAGCTCCTCGCGGCTGGCGTCCGTCCTGGACTGCTCCTCGCCGTCGAGGACCTGCCGCGCGAACACACCCGCTTCGATGGTCTGGGACAGCTCGACCTCCTTGGCGGCGTCGAGCAGCGGCGTGCGCGCGATCTCGTCGAGGTACATGCCGACCAGGTCGCGGTCGGCGATCTCGCCGCCATGGGCGCGAACACTGCTTGCCGGGTCGACCGTCTCGCCGGAGGCGGACTGACGACGGGCGACGGCACGGGTTGCCATGCGTGCTCCCTTGCGATGGTGGGCTGGCGGGTGGTCCTGGTGAACGCTCGGCACTCCGGGGACTGTCTCCGGGACTCTCCTCGAGTGCCCTGCATCCGTGGGAAACAACGACTGGAATCCGGACAGAATTCCCAACCTGCCCCTCGATTTTTCTGATCATGCAGTACCCTGTCCGCCACACGGGGAGGCACGATGTCGTCCGGGCGTACAGAGGTGCAGGTCAGGCCAGGAGTCGAGGGCGATCTCGATGCCCTCACGGCCCTCTACAACCACTACGTACGTGAGACGCCCATCACGTTCGACACGGCGGTCTTCACTCCGGAAGAGCGCCGCCCTTGGCTGCTCTCCCACCCGGAAGACGGCCCGTACCGCCTGATGGTTGCCACGGACGCGGACTCTCAGGGGATTCTGGGGTACGCCACATCCAGCCCTTACCGGGCGAAGCCCGCGTACGCGACCTCCGTGGAGACCTCGGTGTACGTCGCCCCGGAAGCCGGCGGCCGCGGAATCGGCACGCTGCTCTACGACGCCCTCTTCGGAGCCCTGGCCGACGAGGACGTACACCGAGCCTACGCCGGAATCGCCCAGCCCAACGAGGCCTCCGGGCGGCTGCACGCCCGCTTCGGCTTCCGGCACGTGGGCACGTACCGGGAGGTCGGGCGCAAGTTCGGCCGCTACTGGGACGTGGCCTGGTACGAGAAGGACCTCTAGCCGCACACCGGGGCAGGCCTCGGGAACCCTGCCCCGGTCAGCCGAACTGCACGGACCTCTTCGCCATTCCCATCCAGAAGCCGTCGATCACCGACTTCTGGGCGTCGAGTTCGCCGCCCGCCCCCGCCGCGCCCATGGTCACGAACAGCGGGGCGAAGTGCTCGGTGCGCGGGTGGGCGTAGCGGCCGGCCGGGGCCTTGCGGAGGAAGTCCAGCAGGGAGTCCCAGTCCCGGGCCTCCAGGGCCCGCCTGCCCCAGTCGTCGAACTCGGAGGACCAGCTCGGCACGCCGCCGCCCGCGTGGCGCAGTGCGGCCAGGTTGTGCGTGAAGAAGCCGGAGCCCACGATCAGCACGCCCTCGTCGCGCAGCGGGGCGAGCCTGCGCCCGATGTCCATCAGGCGGACCGGGTCGAGGGTGGGCATGGAGATCTGCAGCACCGGGATGTCGGCGGCCGGGAACATCTCGACCAGGGGCACGTAGGCGCCGTGGTCGAGGCCGCGGTCGGGGATGTCCTGGACGGGGATGCCGGGGGCGCGCAGCAGCTTGCGCACGGACTCGGCCAGTTCGGGCGCGCCGGGGGCGGCGTACTGGACCTGGTAGTAGTGCTCGGGGAAGCCCCAGAAGTCGTAGACGAGGGGAATGGTCTGCGTGGCGCCGAGGGCGAGGGGTGCCTCCTCCCAGTGGGCGGAGACCATGAGGATCGCCCGGGGCCGCGGCAGGTCGGCGGACCAGGCGGCGAGCTGACCGGGCCAGACCGGGTCGTCGGCGAGCGGCGGAGCGCCGTGACTGAGGTACAGCGCGGGCATGCGCTCCCGGGTGGCGGACATGACGGCGGCTCCCCATCCTTCGACGCGCATCACAGGGATGCTGATCACTGAGATGCTTTAACTCTCAAGCTTTACCCGAACAGCGTACGCCTGACTTGTTCAAGTTTCAAGGAGATGCCCCGTACAGTGGAATCCATGAACACGGCAACGGACTCCGCCGACGGGCACCGCTGGCTCTCCGACGAGGAGCAGCGCGTCTGGCGCGCCTATCTGCATGCCACCACCCTGCTCGAGGACCATCTCGACCGCCAGCTGCAGCGCGACGCGGGCATGCCGCACATCTACTACGGCCTGCTCGTCGGCCTCGCCGAGTCGCCGCGCCGCCGGCTGCGGATGACCGAGCTGGCGATGCGGTCGAAGATCACCCGCTCCCGGCTGTCGCACGCGATCGCACGCCTGGAGAAGAGCGGCTGGGTCCGCCGCGAGGACTGCCCCTCGGACAAGCGCGGCCAGTTCGCGGTGCTCACCGACGAGGGCGCCGAGGTACTGCGCCGCACCGCTCCCGGGCATGTGGCCGCCGTACGGCAGGCGCTGTTCGAGCGGCTGAGCCCGGAACAGCAGAAGACCCTCGGCGAGATCATGGAGATCGTCACCGAGGGCCTTCAGCCCAACGAAGCGGGTGCGGACCTGCCCTGGCTCCGCTGAGACACCGTACGGGTGCTCAGTGGGCGACCACCGGCACCGGCACGTCGTCCTGCACACCCTCGCCGGAGGCCGTCGCGGTCGTGTCCGGGCTGCCGGCGTTGACGAAGCCCACGACGATCACCGCGGCCAGCACCAGCATGCCGACGGCGAACCAGATGGCGTTGGTGTAGCCGTGCACCATGCCCTCCAGCTGGACCAGCTGCTGCTGGGGCTTGGAGGCGGCGGCGCCGATGTGGTCGCGGACGTAGGCGGTGGTCGCCGAGGCGGCGATCGTGTTCAGCAGGGCGGTGCCGATCGCGCCGCCCACCTGCTGCGAGGTGTTGACCATCGCGGAGGCCACACCGGCGTCCCGGGGCTCGACACCCAGGGTGGCCAGGGACATGGCGGGCATGAACGCCGTACCCATGCCGAGGCCGAGCAGCAGCATCGCCGGCAGGATCGTCGAGGCGTACGACGAGCCGATCTCCAGCTGGGTCATCAGCAGCATGCCGACCGAGGCGACCAGGAAGCCGGGACCCATCAGCGCCCGGGCCGGGACCCGGGTCATCAGGCGGGTGCCGATCTGGGTGGAGCCGACCATCATGCCGGCGATCATCGGCAGGAAGGCGAAGCCGGTCTTGATCGGCGAGTAGCCCTTGACGACCTGCAGGTAGTAGGTCAGGAACAGGAAGGTGCCGAACATCGCGATGATCGCGATGCCGAGGGAGAGGTAGATGCCGCCGCGGTTGCGGTCGGTGACCACCCGCAGGGGCAGCAGCGGCGCCTTGACCCTGGCCTCGGTGACCACGAAGGCCAGCAGGAGGACGGCCGAGGCGATGAACAGGCCCACGGTCACGCCGTCACCCCAGCCGTCGGACTCGGCGCGGGTGAAGCCGTAGACGAGCGAGACCAGACCGAGGGTGGACAGGACCACGCCCGGGATGTCCAGCGGGGAGCGGTTGCGGCCGCCCTCGGGCTCACGGATGACGAAGTACGCGCCGAGCGCGGCGACCACGGCGAAGGGGACGTTCACGAAGAACGTCCAGCGCCAGTCCAGGTACTCGGTCAGCACACCGCCGAGGATGAAGCCGACGGCACCGCCACCGCCCGCGATCGCGCCGTAGATGCCGAAGGCCTTGGCGCGCTCCTTGGGGTCGGTGAACATCACGGCGAGCAGGGAGAGCGCCGCGGGCGCGAGCAGGGCGCCGAAGACGCCCTGCAGGGCGCGGGCGCCGAACATCATGGCGCCGGTGGTCGCGGCGCCGCCCAGCGCGGAGGCCGCGGCGAAGCCGACCAGGCCGATGACGAAGGCGCGCTTGCGGCCCCACAGGTCGGCCACGCGGCCGCCGAAGAGCAGCAGTCCGCCGAAGGCGAGGGCATAGGCGGTGACGACCCACTGGCGGTTGCCGTCGGATATGCCGAGGTCCTGCTGGGCGGAGGGCAGGGCGATGTTCACGATGGTGGCGTCGAGGACGACCATCAGCTGGGCGAGCGCGATGAAGACGAGCGCCTTCCAGCGGTTGGCGTCGCCGCTCGGTGCGGCGGCGCCGGAAGCCTTGAGGGCTGTTTCGGACATGGGGATACCCACTTCGGGACTTCGTGACGAAATAAAGGCAGAAAACGGAGCAGTGCAGTGCGGCTCGGCGGCCGTGCGGCCGGAGCCTCGTCGTGTGATGGGACCGCCGTGCCGTGCGGAACTAAGCGGTCGCGTGCGGGGTCTGGGAGGCGGTCAGGGCTGACGCAGCTCCTTCATGGTCACCGGCGTGCCCGGCAGGGCGGAGCGGGCCGGGGCCCGCAACCCGTCCAGGAACAGCTGCAGATGGCGGTGGACGAAGCGGTCGCTGAGCAGGCAGTCCGTGCCGGCCGGGGGGCGGCTGAGCTGGGACACGACGACCAGCAGGTCGCCGACCCCGACATCGGTACGCAGCTGCCCGGCCGCCTTGGCGCGGCCCATGATCTCTTCCACGAGCCGCTCGATGCGTTCCCGGGACGCTTCCAGGTCCGGGTGGTGCTGGTCGAAGGTGCTGGAGACCATCGGGCACAGGGCGCTGATCCGCTCGTCGGCGGCGGCGTGCACGAAGCGCTCCAGTGCTGCGAAGGCGTCCCCGGTCTCCGCGAGGGCCTGCTCGGCCGCCTCGGCCGTGCGGTCCATCACGGAGCAGACGACCTCGCGGACGAGGGCGTCACGGTCGGGGAAGTTGCGGTACACCGTGGCGTTGCCGACGCCGGCCCGGCGGGCGATCTCGTCGAGCGGCACGTCCGGGCCGTGCTCGACGAACATCTCCCGGGCGGCGGTGACGATCCGCTCCCGGTTGCGCAGGGCGTCGGCGCGGGGCCGGGGTGCCTTGCGCGTGGGGGCTGCGGTCTGCACGGCGTACTCCTCGGGTCGAGTCGATGGACGTAAGTGCGTCGGGTGAGGCGTTCCGGGGAGGGAGTCCCCGTTTCGCTCGGACACAGGTCTAAACGGGGAGAGGTTCCCCGGTTATTTCCCCCCGCCCAAAAGAATTCCCGTGACCTGGGTCACACCTTCCGGGCGGGTTTCCCACCCGCACGCGCCGGGACGTCCCACGATCGGTCTCCTCCAGCGCGCGCCCCCCGACACCCTCCACACAGGGTGATCGCATGGGTGCAGCCGGAGACCGGCGGCTGCCGTGGAGCGGAAGGTCCATGCATGCAGCCGCAGTCACCCCGACGCCCCATACGCCCGCGCCGCATACGCCCGCGCCGTGTGGCCGCCCTCGCCGCGGTGACCGTCCTGACCCTCGCGGTCAGCACCTCGGCCGGGACCGGGCATCTGGCGGCGCCCACCACCGCAGGCCCCATAGGCCTGGCCCGCTCCTCCGCCCTCTCGCCCTGCATCATCCGCGGCGGCCCGGACGTGCAGATGACGGAAGGCTTCCCCACCCCCACCGGTTACTCCCACTCCACCGGCACGGTCCACGCCCTGACCCTGATGGTCGACTTCTCCGACGCGCCGGGAAAGGGCAGCGCGCTCGACCGCTTCCACGAGTTCTTCCCGCAGACCCAGGAGTGGTTCCGCACGGCGTCGTACGGCCGTCTCGACTACCGGCCCGAGACACCCATACCCGGCTGGCTGCGGATGCCGAAACCCTTCAGGGCGTACGGCATAGAGCGCGGCGCCCCCTTCGACCCCGGCTACCGGCAGCTGGTGCGCGACATCGTGGCCGCCGCCGATCCCGATGTGGACTTCCGCTCCTACGACCTGCTGAACGTGCTGGTCACCCCGAACGCCGGCCCCTCCGCCCTGGACACGGTGCTGTCCGTGACCTTCGCCGGCAACTCCGACGCCCCGGTCGCCGACGGGGTCCCCATCGCCAACGCGTCCTTCGTCTACTCCCGCCAGGACGACGGCTCCGGCTCGTACGCCCACACCGGCTTCCGCGTGCTGCCGCACGAGAACGGACACACCTTCGGCCTGCCCGACCTGTACACCCAGGAGGGCGGGGGCGCGGTCGGGCACTGGGACATCATGAGCGAGGACTGGGGGGCCGACAACGACCTGCTCGGCTGGCACAAGTGGAAGCTGGGCTGGCTGGACAGCACCCAGGTCGGCTGCGCCGCGGCCCCGGGCAGCATCGAGTACACGCTGACCCCGCTCTACAAGAAGGGCGGCGGGAAACTCGTCCTCGTGCCGATCGACGCACGGAGCGTGTACGCGCTGGAGCTGCGCACACCCGGCGGCAACGACGAGGACGTGTGCCGGCCCGGCATCCTCATCTACCGGGTCGACTCCAGGGTGGACACCGGACGCGGCCCCATCACGGTCTACGACGCCCACCGCGACAGCGGCGGCTGCACCCGCAGCCCCAACGTCCACGCCGAACTCTCCGACGCCCCCTTCGACCCCGGCGAGACCTTCAAGGACCCCCGGCACCGGATCACCGTCCAGGTGCTGAGCGGGGATCCCGCCGGGACGTACAGGGTGCGGGTGACACGGGGTCAGGTCTCTCCCTGATCCTGCCGGGGTCGCCGGGCGACGGAGGGCGTTTGGCGAGGGCGTTAGGCGAGGGCGGGCCGGCCACGGTCGGGGCCGCGCGGTTTACCGTAGGCGTTCCCGGATGCCGCAACGGAGAGCCGATGCCCGCGAACACCGCACTGGACGCCGAGGCCGGCGACGAGGCCGGGCCGCCGGCCGAGGCGGTCACGCCGCTGATCCGCGGCATCGCCGTGCTGCGGCGGCTGACCGAGGCGGGCGGCACGCTGAGCCCGAGCACGCTGGAGCGGGAGACCGGACTCGCCCGGTCCACGGTCGACCGGATCACCGCGACCCTGTCCCGCATGGGATACGTGCGCCTGGACGGCCGGGACGTCGTCCTGACCCCTCGCGTGATGGAGCTGGGCAACGCCTACCTCGCCGCTCTGCGCCTGCCCGCGCTGCTCGACGCGCGCGCCGACGCCCTCGCCGACGAGCTGGACGAGTCGGTGTCGCTGGCGGTGCCCGACCTGGACGGCATCCGCTTCATCCACCAGGCCACCCGCCGCCGTGCGATGTCCGTGAGCTTCCGCATCGGCGACCTGCTGCCGTCCGAACGCACCGCGCCGGGCCCGCTGTTCGCGGCCGAGTGGACGGAGGCGGAATGGCGGCGGTGGCGGGCCCGGCGGGCCGGGGACCCGCTGGACGCCTCCTTCCCCGCCGTACCGTCCCGGTCCCCGTCCGCCTCCGACGACTTCGCGGAGCGGGTGGAACAGGCTCGCCGGAACGGCTGGTCGCTGGACGACCAGCTGATCGAGCCGGGCCTGGTCGCGGTGTCCGTACCGGTACGGGACCCGGGCACCGGCCGTGCGGCCTGCGTGGCCAGCGTGGTCAGCCACACCAGCCGCCACTCGGCGACCGGGCTGCGCACCGCCCTCCTCCCCCGGCTGCGTACGGCGGTGGCGGCGATGGAGGCCGACCTGCGCGAGGCACCGCCGCCGGCGCCCGGCCCGGCACCCTCGGGTCTGGCCACCTGGACGACGGCGTCCAAGCACGAACTGGGCCGGGAGTTCGTCGAGTCCCTGGCCCGGGGCCTGACCGTGCTGACCGCGTTCGGCGAGGGCCGCTCGGCGCTGCCCCTGACCGAGGTGGCCCGGGCGACCGGCCTGGCCCGCGCCACGGCCCGCCGTGCACTGATCACGTACGAACACCTGGGCCTGGTGGCAGCGGCGCCCGACCGCACCTTCACCCTCACCCCGCGCGTCCTCGACCTGGGCTTCCCGCCCCTGTCCCGCACCACACTCCCCCGCCTCGCCGAGCCCCGTCTCCGCGCCCTGACCGACCGGCTGCACGAGCCGACGGCCCTGGCGGTCCTGGTGCCGAGCGGTACGGAGCCGGAGATCCAGTACACGGCCTGGGCGGGTGCGAGCCGCGTCCTGACCGTGGACATCGCCGTCGGCACCCGGCTGCCGGCCGCCTCCACGGCCCTGGGCCGCGTGCTCCTCGCGGACACCGGCGGACCCCTGTCGCCCGCCCTCGCCGAGATCCACGCACAGGGCTACGCGCTGGCCGACGAGGAGCTGGAATCGGGCCTGCGCGCCATCGCGGTACCCGTACGGGACCGCACCGGCCGGGCGGTCGCCGCGCTGAACGTGGCCACGCACGCCGCCCGCCGCACCCTGGACGACTGCGTCCAGGACCTCCTCCCCGCCCTCCGCGCGACCGCCGCCCACATCGAGACCGACCTGCGCACCGCGTCCCGCTTCACCCGGGTCGCGACGTCCTGACCCCGGACCGACGGCCGTCACACGGACGTCCCGTACGGCGGGCCCTCCTCCCCGCCCGGCCGCCTCCCGCCAGACAAGTCACGTGCCACCGCCCGGGCACCCGCCACACTGTCGCCGGTGACACTGCCTTCGTGGGATCCGTGGGAAATTCCGTCGTAGCAGCTCAGGCCTGATGCCGTGTGACGCCCCCAAACGCTGCAGCACAGAATTCCCAACGTCTCTGCAGTGTTCTTGCAGTTCACGACATGCGTCGCACTCTGCCATCTGTGCAGCCTTGCAGTGCGCCCACCTCCCCCGCCCCACGGCTCCTCGACCGCCGTGTTCACCCTGCTCCCAAAGGAATGGGCAGATCATTTCCCAGGCTGTGCCGCCAGTCTTCCCACGCTGCTGATCAGGAGCACACCAGCGGTCGCATCACATGAGCGGATTGCTGTGCCTCCGGGAGGCACGTGCACGACCTGGGTGACGACGGCACACAGGGCCGTGCCGTCGCTGATCGGCCGCAAAGCTCAGTGGCTGGTCGCGCACAGTGTCGGCGCCGCCCTCGTCGGCCCGTGCCTCGCGTAGGACTCTTTGGTGTCTTGTCCGGCTCGGCGGTTTTCCCCTTCACCTGGCTGGTCTTCCGCCTGGGCACCCCGATCTTCGGTCCTGTGGGGCTGTCGACGACCACGGCTGCCAGGCGCAGCGCTTCCGACTGCTCGATCGACGAGTGAGGGCGGCGATGACCGCAGCGACCTTCTTCGCTCGCGCCCAGCTCGCTGGGGTTGAGCATCCGCACGTCGAGGAAGTGGCCGGTGGCCCGGCGGGCCACCGGCCTTTCGGTGTTCTCAGGCGCCTTCGGCCGGGGTGGCGGCGGGGGCGTTGCCCGGGGTGGCGGCGGGGGCCGCCATGCGCGGGCGTAGCAGCCATGCGACAGCGAAGCCGACGGCGGCGAGGGCGACGCCGCCCAGCAGGACGCTGTGCAGGCCGTTGACGACTGACGAGTGGAAGGCGGACAGGGCGTCGGCGGGGAGGTGGGTCAGGGCCTGGGGGTTGAGGTGCTGACTGGAGGCGGACAGGGCGTGGCCCGCCTTGGTACCGAGCCGCTGGGTGAGGGTGTCCTCGGCCGAGGACGCGTAGAGGGAACCGAGCAGGGCCAGGCCCAGGGAGCCCCCGATGGCCCGGAAGAGGTTGAGCAGGCCGCTGGCCACCCCGATGTCACGGCGGTCCGCGCTGCCGAAGGTGATGACGAGCGTGCTCTGGAGGGTCATGCCGATCCCGAAGCCCGCCACGAGGCCGAGGCCGGCGGCGAGTGCCGTCGCCGTCCCGGTGTCCAGGAGGGTGAGCAGGCCCAGTCCGGCGGCGGCGGTGCCGGTGCCGGTGAGCGCCAGCACCCGGACCCGGCCGGTGCGCAGCACCAGGCGGGCGGAGAGCAGCTGCGCGCTGATCATCCCGCCCATGAAGGGCAGCAGCAGCAGACCGCTGACGGTCGGGGAAGCACCCCGCACGCTCTGCATGTAGAGCGGCAGGTGGACCATGACGGCCAGCATGCCGGCGGCCACCAGCAGGCCCAGGACCTGCGCGAGGTTGAAGTCCCGGGAACGGAAGAGCCGGGGCGGCAGGATCGGTTCGGCGGCCCTGCGCTCGACCCGGACGAGGGCCGCGAGGGCCGCCGCCGCGACGACGGCGAGGCCCGCGATCTGCCAGGAGCCCCAGGCGTACCGGGTGCCGGCCCAGCCGGCGAGCAGGGTCATCGCGACCACGGCGACGGTGAGCAGCGCCGCCCCCGCATAGTCGATGCGCTGCTTGGCCTTCCGGGCGGCGGCGGGGATGCCCACGGCGGCGGCGGCCAGGGCCACGGCGCCGACCGGGACGTTGAGGTAGAAGGCCCAGCGCCAGCTGGCGTGCTGGGTGAGGATTCCGCCGAGCAGCGGGCCGCCGACGAGGGCGACGGGGATGACGGCACCGATCACCGACTGCACCTTGACCCGGTCGGCCGGGTCGGGGATCAGGTCGCCGATGAGGGCGAAGGCGCCGACCATGAGCCCGCCGGCGCCGAGCCCCTGGACCACGCGGAAGGCGATCAGCTGGGTCATGTCCTGGGCCAGGCCGGCCGCCATGGAGCCGACGAGGAACAGGGCGATGGCACCGATGAAGGTGCGGCGGCGGCCGTAGAGGTCACCGAATTTGCCCCACAGCGGGGTGGTGACGGCCGTTGCGAGCCCGTAGGCAGTCACCACCCACGGCAGCAGGCTCAGCCCGCCCAGCTCGCCGACCATCGTGGGCAGCGCGGTTCCGACGATCACTTGGTCCAGGACGCCGAGCACCATGCCCAGCAGCAGCGACAGCACGCCGAACGCGGTGCGGCTGCCGCGTGCCGCGGGCGACTTCGCGTCCGGTATCGCACGGGGCGAACGGGCGTCGCCGAGCACCGCCGTGGAGTCCTCTTCCTTCTCCATGGCTTCTCCTTCACTTTCCACGACGTGGGGAGCCGGCCAGTCGCCAGCTATCTTCGTACACCGCACGAAGATAGCTCTACTGTGCCATCTTCGTACGGCGTACGCAAGTGGTTCTCCCGCCTCGGAGGCCGCTGCTACGCGGCCGGCGTCTCCTGCGGATCCGGGTAATGGCCAAGCACCACGACCGCGTTGTTGCCCGCGAACGCCAGGCCGTTGTTCTGCACCACCCGCAGCTGGGCCGGCACCGAGTGGTTCGGCACGCAGTCGATCTCGCACTCGGGGTCCGTCTCGCGGTGGTTGATGGTCGGCGGGATGAACTCCTCGGTGAGCGCCACCGAACAGGCCACTGCCGCCAGCGCGCTGGCGGCGCCCATCGTGTGCCCGAGCATCGACTTGAGCGAGACGGTCCGCGGCGGCTCGCCGTCGTACACCTCGCGGATCGCGCGGGACTCGGTCACGTCGTTGGTCCGGGTGCCGGTGCCGTGCGCGGAGATGAGGTCGACGTCCTCCGGGCGCACGCCCGCGTCGTCCAGCGCCGCGCGCATGCAGCGGGCGATGCTCGACTGCTCCGGCTGCACCGGGTGGTGGGCGTCGCAGCTCAGCCCGTAGCCCAGCACCTCGGCGTAGATCCGCGCACCGCGCGCCAGCGCGGACTCCAGCCGCTCCAGCACCAGCACCCCGGCGCCCTCGCCGGTGAGGATGCCCTGCCGGTCCTTGTCGAAGGGCCGGCAGAAGTCCGGAGCGATGGTTCCCAGCCGGTAGAAGGCCGCGAAGGACTTCTGGCACATGGCGTCGGCGCCACCGCACAGGGCGATGTCCGCGTCACCGACCCGGATCGCGTCCAGGCCCATGCCGATCGCGTAGTTGCCGGCCGAGCACGCCGTGGCGAGGGTGACGGCCTCGCTGTCGGTGAGCCCGAACTCCCAGGCCACGGCGGCGGAGAGGCGGCCCGCGCCGACCCGGCCGGCCGTCTGCGCACTCCACGACTGCGGCCCCTCGGCCACCCACTCGGCGGCCAGCCGGTCCAGGTCCTGCGACTCCCCGTCCGTGGTGCCCACGGTGACCTGCACGCGGGCGGCACGCAGCTGCTCGTCCGTCAGGCCCGCGTCCGCGACGGCCATCCGCGCGGCGGCCACCGAGAACTGCGCGGTCCGGCCCAGATCCTCCTCCTGCCAGCGGCGCAGCCAGGGGCCGGGCTCGAAGTCCCGTACCTCGCAGCCGTTGGCGTGGTCGAAGCCCGAGGTGTCGAACGCCGTGATCGGTGAGACACCGTTGCGCCCGGCGCGCAGTCCCTCGCTGAACTCCGAGACGCCCACGCCGATGCTGGAGAACACCCCCAGTCCGGTCACTACCACCCGGTCCCGCGCGGGCCGCTGCCCGGCCGGCGCCGTCACGTCAGTCATGTCGCATCTCTCTTCCTCGGTCCCGCCCGCAGGCGTGTCTCATTGATCCAGGTCACGTAGTACGGCGAGGTGGCCGGTGCCCGTCTCCGGGTCCGCGGCGCACAGCGCCACCACCGGGTACTGCTCCCGCCATGCCTCCGACTCCGTCGCCAGCAGCCGCCACACGGCGGTGCTCGAGCTGTCGGCAGGCGGCGTGCGGATGTCCGTCCGCGGTATCGGGGCTGCCGCCGGGTCCGTTCCCGGACCGAGGACGAGCAGCAGTCGGCCCCGCTCGGGCACCAGGGCCGCACAGGCATCGGCGAGTTCGGCCAGGGGGACGGAAAGGGCGGCGGCCACGCCGTAACCGGGCCCCCCGTCCAGGTGGAGCAGGACGCCGGACGCGGCCGACGCCCCGTCCGCGCCGGCGCATTCCACGAGGGCCAGCAACGACGACGAGCCGCGGCCGGTCCGGACGCAGGCGTCGGCGACCCGCAGCGCGGCGAACGGCCCGCCCGTGCCCGGGGCGGTGAGCGCGAAGCTGTGCGCCGCCCCGCCGGTGTGCAGGTTCAGGTGGGAGGCGGTGGTCTTGTGGCCCTGGGTGTCCGCGTCGGAGTAGACCAGGACCACCAGGTCCGGTCCCGGCCCGGCGGCCGTTTCCCGCTGCGCGGCACGCTCCAGCAGCCGGTCGACGATGTCCACGTGGTGCAGCGGCTGCAGGTCGGGGCCGTCCGGCCCGGCCGTGTACTCCACCGCACTGTGCAGGCGCAGGCTCATCGGTGGACCGCCCCGTGCTCGACGCGGGGGGTGACGACCATCGCGGAGAAGGTCATCCCCACCCCGATGGCCACGAACATGACCGGGCGATCCGGCTCCAACTGCTTCTCCTCACGCAGACTCACGTAGTTGGCGAGTACGTCGGCGGCCAGGCAGTGGCTGTACCGGGGAACGTTGGCGAGGAAGAACCTGCCGCGCAGTTCCTCGTCCGGGACGGCGTCCTTCCAGAACACGAGGTTGGGATTGGAGGGGACGAACCACTGGATGTCGGCGAGCGTGTGGCCGGCCCGCCGCGCCGCCTCCTCCATCACCTCGGCCAGCACCCGGGGCCGCAGTTCCGCGGAGGCACGCAGGGTCTCGGGAGAGGAGAGCATGCCGTCGGAGAACTGACCGAGGGTGCGGGTGGCGAAGGAGCGCACGGGCACGCCCGGCCCGTCCCACGCCACGAGCGCCGCGGCGGTGCCGTCCGCGACGATGCACGTGTTCATGATGAGCTGGGCCTGCCGGGTGCGCGGCTTGTCGCCGACGAGGACGAGGGCGCGCGCGGACGCATCCGGCTCGGTCTGCAGCAGTGCGCCCGCGACGTCCACGGCGGACATCGACACCGCGCAGTTCTGCTGGGTGAGAGCGAAGACCGTGGCGTGCTCCAGGCCGAGCCGCCGGGCCAGCACCTGGAGGATGTCGGTGTCCAGGTGGCCGGCGCCGTGCAGGGCGTGGCCGAGGATCAGGTGGCGCACGTCGGTGCGCGGGGTGTCGCCGAGGGCTTGCTCGGCGGCCTGAACGAGCTGTTCCACCAGGTCCACGGACGGGTCGTAGTGCATGCGGTCGAGCCCGAAGTGGCGGCGGAACATGTGCGTCTGTTCCGGGGTGAGCCCCAGCTCGGCCGCACGGTCCTCGACCGTGACCGTGCGCTCGGGGAGATGGGACTCCACTGCTTCCAGGGTGATCAACTGCGGCCTTTCTCGGGTGGTGGCCGCCCGGCCCGCCCGGTCCGGTCGGGTCCGGCCACCGGGGCATACGGGCTGGGGCGCGGATACGGCGCCGGGAATCTGCTCGGCGGCCGCCGGGGACGGCACGCGGACCGCCCGTCGTCGCGGGTGGGCACACAGACCATCCGTCCGGTCGTCCTGCACGACACACAAGCCGCCCGTCCGGTCGTCCGGGACGGCACACGGACCGCCGCTCGGTCGTCCGGGACGGCACACGGACCGCCCGTCGGGGCGCCGGGACGGCTCGCGGACCCGTCCCGGGTGCACCGGGAGTGCTCAGTGGTGGCGCAGCAGTACGGCGGCGACGGTTCCGCCCTCGTCCGTGCTCGTGACCAGCGACAGCCGGCCCGCGGACCGGTCGTCCTCCTCGGCCCGGCTGAGGACGGCGGCGAGCTGGAAGGCGGCCGAGGCGGCGTGCGCCTCACCGACCAGATGGGCGACGGGCACGACGGTGCCGCCGGCCCCGACCAGTTCCTCGGCCAGTGCCTGTTCCGCCCGGCCGGGGGCACCGGCAGCGCCGGAGGGGCTGACGGCCCACAAGTCGTCCGGTTTGGCGTCCGCGTCGAACAGCAGGCGCTCGACACAACGCCGTACGGTCGTCTGCCAGTCACCGTCGCTGCACGTCATGGCCTTGGCACCGACGAGTGAGGTCCCCGTCGGGGGCGAGTCGGGGTCCGCGGCGCTGACCGCGAACATCGCACAGCCTTCACCGAGGACCAGCTCGTCGGGGTCACCCTCCGCGGTGTGCCGGGCCAGCCAGGCCCGCGCGGTCGAGTACTCCTCGGCCGCGCCGCCCAGTACCGTGCCCGCCCGGCCCGTGAGCAGCAGCCGTCGCGCGTAGTTGAGGGCGAGCACCCCGGCGGAGCGCCCGGCCGCCAGCGTGGCGTTCGGGCCCTTCAGCTGGTGCCAGATGGCGACCTGGCCGGCGGCCCCGTTCATCACGCCGTACGGGATGAGGCCCGACTCGACGAGGTAGGGACGCCGGCCGGTCAGGGAGCCCCGGGTGAAGTCGAGCGTGCTCTGCACGCTGCCGCCGGTGGTGCCGAGCACCAGTCCGGTGCTCTCCGGGTTCAGCCCGGTGCGGTCGAGGCCGGCCAGCAGATCGCCGACCGTGCTGACGGCGAGCCCGGTCACCCGGTTCATCACCCGGGTGCCCTTCTTGCCCAGGACGGTGCGGACGTCGAAGTCCGGAACCAGACAGGCGGGGCCGGGCGGGACCTGCCACCGCTCGGAGTCGAGCGGTGCGGTGGTGACACGGTCCTCACGCAGCCCGTCGGCGAAGGCCCGGCGACCGGTGCCGAACGGCGAGGTCGCCGACCAACCGACGATGTCCAGCCGCGGGCGCGGCGTGCCGGCCGCGGTCATCGACCGGCTTCCGCGACAACCTCGTACACACCGGCCAGGTTCACCATGCGCGGCAGGTCGGCCTGCTCGATGGTGACACCGAGGTTGAGCTCCAGCGAGGAGAGGATCTCGATCAGGCGCATGGAGTCGGCGTCGTGCTCCTCGACGAACCGGCTGGTCTCGCTGATCTCGTCCTCCTCCAGCTCGAGAATGTCGCAGATGATCTCCTTGATCTGCTGCTTGTCGTCCGTCGTCATCGCAGTCATGGACTGCCTCCGCTTGTCCGTGGGATTGCGCCCCGTGATCAGTCAACGGAGCATTGATCAACAGCTTCGTGAGTAAGCACACAAAGAACAAGCAGCTGCTTTCTAGGTTTTCATTAGGTTCCCTGGAATCACGTCGGGAGAACGGGAACACAAGTACACCGGGACCTGCGAGGATTCCGCGTTCCCGCCGGAATACGAAAAAGGCCGCGGCCACCGCCGGACGAGCGGTGACCGCGGCCTGTGGTCCGTACGGGGACGGCCGTGCTATCCGGCACGCATGGCGGCACCGGCGGCCCCCCTCTCGCCCATGCGCTCGGAGCGGCGCGGCACGCTCAGGCGGAAGCCGATGCCCCGGACCGTCTCGATGAGGGTGGGAGCGCCCAGCTTCCGCCGCAGCCCGACCATGTGCACACCGAGGGTCCGGGTGTCGCCGGCCCCGTCGTGGCCCCACACCTCCTGCATGATGTCCTCCCGGCCGAAGACCCGTCCGGCGTCCGAGGCGAGCAGGGCCAGGATGTCGAACTCCTTGCGGGTCAGCGCCACTTCACGGCCGCCTACCGTGACAACCCGGTCCCGCAGGGCGATCCGTACCTCACCGAGTTCGTGGACCCGGTCGGGCTGGGCACCGGCCTGCTTCCAGGGCTGCCACGAGGTGTCCACCCGCCGCACCACCGCCTCCAGGCGGGCCGTCAGTTCGCGGACGCTGCACGAGCGGCGGACGTGGTCGTCGGCCCCCAGCTTGAAGCTCAGCACCCGGTCGAACACGTCGTCGTGCGCGTCGGCCACGATGAGCGGCACCGGCGAGGCGGAACGTATCGCCCGGCACACTTCGAAGCCGTCCGCACCCGGGACGTGGAGATCGAGCAGGACGGCGTCCACCTCGGCCAGACGGGCCAGGGCCGCGTCGGGCCGGTGCTCCACCTCGGCCCGGTGGCCGCTGCTCTCCAGCCCCGGGGCCAGTTCGGCGGCAAATTCAAAGTCGTTCGTCACTATCAGGACCAGCACGTGGACTCACTCCCGACCGGATTCCAGGACCGTGCGTTTCGGGTATGGACACGGCAGGGGAGCGAGCCGACAGCTGAATTCCCTGAAAGAAATTCCATGCACGGCACGTATCGAAAAGTCGCCAACACTTGCTTCCCCCCGTCGCGACCCTCAGAACGTTAGAACAACACTCGCACAGGATCAAGAATCTAACGTTCTCATATAGTTGACATGACACGGCCTTGTCGAATCGCGCGGCGACCTTTATCCGGTGTGCGCCCGGTCACGGCGCGGCGGTGCCGGGGGTAGCGTGTGCGCGAGTGTGCGAACGCTTGTCGAGGTGGCGGATGACAGGGAGAACGGTGGCCGACGAGGAGTACGTGAGCATCTGGATGCGCCCCGATGCCCCGACCCGGCGGGGGCCGGGCCCGCGTCGCGGTCTGAGCCGGGCCGACATCGTGACCGCCGCCGTCCGGATCGCCGACGAGGAGGGCCTCGAGCGCATGTCGATGCGCCACATCGCCGCCGAGCTGGGTACCGGCGTGATGACGCTCTACCACTACGTCCCGAACCGCGACGACCTCATCGAACTGATGGTTGATCAGGTCGCCGCAGAGGTCGAGCTGCCGGAGCGGCCCTCCGGCGACTGGCGGGCGGACCTGACGGCCACGGCCCACCAGCGGCGCGCGCTGTGGCTGCGGCATCCGTGGCTGGCCACCCGCACCCCCGGACACCCCATCTGGGGGCCCAACACGCTGCGCCAGCAGGAGTTCGTCCTCGGAACCCTGGACGGTTTCGGGCTGTCCGTCGACGAACTTCTCAGCGTGGTCGGGCTGTTCAGCGGATACGTCGAGGGATTCATCCGCAACGAGGTCGGCTGGGCCGAGGAGGCGCGGCGCACCAAGGTGGACATGCAGGAGTGGATCCGCCGGTCCGAGCCGTACGCACGTCGCCTGACGGAGAGCGGGAAGTACCCGATGTTCAACCGGATCCTGGCGGAGACGGCCACCCTGCGCCTGGAGGCGGACACCCGCTTCCGGTTCGGGCTCGAACGCGTGCTGGACAGCATCGCCGCCGCCGTCGAGCGCTGACCGGAGTCCGGCCGCGGCCCCCGAATCCGGCCCGGTCGGCGCGCGCCGGGAAGTGAAGACCGGTTAGCGAAAGCTTAGAGCCGCGCGCATTGTCCGGATCCGAACACGCTGCCTACCGTTTTCGACCATGGACATCCATGACACGGAACGAACGCCGGTGCGGCTGTGCGGCGGGGCCGGGTGCGCCGCACAGCCGCACCCCGCCGCCCCGCACAGCCGGCTCTGCGCCGCCTGCGAGCGACGGTTGCTCACGGACCTGGAGCGGCTGCCCGGCCTCTACCGCTCCTGCGAGGCCGCGCTGCTCGGCAGCCGCAACGGCGGGATCGCGCCGCAAGGGCGGAGCACCGGCGGGCCGATGCCGGGAATCCCCTTCAACGCCCGGGCCGCCGACGTGCGGGCGTCGATCCTGTCGGTACTCGGGTCCTGGAGCGGGCTGGTGGCCCAGGAGCGCGGAATCACCGCGCCGTCCCGGACCGTGACGGCGCTCGCGCTGTTCCTCCGCCGGCACGCCTCCTGGCTCGCTGCGCACGAGTCGGCGGCCGAGGCGACGGCAGAGGTGGGCCGGCTGGTCGGTGCCGCACGCCGGGTCGTGGAGCCGGACGCCAACCGCCGTATGGAGGTGGGGTCCTGCACCGAGACCGGCTGCACGGGCAGCCTGGTCGCCCATGTCCGCACAGCAGGACCCGCCCGCTCCGAGATCGTGTGCAGCGCCGAGCCCGCACACCGCTGGCCGGCCGCGGAGTGGACCCGCCTCGGGCGCCACCTCGACGGGGCCGGTGCGGCGGGCACCGCACGGCGGGCCGCGCAGTGGCTCAGCGCCGCCGACGTCGCCCGGCTGCGGGACGTCCCCCCTGGTACGGTGTACCGGCTCGCCAGCGAGCACCGGTGGCGCCGCGACAAGCGCGCGGGCCGCACGTACTACTGGGCCCAGGACGTCGAGGACAGCTTCCACGCGATGCGCCGCACAGCACGCACGGGATGAACTCGGCCGCGCAGGCCCCGCATTCGCCGTCTCGCACCCCCAGGTTCCCCATGAAGACGCCTCCGCCCGCACCACAGCCGGCCCAGCTCACCATCGGCGAACTCGCGGCACGCAGTGGCGTGCCCATCTCCACCCTCCGCTTCTACGAGCGCCGCGCTCTGCTCGCCAGCGAGCGCACCGCCGGCAACCAGCGCCGCTATCCGAGGGACGCGCTGCGCCGGGTCACCTTCATACGGATGTCGCAGCAACTGGGCATCCCGCTGTCGGAGGTCAAGGCGGTGCTCGGCCTGCTGCCGGAGGGAAGGACGCCCACGGAGGAGGACTGGGCGCGGATCTCGCACTGCTGGCACGACGACCTCAGTGCCCGCATCCGGCGGCTGGAGGGCCTGCGGGACCGGCTCGCGGAGTGCATCGGCTGCGGCTGCATGTCGCTGGGCAGCTGTGCCCTCGCCAACCCCGGGGACACCCTGAGCCAGGAGGGCCCGGGGGCCCGCCGGCTCGCCGGTCCGTGATCGGTCAGACCGCGTAGGGGCTCTTGGCACGCGCCTCCTGGAGCGCCAGACCCCACCACTGCAGCCGGTCGATCAGCAGCTTGGCCGCGGTGTTGCAGCCCTCCGGCTCGGTGGGCCTGCCCTCGCCGTCGAACTGGGACCACACGTTGTGGAAGCTGACGGTGTCCCGGACGGTGGTCGCGTGCACTTCGGAGAAGACCGGGCGCAGGTGCTCGACCGCGCGCAGGCCGCCGGACAGGCCGCCGTAGGAGACGAAACCGACGGGCTTGGCGTGCCACTCGGGGTTGTGCCAGTCGATGATGTTCTTCACCGAGGCCGGGTAACTGTGGTTGTACTCGGGGGTGACGACCACGAAGGCGTCGGCCGCGCGCAGGCGTTCGCGCACCGCCCCGGCGGCAGCAGCGACGTCTCCCTCCGGCTGCGCGCCGAACGCGGGAAGGGACGTGGGCAGACCGACCTCCTTCAGGTCGATCAGGTCCGGCTCGGTTCCCGTGTGCTCGTGCACGCGCTCGGTGAACCACTTGGCGACGACGGGGCCGAAGCGGCCGTCCCGGTCGCTTCCCAGGATGACGGCGATACGCAGCGGCTGTTCGGACATGAGTGCTCCCAAGGGCCTTAGGGAGCCGACCGGTTGATCGACTCGGGTCGAGGCTAAGAGCTGAACCGAAGTTCAGGTCAAGCGCGCTCGGCCCGGGATGCCATGTTCAGGCCACGCCACGCCATGGACTGCGGCGGCCCGTCACGTCCCGGCCGTCCGCACACCCCTGTGGTCCGCCCAGCCGACGGCTGTGGCCGCCAGCAGCGAGGCGGTACCGCCGAGGAGCAGCCCGGCGCGGGCGCCGAAGTGGCCGGTGAGGAAACCGACGAGCAGCGCCCCGAGCGGGGTGGTGCCCTGGAACACCAGGGTGTAGAGGGCCATCACCCGGCCGCGGTACAGAGAATCGGTGCCCAGCTGGATCCGGTGGTTGGCCGCCTGCGCGAAGAACACCGACGCGAAGCCTGTGCAGCACAGCAGCACCGCGGCGGTGGTCGGGGTCGGCGCAAGACCCACCAGGGTCTCCAGGATTCCGAACACGGCCGCTGCCGAGGTGACCAGGGTGAAGGCGGGCCGGCCGCGGCGCAGCGTCGTGGCGAGGGCCGCGGCCAGCGAGCCGACCGCGAGCGACGCCGTCAGCAGGCCGAAGGCCGCGGCGTCGGCGTGGAAGACCGTCTTGGCGAGCAGTGGCAGGGTGAGCTGGAAGGTGAACCCCAGCATGCCGACCACGCCGACGAGCACCATCGGCAGCACCAGGTCCCGCCGCGCCGTCAGATGGCGGATGCCCTCCCGCACCGGTGCGCGCTCCGGCCGGCACTCGGCGCGGTGCAACTCACCGGGGCGCATCATCCGCAGCGCGAGAACGGTCGCCGGATAGCTCGCCGCGTTGAGCAGCATCACCCAGCCGGTGCCGAAGCACTGGACGAGCAGTCCGGCCGCCGCCGGTCCCACGACCCGTGCCGAGTTGAAGTACGCGGCGCTCAGCGCGGACGCGTTCGGCAGCAGTGGGGCGCCGACCAGCTCGCTGACGAACGCCATCCTGGCGGGCACCTCGAACGCGTTGACCACACCGAGGCCGAGCGCGAACAGACCGACGTGCCACAACCGTACCCGGCCGGTCAGGACCAGGACCGCGAGCAGCACGGCGAGGGTGGCCGAGGCGAGATTCACCACCGTCAGCAGCAGGCGCTTGTCGTACCGGTCGGCGACCGCTCCGGCATAGAGCGTGAGCAGGAGCAGCGGGGCGAACTGAAGGGCCGTCACCACGCCCAGGGCAGCGCCCGAGTCACCGGTGAGGGAGAGCACCAGCCAGTCCTGGGCGACGACCATCATCCAGGTGCCGGCCACGGAGACGATCTGGCCGGTGGCGAAGAGGCGGAAGTTGCGAACCGTCAGGGACCGGAAGACGCCGGCGAAGGCACGCTTCGCCGCCGTTCTCCCGCCGCCGGGCGGCCCCGTCCGCTCCCCGCCGCCGCGCGGCCCGGTCTGCTGCGGCTCAGTCGATGCCACGGAAGATGTACTGGTCAGGGGTCTCCCCTTCTTCCCCGGCGAGCAGCGCGGGCCGTCGGGTGTCGGGCTCCTCGAGGGCCCGCTGCCCCTCCACGAGAACGTCGTGACTCACGTCTGCCTTCCTTTCGCGAGCGGTCGGGTCCGAACGGTCACCGCGGGCCCGCGGGAGAGGGGCGCCGGGCCGGGAGGCTGCGGTCCGCGGCTGGGCGGCGCGGCGTCCCGGGCGAGGAGGCACTCCTCGAGGAAGCCCAGGGCACGCAGGTGGTAGGTGCGGGCCGCCCAGCCGAGGCTGATGTTGTGCCCGGCATCCGGCTGGATGTCGACGGTCACCCTCGGTGCGGCCAGCGGCTCCCTCAGGGCAGCGACGGCCTCCTCGTCGAACCGCCACCACCGCTCGTGCTCGGCGAACGTGAAGCGGACCGGTACCGGGACCCGCGCGGCGATGTCGGGGTACAGCTCCGGCCACAGCGGTCCCTCACGCGCCTCCTCGAGCGGAACGGGCCGTACGAGGGCGCCGCTGAGCCGGAAGGCGTCCGGCGGGTAGAGCCGCAGGGCGCCCCAGTGCCGGCGCCAGTCTCCGTGCCCGTCCGGGCCGGGCAGCTGGTGCCGCTCCACGGCGAGGCGGCTGCCCAGTCCGGAGATGTCGAGGCCGAGCAGTGCGCTGTCGTCCCGGGCGGCGGCGGCCAGTGCCAGCTTGCCGCCGTTGGAGTGGGCAAGGAGGAAGAGGCCCGCGCCGGTGTCGTGGCGGGCGGCGAAGTGGGCCAGCGCGGCGTGCAGGGTGGCCGCCTGGTCGTGCACGGCCTGCCCGTCGGGCAGCTGGAGGGCCGAGTGGCCGTAGCCGGGGCGGTCCACCGCGAGCACGGTGTACCCGAGCTGGGCTCCGAGTGCCAGGAGCGAGTGCCCGGGCCGGGCCCGGCTGTCGAAGTAGCCCGCGCTCATTCCGCCGCCGTGAACGGCGACCACGGTCGCGCGGGGCGGTGTCTGCCGCGGCTCGGCGAGCAGCGCGGAGATCGGGACGCCCGCCGCGTCGAGGACGATGTCGTGAACTGGCGAGCCCTCAGGCGATACAGGCAGCGTCATGGTGTTCTTCCTGTTTCGGAAAGAGGGGTGGGACGGTGAAATACGATAAGTTCAGGTTAGATATGCGGGAATTTCTATATGTGTTGGTTAATCCACTTCTAGTGGCTGATGTCCGCCGATAGCGTCACCGACATGACCATGACCATCACCCCGCTGCCTGCGCAGGTCGGGCGACGCTGCCAGGACACCCTCAACTCGCTGCACTCGACCGTCTACTTCTCCCCCGACCTCGAAATCGGGCTGGCCGACCACGGCATCGACGACTCGATGGCCGTCTATCTGGCGGGCCGTTCCGCTGCCCTGGGACCGGTGGGTCCCGGCGTGGTCACGGCCGCGTTCTACGGCTTCCGGCACGAGCTGATCGCCCGGCACATCCCGTGGGTGTGGACCCAGGCCTCCCCCACCATCGTCCTGGAGCTGAGGTTGCGCGCGGCCGACGCCACACTCCGCCGCCATCTGGGCGAATCCCTCGTCACCGGTCCGGAGATGGCCGAGGCCGCAGAGCTGGCCCTGCGGGCCGCCCGCGCGGGCGTCCGGGCAGGGCGTCCGATGTACTCCGCCCACGCCGACCAGCCGGTGCCCGAGGAGCCGCACCTGGCGCTGTGGTACGCCGCCACGCTGCTGCGCGAGCACCGCGGCGACTGCCACATCGCGGCGCTGCAGACCGCCGAACTCGGCGGCATCGACGCCCTGGTCTCCCACTCGGCGAGCAGCAGCGGCATGCCGAAGGAGATCGTCATGAGCAAGCGGGGCTGGACGGAGGAGGACTGGGCCGGCGCCGAGGACCGGCTGCGCGTCCGCGGCCTGATGGACGCCGAGGGGCGCCTGACGGCGGCGGGGGTGCGGCTGCGCGAGGACATCGAGGACGAGACGGACCGGCTGGACCGGGCTCCGTACGAGGCCCTGGGGCTCACCGGCGTGACCCGGCTGACCGAGCTGGCGGGCGTCGTCGCCGGCACTGCCGCTGCGACGGGCGCCTTCCCCGCGGAACTGCTGCAGATCTTCGCCGGGCGCTGACGGCCCGCCGGGCGCCGGCCGGGGGGAGCACCGGGCTCCCGCCGCCGGCGCCCTTGCCGGGTGGGGCGGCGAAGTGGCCGCCGGAGGCGATTCACATGACGGGCTTGCCGTCCGGACCGGGACCCGACGCCCAGGTGAGGTGGAAGCCCCACTCCCGGAACCGCCAGCCGGCCGTCGTGCGCACGGCCTCGCCCGTGTAGTGGCCACCGATGTCGAAGAGCGGCGCCCCGCTGTCGTGGTGCACATGGGTCGCGATCAGATGGAACCTGACCTGCGCCCGGTCTCCGTCGAGGCGGACGGCATGGTTCGCGCTCAGGTGCAGGGTCCTGTCGAACTTCTGCTTGGCCGCGAGGTGGAACTCCGCCACGCCCGCGATCCCCTCGTGGGTGCCGATGGGGAAGTGCAGCCGCACGTCCTCGGTGAAGACGGTGCCGGGCCAGGACTCGTCGAAACCGTTCTCGTCCTGGGTGTCCAGCAGAACCACATAGCGGTCGATCAGCTCACTGATCGCGGCCCGGTCCGTGAGCTCGCGAACCTGGCGGCGAAGCACCGCCAGCTCACTGAACTCGCCCACCTGGTGGCGAAGCACCGCCGACTCGGTCGCAAGTTCCTCTGCCAGTCCTTCCAAGGTCGTGGTCACGCAGTGCCCCTCTTTCGGTGTCGATGACGCTTCGTGTCGTTCCGGCTGTCCCCGCGGGCGCTCTCAGCTCCACAGGGCACGGGCCGCCCGCCAGCTGCGCGGGGTGCGGTGGCCGGCGGCCTGCTCGGGCCGACGCCAGCGGGGCGGCGCCGGGGACACGTCCTCCTCGGCCGCCGTCCCGGCCGAGCGGGACAGCAGAACCGCGATGAGCGCGGCCAGTTCCTCCTCCGTGGGCGTCCCCTTCTCGACGCGGACGGCGCCTGCCGCGTCGAGAAGGGAGCCTGTCCCGGTCGCCGCGCCTGCCTGCGCTTCCGCCACTCCTGTCACTCCTGTCACTCCTCCTGGCACTTCTGACACTCCTGTCACTGTCACTGCTGTCGCTTCTGTCACTGCGGGGGGTTGCCGTGCTTGCGGGAGGGCAGGTCGGCGTGCTTGGCGCGCAGCATCTCCAGCGAGCGGATCAGCACCGAGCGGGTCTCGCGCGGGTCGATGACGTCGTCGATCAGACCGCGTTCGGCCGCGTAGTAGGGGTGCATCAGCTCGTCCTGGTACTCCTTGATCTTCTGTGCGCGGACCGCGTCGGGGTCGGCCGCCGCGTTGATCTCCCGGCGGAAGATGACGTTGGCAGCGCCCTCGGCACCCATCACGGCGATCTCGTTGGTGGGCCAGGCCAGCGCGAGGTCGGCTCCGATGGAACGGGAGTCCATGACGATGTACGCGCCGCCGTACGCCTTGCGCAGCACCAGAGAGATCCGGGGCACGGTGGCGTTGCAGTACGCGTACAGCAGCTTCGCGCCGCGCCGGATGATCCCGTTGTGCTCCTGGTCCACGCCCGGCAGGAAGCCGGGTACGTCCACCAGCGTCACCAGCGGAATGTTGAAGGCGTCGCAGAACTGCACGAAACGCGCCGCCTTCTCGGACGCCTCGATGTCCAGCACGCCCGCCATGGAGGCGGGCTGGTTGGCGACGAAGCCGACCACATGGCCGTCGAGGCGGGTCAGGGCGCAGACGATGTTGGGCGCCCAGGCAGGGTGCACCTCGAAGTACTCGCCGTCGTCGACGACTTCCTCGATGACACGCCGGATGTCGTACGACCGCCCCGCTTCGGCCGGGACGAGGTCCAGGAGGGCTTCGGTGAGCCGGTCGGCAGGGTCCTCGGAGCGCACCACGGGCGCCAGCTCACGGTTGTTGGCCGGCAGCAGCGACAGCAGGTAGCGCACGTCCTCGATGCACTGTTCCTCGTCGTCGTAGGCGAAATGGGCCACGCCCGACGTGCCCGCGTGGACATCGGCGCCACCCAGGCCGTTCTGTGTGATCTCCTCACCGGTGACCGCCTTGACGACGTCGGGGCCGGTGATGAACATCTGCGAGGTGTCGCGGACCATGAACACGAAGTCGGTGAGCGCGGGGGAGTAGGCCGCGCCGCCCGCGCACGGACCGAGCATGACGCTGATCTGGGGGATGACGCCCGAGGCCCGGGTGTTGCGCTGGAAGATGCCGCCGTAGCCGGCCAGCGCCGAGACGCCTTCCTGGATGCGGGCACCGGCCCCGTCGTTGAGCGAGACCAGCGGGGCGCCGGCGGCCTCCGCCAGGTCCATCACCTTGTGGATCTTCTCGGCGTGCGCCTCGCCCAGCGCGCCGCCGAAGATCCGGAAGTCGTGGGCGTAGACGAAGACGGTACGGCCGTGGACCGTGCCCCAGCCGGTGACGACGCCGTCGCTGTAGGGCTTCCTGTGCTCCAGGCCGAAGCCGGATGCCCGGTGCCGGCGCAGGGGTTCGACCTCGTTGAAGGACCCCTTGTCCAGCAGGAGCGCGACGCGCTCATGGGCCGTCAGCTTGCCCCTCGCGTGCTGACGTTCGGTGGCTGCGGGGTCCGGACCGCACCGCGCGGACTCCTTGATCTCGGCCAGCTCGTCGATGCGGGACTGGATCGTCTCGTGCGCTGCAGGCATGGTGTGGTCACACCCTTTCTGGGTCGGTGGTCGGGCGGCGGCCCTGCGGGGGTGGGCACCGGGGTCCGCTGACGCGGGAGGCAACGGAGGACGAGGGAGCGGCGGGCGGGCGGGACAGAACTGGACAAGGCAGCACGGGGCGGGGCGTTCGGCGGGGCACCGGGCGGGGCGCGGTGCCCCGCCCGGTGTGCTCGCCGCATCAGGCCTGGTACGGGTTCCGGGTACGCGCCTCACGCAGGGCGGTGCCCCACCACACGAGCTGGTCGAGGAGGACCTTGGCGGCGCCCGCCGGGCCCGTCTCGTCCTTCGGGCTGCCGTCCGGCCCGAACTGCTCCCAGGCGTTGTGGAAGCTGACGACGTCGCGCACCGTGACCGCGTGCAACTCGGCGAAGACGGGCCGCAGCTGCTCCACCGCGCGCAGACCGCCGGAGAGACCGCCGTAGGAGACGAAGCCGACCGGCTTCGCGCGCCACTGGACGGAGTGCCAGTCGATCAACTGCTTGACCGAGGCCGGGAAGCTGTGGTTGTACTCGGGCGTCACGACGACGAACGCGTCGGCTTCCGCGAGGCGCGGTGACACCTGGGCCAGCGCCTCGGCGGCCGCCGGGGCCGGGTTGAACGACAGCGCGTGCGGCAGCTCGTGGTCCGCCAGGTCGATCACGTCGACCGTCAGGTCGGGGCGTCCGGCTGCCTGGGCGGCGAACCAGTTGCCGACCACGGGGCCGAAGCGGCCCTCGCGAACACTGCTGTTGATCAGCGCGAGGCGCAGGGGTCCGTTGGTCATCGGGCTTCCTTTCAGGTGGTGCTGGTGGAGGGGGTGGAAGGTCGGTGGGTGCGGCGCAGGCCCGGCAGGGCGACGAGGAGACCGGCCAGGCCGATGGCGATGACCAGCCACAGCGCCGGGCGGTGGCCCGCGCAGGCGCACACCGCGGCGGTCAGGGCGACGGCCAGTGCGGCCCCCAGCTGGACGGCGGTCTGGTACAGCCCGCTCGCCTCCGCCTGACGGTGTGCCGGAACGGCCGCGGTGGCCTGGATGTGGAAGGCGGCGAAGGCGAGGACGAACGCGGCGCCGAGCAGCAGCATCGTGGGCAGCACATCCGTCGCGTACCGAAGCTGGGTGCGGGTGTCACCGGGGTAGAGCAGATAGCCCAGCGGCGCGGCGGCGGCACCGGCGGCGATCAGCCGGGCGGCGCCGAACCGGGCGGCCATCCGGCCGGAGAACAGGGCGCTGAGTACGAGCGGTGCACTCGCCGGCAGGAAGGCGAGTCCGGTCTGCAGGGGGCTGAGCCCGGCGCGCTGCTGCAGTTGGAGGGTGCTCAGCAGGAGCAGGCTCAGATACGAGCCGTTGAGCGCCGCGGCGCCGAGCGCCGAACGCACCAGGGTCCCGTACCGAAGGAGGTCCAGGTGGAGCAGGGGTTCCGGGGACGTCCGTTCCACCCGTACGTGCGCGAGGGCGAAGACCGCGGCCAGGGCGAACCCGCCGAGGGTGCGCGGGTCGTTCCAGCCCGCCCGCGGTCCGCAGCTGATCGCCAGGACGAGGCACAGGCACGTGGCCGCGAGGGTGAGGGCGCCTGCCACGTCGTAGCGGCGCGGCCTGGCGCGGCCCGCGGCTTCGGCGGGGACCAGACGCAGGGCGGCGAGGAACAGCAGCAGCGCGACCGGGGCCGGGAAGGCGAACGTCCAGCGCCAGCCGATCCCGGTGAGAAACCCGGAGACCAGCAGGCCGGTGGCGAATCCGCCCGCGCCGAACAGGGAGTAGACCGAGATCGCCCGGCTGCGGGCGGGGCCCTCCGGGAACGCCGACACGATGATCGCGAGCCCGGTGGGCGCGGTGAGCGCGGCGCAGAATCCCTTGACGAACCGGGTGGCGATGAGCAGTTCCGGGCCCTCGGCGAGGGCGCCGGCCAGGGAGGCCGCGGCGAAGACCAGGAGGGCGGCCAGGTAGACGGGCCTCCGGCCGAGGATCGCGACGACGCGGCCACCGAACAGCAGCAGTGAACCGAAACCTGCGGCGAATCCGCTGATCACCCACTGGAGCTGGGTGGGGGCGAGCCCCAGGTCCGTGCCGATGTCGGGCAGGGCCACGAGGGCGACGGACACCTCCAGGGCGTCGATCAGCATGTTGCCCGCGAGCACGAAGAGCAGGCCCCACAGGGCCGGTGAGAGGCGGCCGTCGGACGGGGTGGTGGTGCGCGTGTGCGTCGAAAAGGTCATGGTCCCGCTCCGCCGGAAGGGTGGTCGAGGGGCGCCCGGCCGCTTCGGCGGCGGCCTCGGCGGCCGGGTGGGGAAGGTTGGCCGGCCACGTCGGGGGATGTCCGTGGCCGGCCGGTCGGGGTGCCGGGCTGGTCAGCCCAGTAGGGTGCCGCCGGTGGCGTCGATGAAGGCACCGGTGATCCAGCGGGCCTCGTCGGTGGCGAGGAAGGCCACCACGTCGGCGATGTCCTCGGGCTCGCCGACCCGGCCGAAGGCGGACAGCTGCGCCATCTGCTCGACCGCCTCGGGGATGTCGAAGACCGGGTTGCCGTTGCGGGTGATGCCCGGCGCGACGCTGTTGACGGTGATGCGGCGCGGTCCGAGGTGCTTGGCGAAGTGCAGCGTCAGCTGTTCGACGGCGCCCTTGGTCATGGCGTAGGCGATCTCGTCCGGGTTCGCGACGCGCGTCAGTCCGGAGGAGATGTTGATGACGCGTCCGCCGTCCCGCAGGTTCTTCAGGGCCCGCTGGACGAGGAAGAACGGCGCCTTGGCGTTGACCGCGAAGATCCGGTCGAACGTCTCCGGCGTGGTGTCCTCCGGCTTGACGCCGCCCATCACGCCCGCGTTGTTGACCAGGATGTCGAGATCGGTGGAGCCGGTCCGTTCGCGCAGCCCCTCCTCCAGACCGAGGAAGAGCTCGTGGACGTCGCCGGGGACGCCCAGTTCGGCGCGGACGGTGAAGGCACGGCCGCCGTCCTTCTCGATCGTCTCGACCACGTCGGCCGCGGCGTCCTCGCTGCTGGTGTAGTGCACGGCGACCAGTGCACCCTCGGCCGCCAGCCGCAGGGCGGTGGCGCGTCCCATGCCGCGGCTCGCGCCGGTGACCAGCGCGGTCCTGCCCGTGAGCTTAGCCATGTCGGTTCTCCAGTTCTTCGGGGTTACGGGGGCGGACGTCCGGGCCACGCGCGCCGGACCCACGACGGCGGTGACGGATCCGGCGGTGACAGGTCCGGCGGTGTCGGGTCCCGCGGCGGAGGGCTCGCCGAACCAGCGCCGCAGCGCCGCCGTGCCCTGCGCGGCGCCGGTGCCTGCCCAGGCCACGTAGCCGTCGGGCCGCACGAGCAGGGCCTCGGTGTCCCCGGGGCCGCCGTCCACGGTGCGCACCAGCTCCGCCCAGGGCGCTGCCGCGGTGTACAGCTCGGTGGCACCGGGCGGCACGATGAACAGGCCCTGCCCGGTGCGCAGCAGCTCGGCGGTGCGCACGGGGGTGCCCCGGAGGGCGGCCTCGCGGGGCAGCAGCCGCTGTCCGGTCGGCGGCCGGCCGGCGCCGCCACCCATGTCGTACGCGATGTCGAGTCCGGAGATCATCCCGGCCAGCCGGGTTCGGACGTTCTCCAGCGGCATCAGCTCGGCCAGCACCTCGCGCAGGGCGTTGACCTCGGGGCCGCCGAGCAGCAGTCGCGCCTGGGCTGCGATGTTGCCGAGCACCCGGGCACCGACCGGATGCCGCTCGGTGTGATAGGTGTCCAGCAGGCCGTCGGGGACGCGCCCGGTGACCCGGGCGGCCAGTTTCCAGCCGAGGTTGACCGCGTCCTGGAGGCCGAGGTTGAGGGCCTGGCCGCCGATCGGCATCTGCCGGTGGGCGGCGTCGCCGGCCAGCAGCAGCGGGCCGCGCCGGTAGGCGGTGACCTGACGGTTCGCGTCGCCGAAGGAGTTCACCCACAGCGATGTGCCGACGCCGAGGTCCTCACCGGTGACCCGCTTCCAGGCGTCCACGACGTCGGCGAACTCCGGCCGGCCGGGCCGCGGCCGGGCACCGAACTCGTGCACCATCACCCGGGTCACGCCGTCGGGACGGCGGGCCGCGATGGCCAGTCCCGCAGGCAGCCGTTCGAACCGCCGGTTGGGAATCTGAACGCCCGCCACGTCCGCGCGGAGCAGTTCACGGGCGGCGTCGGTACCGGGGAAGTCGAAGCCGCCGAGCCGGCGCACGGCGCTGTCCTCGCCGTCGCAGCCGACCAGGTACCGGGCCCGGAGCAGCAGGGTCCGCCCGGCCGGGCCGCGCACCTCCGCCTCGGCCCCGGCATCGGTGATCCGCAACCCGGTCACCTCGTGACCGCGCCGCACGTCCGCGCCCAGCTCTGCGGCCCGGGCCCCCAGCAGTTCCTCCAGCCGGGTCTGCAGGACCTTCCACTGGCCCGGGTGGGAGCTGGGAAGGGTCAGGTCCAACGGGAGGCCGCCGAAGTGACCGCGCGGCTCGTCGGAGATCTTCCCCAGCGGGTCCAGCAGGCCCCGCCCGTCGAGGATCTCCATGGTGCGGGCGTGCAGGGTGGAGGCCCGCGATTCCGTGGTCGGTTCGGTCAGCTGCTCCAGGACCACGACGTCCGCGCCTCCGAGCCGCAGCTCGCAGGCGAGCATCAGTCCGACCGGACCCGCGCCGACCACGATCACCTGAGTGGTGATGCAGCCCTGGGTCATGGTCAGGCCCGGGCTTCCGCGTAGTCCTTGGCGTGGCCTAGGGTGGCGCGGCTGTTGGTGCTCAGGGCGTCCCGGACGAAGGTCTTGGCGTCCTCGACCGTGGCGTCCTCGCCCAGAATCCGCGCGATGTTCGCGGTGTTGATCGTGACGGTGTGCTGCGAGGAGGCGGCGACGCCGGTCTCCGTGTCGGCGAACGTCCAGTAGCCGGTGTGCAGGGTCATCAGCGCCGGCAGGGTGACCTGCTTGTACGCGATCCTCCGGTGCGGGAAGGTCACCCGGTACGACTTGGTGGTGTGCGTCGAACCGTCCTTGGCGCGGGTGTCCATCTCCAGTGTCTGCAGGCCGGGAGTGTCCTCCGTGAGCCGGACGGTCGCCACGTGCGGCAGCCGCTCGGACCACCGGTCGGCTTCGTCGATGAAGTCGTAGACGTCCTTGGCGGAACCCGCGATGTGCACGGTGTCCTCGAAGGAGAAGGTCAGGCCCTCGGCGGCGTGGGCGAGTTCGACGTTCTTCTTCAGCGCTGCCAGCTCGGAGCGGGAGTTGCGGTCGACGGCCTCGTCGATCCACTCCAGACCCTCGGGATCGTCGTCGACGGCCCGGTAGTCGTGCAGCAGTCGCACCCGGGACTCCGTCGCGGAGAGGGGCTCGATGATCCAGGTGCCTCCCATGGCGGCGACCGGCGGGGTGCTGACCTCCTGGCGGAACTCGATCCGCAGGTTCTCCCGGTCGAGGATCCGGCGCGACGTCCAGTTCTTGGCCTCGCCGTTGGCGGTGGCCCAGATCCGTATGCGCTCGGTGTCACCGTCCTGTTCGACGTGGTCGACGTAGATGGTGGGCGGGAAGATGCGCGGCCAGTTCCGCACCTCGGCGATGAGCCGGTAGACGGCCTCGGCCGGTGCGGCAACGGTGATCTCGTGCTCGACCTCACGGGTCGTCATCGTGAACTTCTCCTTGGGCGAAGGGCGTTGGACGGGACCGTCAGAAGTTGCCGAGCCCGCCGCAGACGTTGAGGGCCTGCGCGGTGATGGAGGCGGCGGTGTCGGAGGCCAGGTAGCCGACCAGACCGGCGACCTCGTCCGGCGTGGAGTAACGGCCGAGCGGGATCTTCGCCTGGAACTTCGCCAGGATCTGCTCCTCGGTGGCGTCGTAGGCGGCGGCGTAGCCCTGCCTGACCCGCTGCGCCATCGGCGTCTCGACGTAGCCCGGGCAGACCGCGTTGACGGTGATGCCGGTCGGGGCCAGCTCGTTGCCGAGGGCCTTGGTGAAGCCGACGACACCGTGCTTGGAGGCCGAGTACGGAGCGCCCAGGACGACGCCCTGCTTGCCGGCGGTCGAGGCGATGTTGATGATGCGGCCCCGGTCCTTGGTGCGCATGCCGCCGGTGTTCAGCACCGCCTTCGTGACCCGGAAGACGCTGTTGAGGTTGGTGTCGATCACGTCGTGCCACAGCTCGCTGTCGATGTCGGCGGTGACCCCGCCGCCGCTGCGGCCGGCGTTGTTCACCAGCACGTCGACGGTTCCGAAACGGTTCACGGCGGCCTGCACGAAGGCGTCGACGTCGTCGTCCGAGCGGACGTCGACGGTGCTGCCGTCCACGTCCAGGCCCTCGGCCTGGAGTTCCTTGACGGTCCGGGCCACGTTCTCGGCGTTGCGCGCGCCGATGAACACACGGTGGTTCCCGGCGGCCAGCAGACGGGCGACGGCGAGCCCGATTCCGCTGGTGGCACCGGTGACGAGGGCGACCCGCTGATCCTGCTGCGGCATGTTCTCTTCTCTCCAAAAGGGGGAGGGGCAAGGTGACGGAAGCGGCCGCCGGGTGGGGCCGGCGGCCGCGGTGGAGCTGAGGCGGCCCGAGCGGGGATGGGGCGGCCGATGTGGGGGTGGGGGCCCAGGTGGGGCTACGGCGCGACGAGTTCCTGGAGGTACCCGTTGATGGCCACGACGAGGCTGCGCGGGGTGCGGTTGTCGGTGAAGATGTCGTCGTCCAGCGAGATGCCGTACTCGCGCTCGATCCGGCCGCCGGTCTCCAGCAGGGCCAGCGACTCGTAGCCCAGCTCCTCGAAGTCGGTGTCGAGGATGTCGCCGTCGAGGTCGACGCCCTCGTCGGTGCCGGCGCCCTCACGCAGGATGCGCTTGAGGTCCTCCAGGGTGAACTTCTGCTCGGACATGGGGTCCTTTCATGAGGTGTGCCGCATCCGGGCGGACGCGGGGAAGGAGCGGTCAGTCGGTCGCGCGGACCACGAGCGCCGAGTTGAAGCCGCCGTAGCCGCGGGCCAGCACGAGTGCGGTGCGTGCCGAGGCGGTACGCGGCTGCCCGGTCACCAGGTCGATGTCGTACGAGGTCGACCGCTCCACGTTGGTGGTGGGCGGGATCAGCCCCTCGCGGATGGCGAGCAGTGCGGAGACCACGTCCACCGGGGCGGCGCCCGAGTACAGACGGCCGATCATCGTCTTGGGCGCGGTGACCGGAACCCCGAACGGACCGAAGACGGCGGCGATGGCCTCGGCCTCCTGGCGGTCCAGCGACGGGGTGGCGGCGGCGTCCGCGAACACCACGTCGACGTCGCCGGCCTCGACTCCGGCGTCGGCGAGCGCGATCTCGATCGCACGGCGCAGGCCGGGCTCACGGCCGCTGCCGGGCCTGGGGTCGAAGGTGGCCCCGTAGCCGGCGATCTCGCCGTAGATGTTCTCCGCGCCGCGTTCGCGGGCCGTGCGCTCCTCCTCCAGGATCAGCAGCGCGCCGCCCTCGCCGGGCACGTAGCCCTGGGCGTTGTCGTCGAAGGGCAGATAGGCCCGGTCGGGCTCCTCGCTGGTGGAAAGCCGGCCGCCGGCGAGTTGCGCGGCCCAGCCCCAGGGGCAGACCGAGGCGTCGAAGCCGCCCGAGACGATCAGCTTGCTGCCCTTGCGGATCTGCCGGCGCGCCTGGGCGATGGCGTCGAGTCCGCCGGCGTGATCGCTGACGACCACGCCGCTGGGCCCGCGCATGCCGTTGCGGATGGAGATCTGGCCGCTGTTGACCGCGTAGAACCAGGCGAAGGACTGGTAGGCGCTGACGTACCGACTGCCCTGGCTCCACAGCTTCTTGAGTTCGTTCTGGCCGAACTCGAACCCGCCCGAGGTGGAGGCCGTCACGACGCCCATGTCGTACTCGGGGATGTCGCCGGGCGACACGTCCGCGTCCGCGAAGGCGCAGTCGGCGGCGACCAGGGCGAGCTGGGTCATCCGGTCGGTCTGCGGGATCAGCCTGCTCGGCAGGTGGTCCCCGACCTCGAAGCCGCGGATCTCACCGGCGAGCCGGGCCGGGTACTGCGCGGCGTCGAACCTGGCGATGGGGCCGATGGCGTTCTTCCCGACCCGGGTGGCGGACCAGAATTCCTCCACGCCGAGCCCGTTGGCGGTGGCGACACCGACACCGGTGACGACTGTCCTGGCACTCACGAGACACTCCTCTCGGGGCGGGCCAGCACCATCGCGCTCTGGAACCCGCCGAATCCGCTGCCGACCGTGAGCACCGCGTCGGTCAGCTGATCCCGCGCGACGAGCGGGACGTAGTCGAGATCGCACTCGGGGTCGGGGGTGTGCAGGTTCGCCGTGGGCGGCACCACGTTGTTCTCCATGGCCAGCACGGACGCGGCGATCTCGATCGAGCCGATCGCGCCCAGCGAGTGGCCCACCATCGACTTGATGGAGCTCACCGGGGTGCGGTAGGCGTGCTCGCCGAGGCTCAGCTTGAACGCCGCGGTCTCGTGGCGGTCGTTCTGCTTGGTCCCGGAGCCGTGCGCGTTGATGTAGTCGAGTTCTTCGGGGTTCATCCGCGCCTCGGCCAGCGCCACCTTGATCGCCTCGGCCATCTCGCGGCCGTCGGGGCGCAGGCCCGTCATGTGGAAGGCGTTGCAGCGGGAGGCGTAGCCCGCGATCTCCGCGTAGATGTGCGCTCCCCGCCGCCGGGCGCTGTCGAGTTCCTCCAGGACGAAGACGGCGGCGCCCTCGCCGAGGACGAAGCCGTTGCGGGTGCCGTCGAAGGGGCGTGAGGCATGCTCGGGATCGTCGTTGCGCGGCGTGGTCGCCTTGATCGCGTCGAAGCAGGCCATGGTGATCGGCGAGATCGGGGCATCGGTGGCGCCGGCGACCATCACGTCGGCGGTGCCTTCGCGGATCAGCTCGACGGCGTGACCGACCGAGTCGAGCCCGGAGGTGCAGCCGGTGGACACCACGGTGGCCGGGCCCTCGGCACCGACCGCCCAGGCGACCTCGGCCGAGAACGAGCTCGGCACGAAGTAGTTGTAGAGGTGCGGCGGGGCGTACTGGTGGTCGACCAGGTCGAGACGGCCGTCGTCGCTGACGACCCGGTACTCGTCGTCGAGTCCGGTGGTCGCGCCGACCGCGCTGCCGATGGTGACCCCGGTGCGGTGCGGGTCGAACCCGGCGAGGTCGAGCCCGCTGTCGGCGAGCGCCTCACGCGCAGCCACCACGCCGAACTGGGCGGCGCGGTCCATGCGGCGGATCTCCTGCGGAGTCAGCCCGTGCAGCTCGGGGTCGAAGTCGGCCTCCGCCGCGACCCTGGAGCGGAACTGGGTGGGGTCGAAGAAGGTGATGCCCCTGGTCGCCGTGCGTCCATCGCTCAGCAGATTCCAGAAATTCTTGACGCCTATACCGCCCGGCGCCAGCACCCCGACTCCCGTTATCACTACACGGCGGCCCACGAGTGAGCGCCTCCCCTCATATCGGCGTACGACGGATTCACCGAGAAGCCGTCCAGTCGTAGAAACGTGTGGCCATGGCATCGGCCGGGGAACGCCAGGTCTTCGGGTCGTAGGCCTCGATGAACGGCTTGAGATCCTGGCTGATCTGAACGAACCGCGGGTCGGTCTTGGCTTCCTCGATGAGTTCACCGCCGTTGTCCGCGTCGAAGTCCTGCAGATGGAAATACAGGCCCTGGTATGCGAAGAGCTGGCGGCGTCGGGTGCCCATACGGTGCGGCATTTCGGTCCGGTCGAACTCCGTGAAGAGCCGGGCGACGTCCGCGCTCGAGGCGAGGTCCATCCGGGCCACGATCAGGGTGCTGTGCATCTCGTCTCTCTTTCGTGGTTCAACGGGGAGCTGCGGGGCTGAACAGGCGGATGAAGTCGGCCACTCCGCGGCCGACGAGCGTGTCGGTCTCGAACTCCGGGAGCGGGCACGCTCCGTGGAAGGAGCGCTGGACGACCCCGCCCGTGACCAGCTGGATGAACCGCTCGGCGGCGTGGTCGGCGTCGGTGATGTCCAGCAGCCCCAGCTCCGCGAGGCGTTCGAGCCGGCGTCCCAGCTCCCGCCGGGCCTGCCGGGGTCCCGCGCTCTGCCACATCTCCAGCAGCCCGGCGGGCAACCGGCCGATCTCGGCACCGATGTGCCGGATGATGGCGAAGTGCTCGGGGAAGTCCGTCAGCGGCGCGAGCCAGGCGCGACCGAGCGCGGCGAGGTCCCGCTCCAGGTCGGTGACCTCGACCAGGTGTTCCTCGGCTGCGACGGTCAGCGCGGCGGCGACCTGGGCGGCGCTCTCCAGCAGGACGGACAGCAGCAGCCGCTCCTTGTCCCGGAAGTAGTGCTCGACCGTCTCCGGTGCGACGCCCGCCCGGGCGGCGATGTCCTCGGCAGTGGTGTGCGTCCAGCCCTCGCGGGCGAAGACGTCACGGGCCGCCTGTACGACGTCCCGCCGCTCCTCCGCCGAACCCGCCTGGACGCGGGTGATCGTTGCTGCCGGCGTGGCCATGGGTGCTCCTTGGGTCGATGTACGGTCCGATTGCCCGTGCACGGCCGGTCACGCCGACCGGGGCCGGCCGAACCAGCGCTCCAGCGCCATGGGCAGGTCGTGGTGGGTGCCGGGCGCGGCCCAGGCGACGTAGCCGTCGGGGCGGATCAGTACGGCCGTGGTGCCGCGCAGCCCGCCGGCCTCGGAGACGGCCGCCGGCAGGCCGGTGACCACGTCCACCCGGTCGGACCAGGCGGCGGCCCGGGCACGCAGCTTCGGGTTGTCCGCGAGGTCCAGGAGCACGCCACGGGCGGAGTGCAGCAGCTCGGTGCTGCTGGTCCGGCGGTCGCCGACGGTCAGGTCGAGGTGCGGCATGCGCCTGCCGAGCAGCGGGTGGGTGCCGCTGCCCACGTCGTACGAGATCTCCAGGCCGCTGACCATGGCGGCGAGGTGCCGGCTGACGTCCTCGAACCGGATGAGTTCGCTGAACACGTCGCGCAGCGGCTGGATCTCGGGGCCGCTGAGGAAGAGCAGGCCCTGGGCACGGGTGTTCATCAGCAGCCGCCGGCCCACTGCGTGCCGCTCGCTGTGGTAGGTGTCCAGCAGGTCCCGCGGGGCCCGGTCCTTGACGGTTGCGGCGAGCTTCCAGCCGAGGTTCACGGCGTCCTGGATGCTGGTGTTCATGCCCTGTCCGCCGGCCGGCAGGTGGGTGTGCGCGGAGTCGCCCGCGAGGATGACCCGTCCGCGGCGGTACTCGGTGACCTGGCGGGTCGCGTCGCCGAACGAGCTGACCCACACCGGTTCGGCGTGCGAGATGTCCTCGCCGGTCAGCCGCTTCCAGGCGTCGGCGACCTCCGTGAAGGGCGGCGGGGTGTCGCGCCGCCGGGGCGGGGTGCCGCGCTCGCAGACGATGATCCGGGTGATGCCGCCGGGCAGTGGGCCGACCATGACCATGCCGCCGGGCAGGGTCTCGCCGATCATGCGCGGCTGGAGCTCGACGCCCTTCAGGTCGGCGAGGAACATCTCCATCGTCGCGGGGGTGCCGGGGAAGTCGAAGCCCGCGGACTTGCGTACCGTGCTGCGCCCGCCGTCGCAGCCGACCAGGTAGGCGGTGCGCAGCGTGTGGGTGCCCTCGGGGCCGCGGACCTCGACCGTGACGCCGTCCTCGTCCTCGTCGAGGGAGAGCAGCTCGTGGCTGCGGCGGAGGTCCGCGCCGAGGCTGGTGGCCCACTCCTCCAGATGGGTCTCGGTGACGGACTGCGGCACGGTCTTGGCGGCCTGCCAGGCCCCCTCGAGCACACCGAAGTCGACGGGCAGGCCGCCGAAGTGGCCCTGCGTGCTGGTCTCGACCTCACCGAACCGGGACAGGATTCCCCGCTGGTCGAAGACCTCCATGGTCCGCGCGGTGAAACCCAGGCCCCGGGATTCGCCGGTGCGCTCGTCGAGGCGTTCGAGGACGATGACGTCGACCCCCGCGAGCCGCAGTTCCGCGGCGAGCGTGAGTCCGGCCGGTCCCGCGCCAACGACGATCACTTCGGCGTCCAGGTTCCTCTCCTCGGCCATGTAAGGGATTCCTTCCGAGTCAGCGCATCAGTGTGTGGACGAACCTGCGGGCGCGCCCGCGGACGAGATGCGAAAGCTGTTGATGGGAATTGCGAAGTCAGAAAGAGAAGTCGTTCCGGCGCGCAGCGGACGAGGCGCCGCGGAACAGGCCGACGGACGGTGTCCGGGCAACATGGCGGGCGAGAAACCGAGCGTCGATCGCGCCAAGGATTGCGAGGCTAGACATCAGCTTCTTCGGAATCGGACGCGGTTTCAATGCGCGCACCTTCAGGTCTGCGCAATGTTTCGTCAGGCATTCGCAGGGCCGACAGAGAAGGGTGAGACGAACATCAGGTGAATGCAAAACACCCCCCGCCCGGGAACGGGCGCGGGGGGTGTGAGCCTGGGTGTCAGGTGTGCCGTGCAGCGAGTCCGGGCCGGGCTATCCGAGGGCCGCACCGGAGCGCAGGGCCCCGTAGAGGGCGGCCTCGGACTGCGCGCCGGTCATCGGCGGCACCCCGTCGACGACGAACACGGGAACGCCCCGCACGCCCTGGCCGCGGACGTACTCCAGGCGCTGCTTCAGCTCCTCGGCGCTGCCGGCGGACGCCTCGTCGTCGGTGCGGACGCCCACCTCGGCGGCCAGGCGGGCCAGCACCTCGGGGTCACCGATGTGCAGGCCGTCGGTGAAGTGGGCACGGAACAGCCGCTCCGTCATCTCTTCGGCGCGACCCTGGCGGCCGGCCAGCAGGATCAGCCGGTGCGCCTCGAAGGTGCCGGTGGCCACGGCCCGTTCGTAGTCGAGACGCAGGCCCTCGTCGGCGGCCCGCTCGGCGAGCGCCAGGGCATCGGTCACCGCGTGCTCGCCGAAGACGCGGCGCAGCACCTCCAGCAGCGGGCTGCCGGTGGTCGGCGCGCCGGGTGCCAGCTCGAAGGGCAGGATGTCCAGCCGGACGTCCACGCCCTCCTCGCGCAGGCGGGCGGCGGCCCGGGCGTACCGGGTCCAGCCGATGTACGAGTGGGCGCAGATAACGTCCACCACGATCTCCGCCCGCACCGCGGTCTGCTGCTCCATGTCCGGTTCTCCTCAGGGTGTGTGTCTCGTCTTCGGCGTGGGTCACGCCGAGGTGCGGACCGCGTCCAGCAACGCGGCCTGCGCGATCATGTCCTCGTCGGGTGCGGCGGCCTCCCGCACGGCTGCGGCGAAGGCCGAGACCGCCGCCGCGACCTGGTCGAACGGGTCCAGCCGGATCCGCTCGGTACGGCCGTCCCGCACGAGGACGACGTCGGGCACGTGGTCGGCGGGCGGAGTGAAGGCCCGCTGCACCCGGACACTCCCTTCACTACCCCACAGCTGGTACTCCGAACGGTAGGCATGCGCCATCCCGAACTGCAGCTGGGCGGCGACGCCGTGCGGGGTGCGCAGCAGTGCGGCACCGGAGGTCTCCACGCGTCGGCCGAGGCCTGCGGAGAGATGCGCACCGGCGACCCGCAGCCCGCCGCCGAGGAGGTGCAGGGCGGCGCGGACCGGGTACAGGCCGATGTCGGCCAGGGCGCCGCCGCCCAGCTCCGGGTCGTAGCGGATGTCGCCCTCACCCGGCGCGGGGACGGCGAACGCCGCTTCCAGCGAGCGGAGTTCGCCGATCGCGCCGTCGGCGACCAGCCGCCGCACCGCCGCATGCTGCGGGTGGTGGACGAACAGGACGTTCTCGACGAGGGCCAGTCGGGCCGTGTGCGCCCGGGCGCACAGACCGGCGGCCGTGGCCGCGTCCTGGGCGAGGGGCTTCTCCACCAGGACGTGCTTGCCCGCGTCCAGGGCGGCGCGGGTCCAGTCGGCGTGCAGGGCGGCGGGCAGCGGGACGTAGACGGCGTCGACGTCGTCCCTGGCGAGGAGTTCGGCGTAGCCGTGCACGGGACGGCCGCCGAAGCGGGCGGCCGTCCGGCGGGCCTTGGCCGGATCGCGGCTGGCGACGGCCGCGATCCGGGTACCCGGATGCGCGGCGAACCCGGGCAGCATCCGGCGTACCGCGATGTCGGCACAGCCCAGCACGCCGATCCGTACGACGTCGGTCATCTACCGTGCCCCGGGCAGGGCGTTGAGGCAGGCGAGCAGGGTGCGTGCCTGGACGTTGAGGTAGTGGCCGTGCCGTGCCAGGGCGGACAGCTGGGCGGGCGTGACCCAGGCGTAGCCGGGCGGCGGGTCGGCGGGCGCCGTGTCCTCGTCGGCGTCGACGATCAGGTAGCGGGCCTCGGCGTGGTAGAAGCGGCCGCCCTCCTCCGCGTGGACGGCCTCGTACCGTACGGCCTCCGCGGGGGCTTCGAGCACGGCGTCGAGGAAGCGGGGGCGCTGCTCCGGGTCCAGGTGGGCGTGGTTGCCGGGGGTGCACTGGACCGTCGGTCCGAGTTCGACGGTGTCGAGGAAGCCGCCCTCGACCCGGGCGTGCACCAGCAGATGGGGCACGCCCCCGAACTCCCTCCGCAGGAAGGCCGCGACACTGAGGCCCACGGGGGCGATCAACGGCTGGGTCCAACCGGAGACCTCGCGGTTGCCCGCCCGCACGGCGACCGCGATGACCTGGAAGTAGCGCTGCGCGTCGTGGCTGATGGCGTGCTCGTCCGTGGTCCAGCCGGGCAGTCCGGCGAGCGGAACGCGCAGGGCGCGCACATGGTGCCGGGAGCGTTCGCCGGTGATCCAGGAGAGCAGCTCGGTGTCGCCGAGCACGGCGTGGGGCAGCGGGCCGCCGGCCGGGGGCAGGCAGGACAGCACGGTGCGGGAGTCCATGTTGACCGTGTTGTCGTGGTGGAGCAGCGCGTTGATCTGGCCGAGCGTCATCCAGCGGAAGTCCTCGTGCGGCGGGATGTCGCCCGTCGCCTCGACCACCATGTTGCGGTTGGACTTCCGGTAGAACCACGAGCCGTGCTCGGACTGCAGCGAGTCGGCGAGCACCCGTCCGCGCAGGGGCCCCCGGAAGTGCTCCAGATACCTAACGGCTGCGCCGCGGTGGGCACCCGTGTAGTTGCTGCGGGTCGCCTGCACGGTCGGGGACAGCTGCAGGAGATTGGGGTTGCCCGGCTCCATCTTCGCCTGCATCAGGAAGTGCAGTACCCCGTCGAACTCCTTGGCGAGGATGCCCAGGATGCCGACTTCGGGCTGGACGATGATGGGCTGGTGCCAGGCGGCGGCGGGGCCGTCACCGAGCGGCTCTCCCTCCTGCCGGACGTGCAGCCCCTCCACGGTGAAGAACCGGCCGGTGTGGTGCCTCAGGTTGCCGGTGCCGGGTTCGAACGACCAGCCGTCCAGCGCGGCGAAGGGAATGCGGTCGACGCGGAAGGTGTGGGCGCTGCTCCGTTCGGCCAGCCAGCCGACGATGTCCGCGGTCGGGTGGACGCCGTCGACGGCCGCGGCGGAGGTGGCGAGGCGGGCGCCGAGGTCCGCGTTCTGACGTGGCCTGAGCACGGTGGGGGCGGGGTGGAGCGACGTGAGGGACATCGCGTGTGTCTCCTTGGTCTCGGGGCGGCGAGGGCGGCGAGCGCGGGTCAGAGGCGGGCCGGCCACGGCTCCGCCTCGGCGAGGTAGCCGTCCAGGAGCCGGCGTGGGTAGTCGGGGTCCAGGCCCAGGGGGGCGGTCCCGGGGACGAGGGCGCGCAACTTCTCGATGGACACGGTGTGCGGGTGGACCGGACCGGCGTCCACGTACTCGGTGACTGCCGGGACGCCCATTCGGCGGCGCAGGTGCCCGGCGATCTCCTCGACGGGGACCGCCGTGCCGGAGGCGACGTTGACCGTGCCGGACCGCAGCGGAAGCGCCAGCAGGCGGTCGATGACGTCGACCACGTCGGCGACCGCGATGAGGTCCCTGGTGGCGCCTCGGTGGATCCGTACGGTGCCCTCGCGCAGACTCCGCACCAGGGTCGGCAGGAGCTGGTGCTCGGGCTGACCCGGGCCGACGAGATGGCTGAGGCGCAGGATCAGGTGGTCCGCGCCGCTGGCCCGCAGCAGCTCCTCCTGGGCGAGCTTGTGCGCGCCGTAGGGGGTGGCGGGGATGACGGGACCGTCCTCACGGGCCGGGCCGTCGAGGGGGCCGTACAGACCCGCGGAGGCCGTCGAGAAGAACAGCAGCCGCCGGCCGGTGCCGACGCAGCGCCGGGCGGTGTCGGCGAGGAGCTCCCGCTCGCGTGCGAAATCCTTCTCGAGGGTGCCGCTGGCCCAGGAGACGCCTGCGGCGAGGGCGACGGTGTCGGGGTGGCGGCCGGCGAGGGGCCGCAGGTTCCGTGCGAGGAAGCCGTTCCCCACGATGTGCATGCCGTGGTCCTGTTCGGTCGGTACGGGCGGATGCGGGGATGGGGGTCAGCGGACGGAACCGCCCACCGGGTGCTTCACCGGTTTCCACCAGTTCGGGTGGTCGGTGTACCAGGCGACGGTGTCGGCGAGGCCCTGCTCGAAGCCGATCCGCGGGGCGTATCCCAGTTCCTCGCGGATCCTGGTGTCGTCGATGGAGTAGCGCAGGTCGTGCGCCTTGCGGTCGGGCACCCGCAGCACCTTCTCCTCCCCCGCGCCGAGCAGCTCCAGCAGCCGCCCGGTGATTTCGAGGTTGGTGTGCTCGTTGCCGCCGCCGATGTTGTAGACCGCACCGGGCCGCCCGCCGTCCAGGACGAGGGCGATGGCCCGGCAGTGGTCGTCGACGTGCAGCCATTCGCGGACGTTGCGGCCGTCGCCGTACAGGGGGACGTGCCGTCCCTCCAGCAGGTTGGTGACGAACAGCGGTATCAGCTTCTCCGGGTGCTGGTACGGCCCGTAGTTGTTGGAGCACCGCGTGACGGACACGTTCAGCCCGTGGCTGCGCCAGTACGCCCGGGCCACCAGGTCGGAGGAGGCCTTGGACGCGGCGTAGGGCGAGTTCGGCAGCAGCGGGCTCTCCTCCGTCCATGAGCCCTCGGCCAGCGAGCCGTACACCTCGTCGGTGGACACATGGACGACACGGGGTGTCCCGGCGGCCAGGACCGCGTCGAACAGGGTCTGCGTCCCGCACACGTTCGTCCGGAAGAAGTCGCCCGCGCCGTCCAGGGAACGGTCCACGTGCGACTCGGCGGCGAAGTGGACCACGGCATCGTGGCCGGGCAGCAGCTCGTCCAGCAGAGCCCGGTCGTTGATGTCCCCGTGGACGAACTCCAGCCGGGGATGGGCGGCCGGCAGGTTGTCGCGGTTCCCGGCATAGGTGAGCTTGTCCAGGGCGGTGACCCGGACGTCCGTCCACTGCGGATAGTGGTTGTCCAGCAGGCTGCGCGCGAAATGGGAACCGATGAAGCCCGCGGCGCCCGTGACCAGGATCCTCACGCCGCCACCTCCACCTGCGTGTGGTCGCCGACGACGAGCCGGACGTGGTCGCCGTCCTCGCGGACGGCACCCACGGAGGCGGACCGCCCGATGAGGGAGTGGCGCAGCCCGTCGATGCCGGTGACCGAGGAGCCGTCGAGGGCGATGGAGTCCTCCAGGCGGCTGGCGGTCACCACGCAGTCACGGCCCACCGAGGTGTACGGGCCGAGACGGCTGTCCCGGACGACCGAGCCGGCACCCACGATCACGGGTCCGGTGATGCGGGAGCGGACGATCCGCGCCCCCGGCTCCACCACCACCTCCCCCACCAGTTCGCTGTCCTGGTCGACCTCGCCCGACACGGAGCGGGCCGCCCGGTCGAGGAGGTGCCGGTTGCACTCCAGGACGTCCTCCACCCGGCCGGTGTCCTTCCAGTAGCCGTCGTACCGGTGGGCCCGGACGTCGGCGCCATGGGTCAGCAGCCACTGCACCGCGTCGGTGATCTCGAGTTCGCCGCGGGGACTCGGGGCGATCGTGGCCACGGCCTCGTGCACGGCGGAGGTGAAGAAGTACACCCCGCACAGGGCGAGATCACTGCGGGGGTGTTCGGGCTTCTCCACCAGCCGCAGCACCTCGCCGTCCGGCCCGAGTTCCACCACGCCGAAGGCCCGCGGATCGGCGACCTTGTGGACCAGCACCTGGGCGGCGGGGCGGCGGGCGTTGAACTCGGCAGCCGCATCGGCGATGCCGTCGGGCAGCATGATGTCGCCCAGGTACATCACGAAGTCGTCGTCCCCGAGGAAGTCGCGGGCCACGGCGACGGTGTCGGCAAGGCCCCGCGGGGCGTCCTGCCGCAGGTACGTCACCCGCGCCCCGAAGCGCGAACCGTCACCGATCGCCGCCTCGATCTCGGCACCGCGGTCGCCGACCACCACGCCGATCTCCTTGACGCCCAGTTCCTGGATGTTGCGCAGGACATGGACGAGGACGGGCGTGTTGGCGACGGGGATGAGCTGTTTGGGCATCGAGTAGCTGAAGGGGCGCAGACGGGTGCCCGACCCTCCTGACAGCACCAGTGCCTTCATGGGAGAGGTCCTTTCGGTTGGCGAAGGGGTCAATTGCGTGCGAGCTGTTCGAGTACGGGGACCAGCTGTGGCGGCGCCGGCATCCGGGTGATCTCCGCGGCCAGTTCGCCCGCCCGCTGCCGATGGCCGGGCTTCTCCAGCAGGTCGCGGCAGGCCGTCGCGACGGCCTCGGGGGTGTCCTCGCCGGGCAGCAGCGTGATCGCCGCTCCCTGGTCGGCGACGCGGCGCGCGGGCGTGCGCAGCACCGCGCCCTTGGGGATCAACAGCTGTGGAACACCGGCGGCCAGACCGGACAGGGTGGTGACGCCACCGCCGTGGTGCACCATCAGGTCGCAGGTGGGGGCGACCACGTCCAGAGGCATCCAGCCCACGCGTGCCCCGGGCAGTTCGGGACGCAGGGTCTCGGCGACCGCCTCGGGGGCCGCGACGACCAGTTCGGCGTCCCACGCGGCCAGATCGCGGGCAAGGGTGCGCAGGAAGGCGAAGTTCTCGTCATAGCTGTTCTTCGCGACACGGCTGCCGGAGGTGACGCAGATGCGGGGGCGCTCGCCCCGGGTGTACATCCACGGCTCCAGCGGACCGTCGTGCCGGACCGCCGAAATGTGCCGCATCGGCAGGGCCGGGGCGGCCTGGGCGGGCCGCAGGCTCGGCGGGCAGATGTCGATGAGCAGGTCGGGCTCGGGCATCCGGTCCAGGCCCAGTGCGGGCAGGTCCGGGGCGAGCTCGGTCCGGGCGCCGTCGTGGATGTCGTCCGCGTCGATGGCGTCCCAGGTCTGGCGGACGTGGGGGATACCCAACCGGGCCGCGAGCAGCGGCGCCACATAGCTGAGGGTGCCGCCGACGATCACGTCCGGCCGCCAGCGCTCGGCCAGTTCCTCGAGCGGTGGCAGTCCCGCCAGGGCCATGCGGGCGAACCAGCTGCCGGTGAAGTGCGCCTCCTCGCCCGGGCCGGAGGGAATCGCCACGGGCTTCCCGTCCCGGCCCTTGGTGATGAACTCCTTGATGGGCAGATCGGTGGTCTCGGTGGCGGGCAGGCCCATGGATGCGACGACCGGCATCATGTCCCCGTTGGCGGCCATCACCACCTGGTGTCCGGCGTTGCGCGCGGCGGTGGCCAGGGGTGCCAGGGCGAACACGGTCGCCGGGCTGCCGGCGGCCACGAACAGCATCTTCACGCGGTCTGTCTCCTCACGAGGGGAATGCGGGTGTGGGGCGGTTGCGGGCGTCGGCCGGGGCGCTGCTCAGCGCCGGGGCGCGGCGCGGAACGGCACGTCCAGCACCGGCTTGTCATGGCTGAAGGCGGCCAGCGAGTGCAGACCCCGGTAGGCACCGGTGCCGCTCGCGCCGACCCCGCCGAACGGCAGCTCCGGGGCCATCACCTGCACCGCGGGCATGCCGAACACCACGGCTCCGGAGGTGGTCTCCGCCGCCAGGCGCCGACGGGTGACGTCGTTGCCGGTGAAGGCGTAGACGGCCAGCGGACGCTCCCGCCCGTTGATGAAGGCGATGGCCTCGTCCAGGCCGGCCACCTCCGTGACGGGGAGCACCGGCCCGAACACCTCCTCCTGCATCACCGGGGCGTCGGCCGGCACCTCCGCCAGCACGGTCGGGGCCAGGTACCGGGAGACCCGGTCACCGGTGCCGCCGACGACGGTCCGCCCCGCGCCCAGCAGCCCCGTGAGCCGGTCGAAGTGACGGGTGCTGACGATGCGCCCGTAGCCGGGCGCCGTCGACGGGTCCGGCCCGTAGAGCCGTTGCAGCGCCCGGACCAGCTCCGGTTCGAGCGCCCGGGCCGTGGCGGGATCGGTGAGGACGTAGTCGGGGGCGACGCACGCCTGCCCCGCGTTGGTGAACTTCGCGCGCACCAGCCGCTTGGCGGTGTGCCCGAGTGGCGCGTCCCGGTCGACGAAGACGGGGGACTTTCCGCCGAGTTCCAGCGTCACCGGGGTGAGGTGCTCGGCCGCGGCCCGCATGACGATGCGGCCCACGGCCGTGCTGCCCGTGTAGAAGACGTGGTCGAACCGCTCGGCGAGCAGCTCTTGGGCCGTCTTCGGGCCGCCCTCCACCACGGCGACGGCCTGCGGGTCCAGATGGCGCGGCAGCAGCCGGGCCAGCAGCGCGGACGACGCCGGGGCCAGCTCGCTCGGTTTGACCACCGCCGCGTTGCCGGCGGCCAGCGCCCCGGCCAGCGGGAGCAGGGCGAGCTGAACCGGATAGTTCCACGGCGCGATGACCAGGACCACACCCAGCGGTTCGCGGTGCAGCTCCGCCGCCGAACCGGTCGGGCAGCCGCTCACCGTCACCGGTCGCGGCCGCATCCAGGTGTCGAGATGACCGAGCAGGAGGTCGATCTCCCGGATGACGAAGTCGACCTCGACGGCGAGGGCTTCCGTTCGGGTCTTGCCCAGGTCCTGGTGGAGCGCGTCGGCGAGTTCCGGGCGGTTGCCGTCCAGCAGGGCGCGCAGGGCGGTGAGCTGCCGGACACGCCAGTCGGCGGGCCTGGTACGGCCCGTGGTGAAGGCGGCCCGCACGGCGGAGACGACGGCGGCGGGGGCGTCGGTCGGATCGGACAACGCGGCTCCTGCGGTCGGTTCGGTTCGGGCGGTCCGGTCAGGCCTCGTCGGGGATCCAGCTGCCGTGGAAGCCGAGCGGCACCCGGGCGGGCAGGTGGACGGTCGCGACGGGCGCGCCGGTGAAGTCCTCGGCGGAGAGCACCACCAGGTCGGAGGCGCCCCGCTCGGGGTCGTACACGTAGGTGAGCAGCCAGCCGTCGTCCTCGCCGCGCGCGGACGCCGCCGGTACGAAGACCGGCTCGGCCGTGTAGTGGCCGCGGCGGAAGGACCGCACCTCGGTGCTGCCGGTGGTGAAGTCGTGCTTGAGCAGGGTGTCGTCGGCGACCGGTCCGGCGGCCTGCGCGTCACTCCCGTACGCGTGCGGGCCGAAGTAGTCGTGCAGATCGGGGACGGTGGCGGCGTAGCCGTAGCGGTGCGGCCGCGAGACCCGGTCCGGGGAGACGCCCGGAAACTCCTGCGGACGGTCGTCCAGCCGGGTCTCGGTGACCTTCCCGGAAACCGTGTCGACCACCCAACGGTCCAGCGTCGGAAGGGAGTTGCCGTCCAGCCGGAGGCCGTCGAACATCCGCGGATAGCGGATCACATCGATCACGACGCGGTCGCCGTCGTCGTAGGCGTTGAGCGTGTGGAAGACCCAGCACGGCTCGATGTCGTACCACCGCACCTCGGTGCCGCCCCGCGGCAGCAGTCCGATCCGCGCCGGCCGGGTGTCGTCCCAGTCGTAGACCATCGGCTCCCCGGCCGCTGCGGCCGCCAGGCTGTTGACCACCGGCAGGTCGTACAGGACCACGTAGCGCCGGGTCAGGCCGAAATCGTGCATCACCGGGCGGTGCGGCGCCGGGACGTTCACCACGCTGGTGACGAGCCCGGACGGCGAGACGACGAGGTGCTGCACGAAGGGGAACCGGGTGGCGTGCGCCACGGCGTGCAGCTCACCGGTCTCCGGATCCAGCTTGGGATGCGCGGTGAAGCCGGCGGGCAGCGACCCGTCGAAGTCGCAGGCGCCGTAGGTCTCCAGCTCCTGGCTCAGCTCGTACGGGCGGAACCCCGACTCGATGAGGGCGAGGATCCGGCCTGCGTGCCCGACGACATGCGTGTTGGGCGAGATGTCGGCGCGGGCGACGGCAGCACCGCGCCGCCTGCGTTCGCCGAGGGCGCGCGAGACCGCGGCGGAGCGCACCCAGCGGTTGCGGTACCACTCGGCCCTGCCGTCGCGCAGGCGCACACCGTGCACCATGCCCTCGCCCCGGAACAGGTGGTTGCGGGGCTCGTCGGGAACCAGCGGGTTGGGCCCGTTGCGCAGGAAACGGCCGGTGAGCTCGGGTGGCAGGGTGCCGGTGACGGGCAGGTCGAAGGCGGTGACCTCTTCGGTCACCGGGCTCAGCGCGCCGCGGAAGGGCTCCTTGGCCGGGGTGGTCATCCAATGGCTCCTGTCGGGGTGGTCCGGACGGCGCCGGCGGGTTCGGCGGGCCCCGCGCCGAGGAGGGCCGGTTCCAGCGCCTCGCTGATCGCGGCCAGCACGGTGCGTCCGCTGGTGGGCAGGAACGGGAAGAAATGGGCGCCCTTCACGGTCGCGTGGCGGAACGGCCCGGTGGTGTACCGCCGCCAGCCCGGAACCGCGGCGGCCGGCGCCAGTTGGTCGTCACGGCCGCCGATCGCCGTGACCGGGCAGGCGAGCCGCAGCCCGCCGACGGCGAGCAGGGCCTCCCGGGCCAGGACCAGGTCGTGCGCGAGGCGGTGCTCCTCGGGGGTACGGGCCAGGTCCGTGTCGAGCGCCCGCATCGGCACCCGGTGCCGGGCGAACATCAGCTCCAGCCCTTCCGGACTGTCCAGCGCCACGGGCAGGTCCAGGGCCTCGGCCTCCGGCACCCCCGCGGTGAGCACCAGGGCACGGCACCGGGCGGGGTCGGCACGAGCGGTCGCGGCGGCCAGCAGCGCGCCCATGCTGTGCCCGTAGTAGACGGTGGGCAGCGGCTCGCGGCGCCCGAGCTCACCGAGGACCCCGGACACGGTCGCGGCGAGGGTGGTGCCGGGCGGCTCGGCGGTGCGGTGCTCGCGGCCGGGGAGGGTGACCCCCAGCAGTTCCACGTCGGGCGGCAGGCCGTCGAGCAGGCGTGCGTACGTGCCCGGTCCCGCCCCGGCGTGGGGGAGGACGAGCAGTCGGCGGGTGGCCGGACGGTCCGTCCGGCGCATCCGCACCGTCCAGCCCGGCGCCGCCGCGTCGGTACGGCCGGTGCCGCGGCTCACGACCCGTCCTTGATCTCGCAGATCGCGGCGCCGGAGGTGACGGAGGCGCCGACCTCGAAGTTGAGGCCCTTGATGGTGCCCGCCTTGTGGGCGTTGAGGGGCTGCTCCATCTTCATGGCCTCCAGGACGACCACCAGGTCGCCCTCCTTGACCTCCTGGCCCTCCTCGACGGCGACCTTCACGATGGTGCCCTGCATCGGGGAGGCGAGGGTGTCGCCGGAGGCCACCGGGCCGGACTTCTTGGCCGCGCGGCGCTTGGGCTTGGCACCGGCCGCGAGGCCGGTACGGGCCAGGGACATGCCCAGCGAGGAAGGCAGGGAGACCTCCAGGCGCTTGCCGCCGACCTCGACGACGACCGTCTCGCGGCCCGTCTCCTCCTCCGCCTCGGCATCGGCCGGGGCCGCGAACGGCTTGATCTCGTTGACGAACTCGGTCTCGATCCACCGGGTGTGGACCGTGAAGGGGTCCTCGGAGCC
>NZ_JBWKFL010000013.1:217396-288468 GCF_056434305.1 Streptomyces sp. NPDC044061 | reverse complement strand
TTCTTCTCCTTCATGACGTTCCTGATCGCCGTCCCGACCGGTGTGAAGTTCTTCAACTGGATCGGCACGATGTGGAAGGGCAGTCTGTCCTTCGAAACACCGATGCTCTGGGTCATGGGCTTTCTCGTCACGTTCGTCTTCGGCGGGCTGACCGGTGTGATGCTCGCCTCGCCGCCCATCGACTTCCACATCTCGGACAGCTACTTCGTGGTGGCCCACTTCCACTACGTCGTCTTCGGCACGGTCGTCTTCGCGATGTTCGCCGGATTCCACTTCTGGTGGCCGAAGTTCACGGGGAAGATGCTCGACGAGCGGCTCGGCAAGATCACCTTCTGGACGCTGTTCATCGGCTTCCACGGCACGTTCCTGGTCCAGCACTGGCTCGGTGCCGAGGGCATGCAGCGCCGGATCCCCGACTACCTGGCGGTCGAGGGGTTCGCGACGCTCAACACGGTGTCGACGATCTCCTCGTTCCTGCTGGGCTCGTCCATGCTCCCGTTCTTCTACAACGTGTGGAAGACGGCCAAGTACGGCAAGCCGGTCGGCGTGGACGACCCGTGGGGCTACGGCCGTTCACTGGAGTGGGCGACCTCCTGCCCTCCCCCGCGACACAACTTCCTCACCCTGCCGCGGATCCGCAGCGAATCCCCGGCGTTCGACCTGCACCATCCGGACCCGCACGACCGGCCGCGGGAGTTGGCCGCGCGATGAGCACCGGGGACGAGAGGGCGCTGGTCCAGGAGGTCGAGGGCCACCTGCTGCTCGCCGCCGCACGGGAGGAGGGCCGTACGGCGGCGGCCCGCTTCTCCTCCCGCCTCGGCCGGCTCACCGACACCCAGCGGGACGATCTGGAGCGGCACTTCGAGACGGAGTACCTCGCCCTGGCCCGCACCTCGTGGCGGCGCACCGCCGAACGCGCCGAGGAACTGCGCCACACCTACGAGAGCAGGTACCGCACGCTGCGCCGGCGACTGGTGGCCTGGTGCGTGCTGGGCTGTGCCCTGCCGGCAGCGGCGGTCCTGCTGGTGCTCGCCGCCGCCTGAGGCGGCGGGCAAGTCCTCGGAGCCTCGCGGGCCGCCGTGCGGCCGTAGTCGCCGCCGTCCGGCCATACTGGCCCTCGTGCGGATTGCGATCATGACGGCGGGATCCCGGGGCGACGTGGCCCCGTACACCGGACTGGGTCACCGGCTCAGGGGCGCCGGGCACGAGGTCACCCTGGTCACACACGGGTGCTTCGAGCCGCTCGTGGCCGGCTCCGGGGTGCGGTTCCACGCGCTGCCGGTCGATCCGCGCGCGGAGCTTGAGTCGGCTCGGGGCCGGGGACTGCACCGCAGCGCCAGCGGCGCCGGAAAGCTGGTGCGGGTGGTCGAGCTGGCCCGGCGGCTGGTCGGGCGGATGACCGACGACCTGGTGGCGGCGGCGCGGCACAGCGACGTCCTGCTGCTGTCGGCCTCGCTGGCGCCGCTCGGGCACACCGTCGCCGAGGGGCTGCGACTGCCGAGCATGGGCCTCTATCTGCAACCCCTCGCCCCTACCCGGGAGTTCGCTCCTCCGGTGCTCGGCGGCGGGTCCTTGGGGGCGGCGGGCAACCGGCTCGCCGGACACGGTGTGAACCTAGCCGTGGAACACGTCTTCGCCGCCACCGTACCCGCGGTCCGTGCCCGCCTCGGGCTGCCCCCGGTCGGGACCGGAACCGCACGGCGCACCCGGGAGCGGCGGCTGTGGCCGGTACAGCACGGCTTCAGCCCGCTGATCGTGCCCCGGCCCAGGGACTGGCGGCCGGGTCTCGGTGTGTGCGGTTACTGGTGGCCGTACGACGCCGAGCCCGAACTGCCGTCACGCTTGCGGGACTTCATCGAGGCGGGTCCGCCGCCGGTGTTCGTCGGGCTGGGCAGCGCCACCGTCCCGGACTCCGGCCGGCTCAGTGCGCAGGTCGTGGCGGCGCTGCGGCGGGCCGGGCTGCGCGGGGTGATCCAGCGCGGCTGGGGCGGCCTCGCGGCGGACGGCGACGACATGCTGACCGTCGGCGAGGTGCCGCACTCGGTGCTGTTCCCGAGGATGGCCGCCGTGGTCCACCACGCCGGGGCGGGCACGACGGCGGCGGGTCTGCGCGCCGGGGTGCCCGCGGTGCCGGTGCCGATCCAGTTCGACGAGGGATTCTGGGCCGCCCGGCTGGTGGCCCTGGGCGTCGCCCCGACCGCCGTACCGCTGCGCCGGCTGACCGTCGAGGCCCTGTCCGCGGCGCTGCTGCGGGCGACGCGCGCGTCGTCGTACCGCGCCCGGGCCCGGGTGCTCGGGGAGCGGATCCGGGCCGAGGACGGGGTCACGCCGGTACTGGACGCGGTGAACGCGCTGGGCGGCTGACACGTCAGCCGTAGGAGAGCACCATCCGGAAGCGGGCCCTGCCGGCGAGCATCTTCTGGTACGCCTCGTCCGCGCGCTCCAGCGGCACGATCTCGGTCATCGGGCGAATGTTGTGCAGGGCGCCGAAGGCCATGGTGTCCTCGACGTCCTGCGAGGTGCCGGAGGGGTGGCCGCGGACGACACGGCCGCTCAACAGCAGCTGGACCGGGGTGATGCCGAGGGGTTCGGTGTCCGCGCCGATGACCACCAGCTCTCCGCGGTGGGCCAGGCCTTCCACGGTGGATGTGATGGCCTCGGAGTTTCCGGCGGTGGCCAGGACGACCTTGGCGCCCCCGAGCGACTGCAGGGCCTCGGCCACCGGGGTGCCGGAGGTGCTGTCGACGTAGTGGTGGGCGCCGAGCTGCTTGGCGAAGTCGGCCTTCTCGGGACCGCGGGCGATCCCCACGGTCTCGAAGCCCATCGCGACCGCGTACTGCACCCCGAGGTGGCCGAGGCCGCCGAGACCGAGCACGGCGACCAGGTCTCCGGGCCGGGCGGAGCTGCGCCGCAGTCCGTTGTACGTCGTCACGCCCGCGCAGGCCATCGGCCCGGCGTCGACCGCCGCCAGCCCCTCGGGGATCCGCGCCAGGGCGTCGACGGGCACGACGACCTTCTCGCCGAAGCCTCCGTCGTAGGCCCACCCCGGGACCTTCAGGTTCGGGCAGACGACGAAGTCGCCCTCCCGGCAGGGACGGCAGTGGCCGCAGCTGCCGCCGAACCAGCCGACCGCCACCCGGTCGCCGACCCGCCACCCGTGGTCGTGCGTTCCCTGACCCAGTTCCTCGATGTGCCCGGCGATCTCGTGCCCGGGCACCTCCGGGAACGACACGCCCGGTAGTCCGCCGCTCACGAACAGCGCGTCACTGTGGCAGATCCCGCACGCCTCCACGGCGACCCTCACCTCGCCGGGTCCCGGCTGCGGCACCTCTCGCTCAACCAGCTCGAACGTGCCGTTCGGGGCGGTCACCTGCGCGACTCGATAAGTACTCATGCGTGTCTCCGGAGAACGGGTACATAGGCCCCTCAACCAGCAGACCAGCTCCGGGCCGATCGCGCGCGCCGAGCGGCGCGGCCGCCGGGGTCACGGCCGGCGGCCCCTACCGGCGGCGACCCGGCGGGTCCGGGTCAGAGCGGCCCGGGGCGCCAGCCCTCCGGGCGCAGGGTGCCGAGCAGTTGGCGGACGAGTTCGTCGACGACGTCGTCCAGGCTCGCGTCCACCCAGCCCGCGCTCCAGTCGTGCAGCAGGCCGTTGACGCTGCCGATGAAGGCCGTGGCCGCGAGGCGGTAGTCGCGCGGTGCCGCCTCCCCGCGGGCCACCGCCGCGTCGGCCTCGGAGCGGATCAGGTCGACCCAGCGCGCCCGGCGGGCGAGCCGCTGCTCCTCCAGCTCCGGGCTGACACCGATGATCTCCACGAAGGCGATGCGGATCCGGCGCGGGTCGGAGGTGACGTCGCGGGCGTAGGCGCGGAACAGCACGGCGACCCGCTCGGCCAGTGGCAGACCCTGCGCCGCCGCGAGCGCGTCCAGCACCGCCTGCTCGGCCCAGCCGTTGACCTCCAGGTGCAGCGCGGCGAGCACGTCCTCCAGGGTGCGGAACTCCTCGTAGAACTGCCGGGTGGACAGGCCCGCCGCCTGGCTCAGCGCGGCGACCGTCGTCGCGCGGAAGCCCGGGCCGTCTCCGAACAGCCGCAGCGCCGCCTCCAGGAAACGGCGGCGCCGCTCGGCCTGCCGCTCCTCGGCGGATCTGCCGCCGTAGCGGCCCGTCGGCGCCCTGAGCCTGCCCGCCACCCCTGCCCCCTCCCTCACCCACCGGATCCCAATCTTGTCGTGCACACATCTTGTCGAGAAGCCCGCCCCCTCCTTACTTTTCAGTAAGTTCACTGTGAAAGCACCCGTGTTCAGATCTCCCCGAGGAAAGAGAGCAGTCATGCCTGCCTCCAGAACCAGGCACCTTTGCTCCGTGGCCGCCGCCCTCGTCCTGACAGTCGCGGGCCCCGCGACCGCCGCCTCCGCCGCGACCGCCGCGTCCGAGGCCCCCGGCCTGCGCGAGGTGCTGTTCGTCGGCAACAACTGGGACGGCACCGCCGATGTCATCAGGTCCTCCGGTGACTTCGCGAAGGTCGGCCGGATCAACGTCGTCCCGGACAAGGACCAGCGGATGGCGGAGATCAACGCGGACCCCATCAAGTGGATCTACTTCATGGCGATCCGCAACAGCGTCGGCGAGGGCCACGACCAGTTCGCCGACGACATGTACTCCACCCCCGACGGGAAGTCGGTCGTGGTGTCGCGCCCGAGCTTCGCCGACGTGGTCTCGATCGATCTGGCCACCGGGCGGATCAACTGGCGTTTCCCGGTGTCCGGTTACCGCGCGGACCACATGGCGGTCTCGCCGGACGGCACCCGGGTGGCGGTCTCCGCCTCGACCGCCAACACCGTGCACGTGCTGGACATCGTCACCGGGAAACAACTGGGGTCGTTCGCGACCGGCGACAAGCCGCACGAGAACATCTTCACCAGGGACGGCAAGTACATCTGGAACATGGCCATCGGGGACGTCAACACCGCCCTGGACGACCCGGCCTGGGACTGGACGAAGGGCGACCGGCACATCACGGTCGTGGACGCGACCACGTACAAGCAGGTCAAGGTCATCGACATGCGCCAGCGGCTGGACGCGATCGGGCTGAAGGACTTCTCCGACGCCGTGCGCCCGGCCGTCTTCTCCCCCGACGAGTCGAAGCTGTACTTCCAGGTGTCCTTCTTCAACGGGTTCCTGGAGTACGACGTCGCCTCCGACCGGATCACCCGGGTCAAGACGCTGCCGAAGAATCCGGCGACCAGCGAGGACCGCACGACCTGGGTCAACGACTCACGTCACCACGGCATCTCGATGAACCCCGACGGCAGCAAACTGTGTGTCGCCGGCACCATGGACGACTACGCCACGGTGGTCGACCGCGCCACCCTCCAGGAGGGTCCGCTCGTCACCACGTCCAAGCCGTACTGGGCCACGGTCAGCGGCGACGGCAAGGACTGCATCGTCTCCGAGAGCGGGGCCGACCAGGTCACGGCGATCGACTTCGCCACGGGCCGGAAGGTCCTCTCGATCCCGGTCGGCGACCATCCGCAGCGCGTCCGGCTGGGGCATGTGCAGGCCGACTGGAGCGGGCCGTCGGGAAGTTGACGAGCGCACGGCCTCCGGGCGGTTCCGGAGGCCGTGCGCCGGTCAGAAGTGCGCCGCCGTCCACGCGGCCAGCTCGGACCGCGCCGCGCTCAGCAGGTCCGCCGAGGGCGCGGTGGCCCCGTTGGTCACCAGGGCGTAGTGCGGCACGCCGGAGTCCGCGTCGGTGAGCAGCAGCCGGCGGCTGCCGGTGCCGCCCGGCTCGGCGGCCACGCCGACCGGGGTCGAGGCGGTGTAGGCCGGGGGTGCCCAGGCCGTGCCCAGATCGGAGACGACGGTCGTCGCCGAGGTGGGGAAGGAGGCCGGCAGATGCAGTTCGGTCGGTGCCGTGCCGCCGCCGGAACGCCACACGAGCAGCCCGTACTGTCCCGAGCCCACCAGCCGCGCCACGTTCGGCAGCGAACTCGGCACCGGGTTCCAGGTCAGGGTGGTCGAGCCGTCCCGGGACCGGTCCTCGTAGGTGAAGGCGAGGGCCGAGCCCGCGGTGGCGCTCGGATAGATCCGGTCGAGCAGCCGGGCGTCCTGGCGCAGGGCGGCGTTCCCGGAGTCGTCGAGCCGCACGGCGGAGAGGTCCTCGTCGTTCCAGGCGTCGCCGGCGGTGAGCACCTTGTCGCGGTTGCCGTTCATCAACTCGTGGTGGCGGCCGCTGTAGAGGTCCCACTGCCACTGCGAACCGGAGAGGACCGGGCCGGATGCGGCCGGGGCGCTCCACCAACTCGCGCCGCGGACGCGGGAGTCGAGCGCCTGGTACATGGCCTTGAGCACGGTGGGCGCCTTGTCGGACACCGTGCCGGACAACGGGTGCCCGAACTCGCTGACCACGGCGGCCGTCCCGGCGGCCGAGGCGCGGTCGCGGACGGTGCCGAAGTCGGAGGCGTACTGGCCGTCGGCCGCCTTGCCCCACATCAGGATCCCGGAGATGGCCTTCTGGTCGTAGAAGTGGGTGTTGAAGACGTACGCCGGGCCGAGGGTGCCCGCGTCCAGCAGTCCGCCCTCCTGCTTCTGGGTGGAGATGTTCGCGTTCCAGAAGAGGTTGGGCTCGACGAAGGCGGGTTTGTCCTGCCAGCCGGCGGCGTCCATGCGGGCGCGGAACCTCACGTAGAACGGCCAGAGCAGGTCGCGTTCCCAGGTGCGGGAGGTCTGCCCGGAGTCGTAGCCGCCCGCGTACGGCTCGTTGTACGGGTCGAAGCCGACGACGCCCGCGAACTCCTCGCCGGCCAGGTGCTGCTGGAGATACGCCATGGCCGTCTGCGCCGTGGCGAGGAAGGCGTCCTGCAGACCGTGCGCGTTGTGCCAGAAGTCGTACTGGGCGCTCTGCACGGCCGCGTTCTGGGTGATGTTCTGGCCCCAGAAGAGGCAGATGCCGCAGAACTCCTTCGGATAACTCCCGGCGTCGACGGCCCACTTGGGGGCGCCGTCGCCCGTGTACCAGCTGCCGGAGTCGAACAGGTACCGGGAGTACAGGTCCTGGTGGAAGTCGGGGTAGACCTTGATGCCGGCGTCCAGGAAGGCACGCATCTGGTCGGTGACCGCGGCCAGATAGGCCGTGTCCACCCGGCCGCGCACCGGTTCGGCGTGCGCCCAGGAGAGCGGGAAGCGGACCGCGTTGCCGCCGCCCTGGGCGCGCAGCGCGGCCGCCGACTTCCGGGCGTCGGCGACCGAGGCGAAGGGCAGGCCGCCGTTCTCCTCCAGTTTGGCCTCGCCGGAGACGTTGTAGCCGCGCAGCACGATCTCGCGCCCCTGGCCGTCGGTGAAGCGGCCGTTCCGGACGGTGAGCGGGGCGCCGTCGAACCAGAGGGAGTCGGAGGGGGTGGCGGCGGTGGCGGGCGGGGCGCCCGCCACCGTCAGGAGTCCGCAGAGGACGACCGGGACAAGAAGCAGACGCGCCCTGACGGTGGACATGTACACCACAGTCCGATGCCGCCGGGGCAGCGTCAATACTGCTGACTCGCCAGTAAGTTGACTGACAGTCAGCCGGTGCCGCTCAGTCGCCCGTCCGGCGCGTCACGTTCAGCAGGTACTCCTTCCGGTTCAGCGGGTTGTGGTCGGTGCGCGGCCGCTCGGGCAGCGGGCCACGGGTGACGGGCGCGTAGTGGTCGAAGGCGGTCTCCAGCTCCCCCTCGCCCCGGGTGAGCCCCGGCAGCCGCCGGCCCAGCTCATGGACCCGGGCGGCGGGCACCGCGCCCTCCAGGACACCGGCCGTGCCGTCCGCCCCGGTGCTCTCCGGCACCGCCTCCAGCCGGGCCAGCACCGGCAGCAGGGCGCCCAGCGTGTCGGCCGGGGCCTCGATGCGGAACCGGTGCATCGGCTCGTGCACCAGGGTGCGCGCCCGGCGCAGTGCCTCGATCAGGACGAGCGGGGTCAGGCCGCGGAAGTCGTAGCCGGTGCTCGACATGCTCTTGTCGAACCCCTGGTGGGCGTGGCTCTGCCGGGGCGAGTACCCGGAGTGGGTCATGGTGACGGTGCAGTCGGTGACCTGCCAGCCGTGCAGTCCCTGCCCGAGGGCCTCGCGCACGGTGTCCTCCACGGCCTTGAAGAAGGCGTACGGCATGGAGCCCAGCTCCACCTCCAGGCGGAACCCCACGCCCGAGCCGGTCGGGGCCGGGTCGACGCGCAGGCCGACGGTGGCGAGGAAGGGGTTGGCGTCCTTCTTGTTGAACTCCACGGCCGCTCCGCTGCCCACCGGCCGCTCGATGCACAGGGTGGTGGTCTCCCGGAAGGTGACGTCCAGACCGTACTCGTCGGCGAGGGTGGCCTGGATGACCTCCTTCTGCACCTCGCCGTAGAGGGAGACGGAGGTCTCGCCCCGCAGCTCGTCGTGGCGGACGCCGATGAGGGGGTCCTGTTCGGCCAGCTGGGTGAGCGCGATGTGCAGGGAGCGCCGGTCCGCGCCGGGCCCCGGGCCGACGACGGTCTCCAGGGTCGGCGGCGCGAAGTGGTGCTCGTACACCCGGCCGGGCGTGCCCAGCGCGTCGCCGATCCGGATGCCGCCGAGTCCCCACACCTTGACGATCCGGCCCGCGCCGACGTCGTCCTGCCGGGCGTCGCCGCCCTGGTCGAAGACGGACAGCGCCGTGATCCTGCCCTCCTCGCGACCGTCCCCGAACGCGACGCGGTCGCGTACGCGCAGGGCGCCGGAGAAGATCCGCGCGTAGGCGATCTTCTGTCCCGCCGGGCCGCGCTCCACCTTGAACACCGTGCCGGAGAGCGGACCGCCCGGGTCGCCTTCGGCGGGAGGCAGCAGCCGTTCGATCCCGTTGATCAGCTCGTGCACCCCGGCGCCGGTGATGGCGGACCCGAAGTAGACGGGGTGGACCAGGGCCTGCCGGGTCTGGGCGGCCAGGGCGGTGCGGAGGCGACCGTCGGAGACAGCGCCGGACACGTAGGCGGTGAGCAGCCCGTCGTCGTGGTCGGCGAGCGCGTCCAGCGCGTCCGGGCCGAGCCCGGGGGCGAAGCGGGCGGCGCCGGTGCCGAGGGCGGTGGCCGTCCCCATGGGGACGAGCAGTACGGCGAGCCGGCGGGCCATCTCGCCCAGCACGGACGCACCACGCGCACCGCGCCGGTCGATCTTGTTGACGAAGAGGAGGGTCGGAATGCGCAGCCGGCGCAGGGCGCGCATGAGGATGCGGGTCTGCGCCTGGACGCCCTCGACGGCCGAGACGACCAGGACGGCGCCGTCGAGCACACCGAGCACCCGCTCCACCTCGGCGATGAAGTCGGGGTGACCGGGGGTGTCGATGAGGTTGACGGTCACCGAGTCGAGCGGGAAGGAGACGACCGCGGACTTGATGGTGATGCCGCGCTGCCGCTCCAGCGCGAGCGTGTCGGTCCGGGTGCTTCCCCGGTCGACGCTTCCGATCTCGTCGGTGACTCCGGCCGAGTGCAGCAGCCGTTCGGTCAGGCTGGTCTTACCGGCGTCGACATGCGCGAGAATTCCGAGATTGAGCAGATGCACTGAGCGTGATGTCCTTCGGCATGGGGTGGGTTCCTTCCTCGGTGGACATGCACGCAGCGCGCATCGCCGGTCCTCTCTGTGTGACGTCGGGTCCCGAGCAGTGCAGCAGGGCCGTACCCGCGACAGCAATGGATTAATGCTCAACAGATGCGTGTCGCAGCGCTCGCCGCCTCCAGGGCGCGGTCTTAGAGTGACGTACATCACGTACTGGTGGCTGATTTCCCTGCCCCTGCCCGCACGGTCCTGGAGGGCACATGACCCACATCAAGGTGAACGTGGACGGCACGACGTACGAGGACGACGTGGAACCCCGTCTCCTCCTGGCCCACTACCTGCGCGACCGCCTCGGCCTGACCGGCACCCCGATCGGCTGCGACACCTCCAACTGCGGCGCGTGCACGGTCGACCTGGACGGAGCGACCGTGAAGAGCTGCTCGGTGCTCGCCGTACAGGCGGACGGCAGCGAAGTCACCACGATCCAGGGGCTGGCCCAGGACGGCGAGTGGACACCGCTGCAGCGCGCCTTCCACGAGCGACACGGTCTGCAGTGCGGCTACTGCACCCCCGGAATGATCATGGCCGCGCGCGATCTGCTGCGCGAGAACCCTCACCCCACCTCCGAGGAGGTCCGCGAGGCCCTGGAGGGCAACCTCTGCCGGTGCACGGGTTACCAGAACATCGTCCGCGCGGTGCTCGCCGCCGCCGGGCAGGAAGTCACTTCCGGGCAAGAGGTCACCGAGGAGGTCACGGCATGACCGACCAGGCCGTCGAACACGAGGTCGGCCGCTCCCGGCTGCGCAAGGAGGACGCCCGGCTGATCACGGGCCAGACCAACTGGACCGACAACATCCAGGTCACCGGGCTGCTGCACATGGCCATCCTGCGCAGTCCGATGGCCCACGCCCGCATCGCCCGCATCGACGTCTCCCCCGCCCGGGAACGGCCCGGTGTGATCGCCGCGTTCAGCGGCGCCGATCTCGCCGAGGGGCTGGGCTCGCTGCCCTGCGCCTGGCAGGTGACCGAGGACATCGTGCTGCCCGACCACCCGCCGATCGCCGTGGACGAGGTCCGCTACGCCGGCGACCCGGTGGCGGTCGTGGTGGCCCGCGACCGGTACACGGCCGCCGACGCGCTGGAGGCCGTCGAGGTCGACTACGACCCGCTGCCCCCGGTCCTCGACCTGGAGGCCGCGCTCGCCGAGGGCGCGCCGCTGGTCCACGCCGACAAGGGCACGAACCGCTGCTACACCTGGCCGCTCGCCACCGGCGAGAGCTTCGAGGCGGTGCGCGAACGCGCCGAGGTGACCGTGAAGCGCCGCTACCACCAGCAGCGGCTGATCCCCAACGCCATGGAGCCCCGCGCGGTGGTCGTCACCCCGCTGGCCGCGTCCGGCGAGTACACCGTCTATTCGGCGACCCAGATCCCGCACATCCTGCGGATCATGCTGGCGACGGTCACGGGTGTCCCCGAGCACAAGCTCCGCGTGGTTGCCCCGGACGTGGGCGGCGGCTTCGGCTCCAAGCTCCAGGTGTACGGGGAGGAGGCCCTCGCCCTGGCGGTGGCACGCAAGCTCGGTCGCCCGGTGAAGTGGACCGAGTCCCGCTCCGAGGGCTACCTCGCCACCCACCACGGCCGCGGCATGATCCAGGACATCGAGGTCGCCGCCACCCGCGAGGGCAGGCTGCTCGGCCTGAAGGTGGACCTGATCGCCGACATGGGCGCCTACCTGATGCTCGTCACCCCGGGCATCCCGCTCCTCGGCGCCTTCATGTACCCGGCGATCTACAAGATGGACGCCTACGAGTTCAACTGCACCGGCGTCTTCACCACCCGGACCCCGACCGACGCCTACCGCGGGGCCGGCCGCCCGGAGGCCACGTTCGCCATCGAGCGGACCATGGACGAGCTGGCCGTCGAACTCGGCCTGGATCCCGTGGAGGTACGGCGCCGCAACTGGATCCGGCACGAGGAGTTCCCCTTCACCACCATCGCCGGGCTGACCTACGACAGCGGCAACTACGAGGCGGCCACCGACAAGGCCCTCGCCCTGTTCGGCTACGACGAACTGCGCGCCGAGCAGCGCAAGCGCAACGAACGCGGCGACACCGTACGCCTCGGCATCGGAGTGTCGACCTTCACCGAGATGTGCGGCCTCGCACCGAGCCGGGTACTGCGCGACCTGAGGTACGGGGCCGGCGGCTGGGAGGCGGCCGCCATCCGCATGCTTCCCACCGGCAAGGTCGAGGTGGTCACCGGCACCAGCCCGCACGGGCAGGGCCACGTGACCTGCTGGAGCCAGATCGCCGCCGACGTGCTGGGCGTGCCGTTCGAGGACGTCGAGGTCGTGCACGGCGACACCAGGGCGGCCCCCCAGGGCATGGACACCTATGGCTCGCGTTCGCTGGCCGTCGGTGGCGAGGCCGTGCACCGGGCGGCCACGAAGGTGGTGGACAAGGCGCGGAAGATCGCCGCGCACCTGCTGGAGGCGAGCGAGCAGGACCTGGAGTTCCGGGACGGCGCGTTCTCCGTCAAGGGCTCCCCGGAGGCGCGCAAGACCATCCAGGAGATCGCCTTCGAGACGTTCACCTCGCACGACCTGCCCGACGGTGTCGAACCGTCCATCAACGCCGAGACGGTGGTCGACCCGGAGAACTTCTCCTACCCGCACGGCACCCACCTGTGCGCGGTCGAGGTCGACACGGAGACCGGCAAGACCCGGATCCGCTCGTACGTCTGCGTCGACGACGTCGGCCGGGTCGTCAACCCGATGATCGTCGAGGGCCAGGTGCACGGCGGGCTGGCGCAGGGCATCGCGCAGGCGCTGTTCGAGGAGGCGGTGTACGACGACGAGGGCAACCTGGTCTCCGGCACCATGGCCGACTACCTGGTGCCGTCGGCGGCGGACCTGCCGGACTTCGTCACCGACCGGACCGAGACCCCGGCGGTCGACAACTCCATGGGGGTCAAGGGCGTCGGAGAGGCCGGGACCATCGCCTCGACGCCGGCCGTGGTGAACGCCGTGATGGACGCCCTCAGGCCGCTCGGCGTGCAGGACGTACGGATGCCGTGTTCGCCGCACAGGGTGTGGCAGGCCGTCCGGGCGGCCAGGACCGGTGCGGGCGACGCGGGCGAAGCGGCCGGCGGGACGGGCCCGGCACAGTCCGGTCAGTCCGGGCAGGCCGCGCAGTCCGGGGACATCGGTCAGTACGGCGAGACAGGTCAGTCGGGTAAGGAGGGTTCGGCATGATTCCCCCCGCGTTCGAGTACAGCCGTCCGACGAGCGTGGACGAGGCCGTGCGCGCGCTCGCCGGCGCGGGCGAGGAGGCGAAGGTGCTGGCCGGCGGGCAGAGCCTGCTGCCGCTGCTGCGGCTGCGGCTGGCCTTCCCGGAGCTGGTCGTGGACGTCGGCCGGATCCCGGAGCTGCGTGGGGTCCGCGAGGACGGCGACACCCTCGTCATCGGGGCCATGACCACGCATCACGAGGTGGTCCACGACCCGCTGGTGCGCCGGCACGCCGGCCTGCTGGCGGAGGCGACGGCCACGGTGGCCGATCCCGCCGTACGGCACCGGGGCACCCTCGGCGGCTCGCTCGCGCACGCCGACCCGGCCGGTGACCTGCCCGCCGTGGCCCTGGCCCTGGACGCCGAACTGGTCGTCGCGGGACCGGGCGGCAGGCGCACGATCCCGGCGCGGGAGTTCTTCGTCGACTACCTGACGTCGGCGCTGGCGCCCGACGAGCTGCTGATCGAGGTGCGGGTGCCCAAGAAGGACGGCTGGGACTTCCACTACGAGAAGTTCCATCCCGTCGCCCAGTCCTGGGCCATCGTCGGTGTCGCGGCGCTGGTGCGGCGCGACGACGGGCACATCGCCGAGGCGCGCATCGGGCTGACCAACATGGGCTCGACCCCGCTGCGGGCCACGGCGGCCGAGGAGGCGCTGTCCGGCGCCGACGGTCCCGAGGCGGTGGCACGGGCCGCCGAGGCGGCGGCCGAGGGCGCACGGCCCTCGCAGGACCTGTCGGCCTCGCCCGAGTACCGGGAGCACCTCGCGCGGGTGCTGACCAGGCGGGCGGTGCTGACCGCCACCGGAATGGGGTGAGCGCCGATCACCCGGATGGACGACCCGGAGCAGGTGCGGGCCCGTCTGGAGGAGACGGGGTACCTCGTCGACGAAGGGCTGGCCGTCACCTGCTTCCTGGCGCTGAGGCTGCACCGGCCGCTGTTCTGCGAGGGCGACGCGGGCGTGGGCAAGACCGCGCTCGCGGCCGCACTGGCCGAGGCACTCGGCGCGCCGCTGATCCGGCTGCAGTGCCACGAGGGCATCGACGCCTCCCAGGCTTTGTACGACTGGGACTTCCCGCGCCAGCTGCTGCACCTGAGGGCGGCCGAGGCTGTCGGGATCACGGACGCGGACCGGCTCGAGAGCGAGTTGTACGACCTGCGCTTCCTGATCGCCCGGCCGCTGCTGCGGGCGCTGCAGACTCAGCCGTCGGTGCTGCTGGTCGACGAGATCGACCGGGCCGACGACGAGTTCGAGGCGTTCCTGCTGGAGCTGCTGTCGGAGTACTCCGTCACGATCCCCGAGCTGGGCACGCTGCGGGCCGAGCGGCCGCCGGTGGTCGTGCTGACCTCGAACCGGACCCGCGAGGTGCACGACGCGCTGAAACGGCGGTGCCTTTACCACTGGTTCGACCATCCCTCGTTCGCGCGCGAACTGGCCATCGTGCGCAGCCGGCTGCCCGAGGTGTCGGCGCGGCTGGCCGAACAGGTCACCGCGCTGGTGCAGACTCTGCGCGGCGCGGACCTGCTCAAGCCGCCCGGAGTGGCCGAGACGATCGACTGGGCCGAGGCCCTGCACGCACTGGGCGCGAGCGAGGTGGACGCCGAACTGGCAGTGACGACACTGGGATCGGTCCTCAAGTACCGGGAGGACGCGGACCGGGCACGGGGACTCGATCTGGCGGCGGTCCTGGCGTCCCGGGGAGCGTGACGGCGATGACCACCAGCGGAAACGGAGCGGCCCGTCCGACGGAGACGGATGCCGTGACCGGGGCGGACCGACCACCACCGACAGGCGATGCCGGTCCGGCCGGGACGGGTCCCCCGAACAGCGCACGCCGACGCTCCTCGGCGGGGGCCGAGCCGTCCGGGGCCGGCGGCACTTCCCCAGGGGCGGGTGGCGAGAGCCGGGCACGCCCGACACGCGGCGCCGCCGACCGGACGCCGGGTGCGGATGCAGACCCGCTCGGGGCCGACCTCACGACCACGGAGGGCCGAACGCCTGGCGCCGGAGCCGGGGAGGACGCGGCGGGCGGGGCGGGACGGCCCTCTCGAGCGGAGGCCGAGCCGGCCGGGATCGATCCCGCGAACAAGGCACGCCGACCGACCTCGGCGGGGGCCGAACCGTCCGGCGCGGACGCCACCGCCGAGAGAGGCAGCGCCCCGGGAGCGCCCGGCACCGGTGCCGAACCGGACGAGGCGAAAACGACGGGTGGACAAGGCCAGCCGACCGGAGCGGAGGCGGACGAACCGTCCGGCACGGACGCCACCGCCGAGAGAGGCAGCGCCCCGGGAGCGCCCGGCACCGGTGCCGAACCGGTCGAGGCGGATGCCATGGGTGGGGCGAACCGGCCGTGGACAGGGGATGCCGAGCCGGCCGGGGCGGAGCCCGTGTCGGCGGCGCGTCGGCCGTCCGACGCGGGGGCTCGGGCGTTTCGGGCCGATGCCGTGCTGGTCGGCTTTGTGCGGGCGTTGCGGGCGGCGGGCCTCGAGGCCAGTTCCGAGCGGCTGTACGCCTTTCTGCGCGCCGTGGACGTGCTGCGGCCCGGGATGCGGGCGGACGTGTACTGGGCGGGGCGGGCGACGCTGTGCGGCGGGCACGACGACCTGGAGCGGTACGAGAGGGTGTTCGCCGCGTACTTCGGGGCGCCCGGCGAGTCCGCGCCGCGCTCCGTGCCGGCCACTCCCCCACCCCGGCTCAGGCTCGTCGCCCGGGAGGCGTCAGGCGCCCCGCCCGGGCCGGGTGAGAGCGAGCCGTCGGGTCCGCCCACCGCCACGCTCGCCAGTTCCGCCGAGGTGCTGCGGCATCGCGACGTCGGCGAGCTGAACGCCGTGGAACGTGCGCAGCTGCGCCGTCTGCTCGCCGCGTTCGCGCTGCACGGGCAGACCCGGCGCTCCGCGCGGCGGCGGCCCGCCCGGCGCGGGGACGTCGACCCGCGCCGCACCGTGCGGGAACTGCTGCGGCGCGGCGGGGAACCCGCCCGGCTGCGGCGGCACGCGCGCGTGGAGCGGCCCCGCCGGGTCGTCCTGCTCGTCGACGTGAGCGGCTCGATGGCACCGTACGCCGACGCGCTGCTGCGGTTCGCGCACGCGGCGGTGCGCGGCGGCCGCACCGAGGTGTTCACCATCGGCACCCGGCTGACCCGGGTGACCCGCGAACTCGCCCACCGCGACCCGGACCTGGCCATGACGGCCCTCGCGGCGGCCGTGCCCGACTGGCGCGGCGGCACCCGGCTGGGCGAACTGCTGCGCGAGTTCCTGAACCGCTGGGGGCAGCGCGGCATGGCGCGCGGGGCGGTCGTCGTGCTGCTCTCGGACGGCTGGGAGCGCGGCGATCCGGAGCTGCTCGGGGCGCAGATGCGCCGTCTGCACGCCCTGGCCCACCAGGTGGTCTGGGCCAACCCGCGCAAGGCCCGCCCCGGCTACGCGCCGCTGGCCGCCGGGATGGCGGCGGCCCTGCCCAGCGTGGACGCCTTCGTCGAGGGGCACAGCCTCGCGGCACTCGAACGGCTGGCGGCGGTGGTACGCGGGGCGACGGCCGCAGAGGACCTGGTGAAAGGAGCGCAGCGTGCGTGAGATTCTGCCGGCGCTGGAGCGCTGGTACGCGGCCCGGATCCCGTTCGGGCTCGCCACGGTCGTCGGGGTCAGCCGCAGCGCACCGCGCGGGCCCGGCGCCGCCATGGCGGTGGGTCCCGACGACGAGGTCGTGGGGAGCGTGTCCGGGGGCTGTGTGGAGGGCGCGGTGTTCGAGCTCGCCCAGGAGGTCGTGGCGAGCGGCGAGGCGCGGCTGGAGACCTTCGGGTACAGCGACGAGGACGCGTTCGCGGTCGGGCTCACCTGCGGCGGCGAGATCACGCTGCTGGTGCGGCCCGTGACCCCCGCCACGGATCCCGCGTTCGGGGCGGTCGCCGAGTCGGTCGGCACGGGTGAACCGGTGACCGTGGCCACGGTGGTCGACGGGCCGGCCCCGCGCGGGGCCGCCCTCGCGGTCTGGCCGGACACCGTGACCGGCACGCTCGGCGCGTCCGGGCTCGATGTCGCGGTCACGGCCGACGCGCGCGGCGAACTCGCCCTCGGCGCCTCCGCCCTCAGGCACTACGGGGCGCACGGGGAGCGCCGCGAGGACGCCGTCACCGTGTTCCTGCAGTCGTTCGCCCCGCCCCCGCGCATGCTGGTCTTCGGCGCGATCGACTACGCGGCCGCGGTGGCCCGCATCGGTGACTTCCTCGGCTACCGGGTCACCGTGTGCGACGCCCGACCGGTCTTCGCCACGCCCAAGCGGTTCCCGGCCGGCGTGGAGGTCGTCGTCGAGTGGCCGCACCGCTATCTGCAGGGCACGGACACCGACGATCGCACGGTGATCTGCGTCCTCACCCACGACCCGAAGTTCGACGTGCCGCTGCTGGAGGAGGCGCTGCGCCGGCCGGCCGCCTACATCGGGGCGATGGGCAGCCGCCGTACCCACGACGAGCGGCGCATCCGGCTGACCGAGGCCGGGCTGACCGAGGCCGAACTGGCCCGGCTGCGCTCGCCGCTCGGGCTCGACCTCGGGGCCCGTACGCCGGAGGAGGTCGCCGTGTCCGTCGCCGGCGAGATCGTCGCCCTGCGCTGGGGCGGCAGCGGCGCGCCCCTGACCACGACCGCCGGCGCGATCCACCCGGCCGCCACGTCCTGAGATGCGAGGAGGAAGTCATGGAGCTGCACCACGAGTTCACCGTCCCCGTCCCGGTCGACGACGCCTGGCACGCGCTCCTCGACATCGAGCGCGTGGCGCCGTGTCTGCCGGGCGCGGCGGTGGAGGAGTACGACGGCAAGACCGTGACCGGTTCGGTGAAGGTGAAGGTCGGGCCGGTCACGGTGACCTACCGGGGCACCGCGGTCTTCGAGGAGCAGGACGCGGCGGCGCACCGGATGGTGCTGGTGGCCAGCGGCCGGGAGACCCGGGGGCAGGGCACGGCCAGGGCGACGGTCACCGGCACGCTGAGCGAGCGCGACGGCGGTACGGCGGTGTCGGTGCGCACCGATCTGACGGTGACCGGACGGCCGGCGCAGTTCGGGCGCGGGGTACTGGCGGAGGTGGGCGACCGGCTGGTGGGACAGTTCGCGGCCTGCCTCGCCGAGCGGCTGGGCGAACGGTCCGCCCCGTCCTCCGCGGAGGAACAGGTGCCGCCCGCCCCGCAGGAGCCGGAGCCGCTCGACCTGCTGCGTACGGCCGGGTTGCCGGTGGCCAAGCGGGCCGCCGTCGCGGTGGCGGCGGTTGCCGTGGTCGTCCTGGTGGCCGTGTGTCTGCGTCGGCGGAGCCGCGCGGGCTCCGGTCGGGCGGCCCGGCGGCGATAGGACCCACGTGGCGCGGACGGAGAGGGTCGGACAGGCCTGTTCCTCCCTGGTCGTCCGCACGCCCGCGGGTCCATGGCAGGGCTCCTGGCAGCAGTGCCGGGGCGAGAGCGGCCGTGACCGCGTAGAGGCAGGCTGAGCCCAGGGCGACGGCCTGGAATCCGCGCAGGAAGCGGTCCTGGTCGCCGGGCTGTCCGGCGATCGTGCCGGCCACCGCGATGCCGATGGCGCCGCCGGTCTGGCGCGCGGTGATGTTGACGGCGGAGGCCGGTCCGGAGCGCTCGCCGGGCACCGCGGCGATGGCGACTTCGGCGGAGCCGGCCGCGAGGTCGACGTCGTTGAGGCCGGCGAGCCCGACGGGCGCGCCGCCGAGCGCGGCGGCGGCCCAGATGACGCCGGTCTCGGCCGGGCGGCGCCGGCGCAGGCGGTCGATCCGGCCGCGGGCCTCCTCGCGGCTGCCGACGGAGAAGAGGTTCCACTGGCTGATCGACGGGTCCTGTCCGGCGCTGAGCAGGGCGTCGGCGTCGGCGTCGTCCAGCCGCCAGGGGCGCAGTTCCAGGGCGCCGGGCAGCCCGAGGACGGGCTGGCTCTCGTCGGCGAGGCGGCCGTCGGGTACGACGGCGAGTATGCCGGAACTGGAGATCGTCCCGGCATGGTGCCACAGCCCGGCTACCGCTGGGGCAGGCGATGCAGGGTCACGTCCGTGAGCGCGCCGTCGGCGAGGGTCGCCGTCAGGTAGGTGCAGTGCGGCTGGCGGCGGCGGTCGGTCGGGGAGCCGGGGTTGAGCAGCCGCAGCCCGCCGGGGGCGACGGTGTCCCAGGGGATGTGGCTGTGCCCGAAGACCAGCACGTCCTGGTCCGGGAAGCGGGCGGCGCAGCGGGCCTCGCGGCCCTGCGCCGGGCCGGTCTCGTGCACCACGCCGAAGCGCAGGCCGCCCAGTTCGGCGTACGCCACCTCGGGGAGGCGGGCGCGCAGCTCGGGGCCGTCGTTGTTGCCGTAGACCGCGATCAGCCGGCGGCTGCGGCTCTCCAACAGGTCGAGGGTGGCCACGTCGACCCAGTCCCCGGCGTGGAACACCACGTCCACCCGCTGGAGTTCGGCGAGGAGCGGCTCCGGGAGCCGCTTGGCGCGCTTCGGGAGGTGAGTGTCGGACATGAGGAGGAGGCGCACACGGTCAGCCTATGCGGATCACGAGGTCAGTCGGCGGATGCCGCGTACGGCACCCAGCACGGCGGCGCCCGCGCCGACGGCCGTGGCGGCGGGGTGCCGGACCAGGATCTCCTGCCAGGAGCGGGCGTGGGAGCTGTCGTCGAAGGCGCCGTGGGCGCCCTGGTCGTCGGTGGGCTCACGGTCGGCCGGCTCGAAAAGGTTGTCCAGGCCGGCGGGCGGGACGCTGTCGGTCTGCTGGGAGCCGAAGCCGGTGCGGGCCAGGTACCGGTCGAGCAGGGCCGGGGCGAGACGGTTCGCCCAGACGGTGGCCACCGTGGTGGCGCCGACGTAGTACTGCTTGCGGCGCGGATGGTCGGCCGCGTACGCCACGCCCCGTGCGGCGACCTCCGGCTGGTAGATCGGCGGCACCGGCATGGGGTGCTCGGACAGCCGGGAGCGCACCCACTGGAACTGGGGCGTGTTGACCGCGGGCATCTGGGCGACGGTGATGTGCACATGGCTCCCGCGGTGCAGCAGTTCGGTGCGCAGGGAGGACGTGAAGCCGTTGATGGCGTGCTTGGCGCCGCAGTAGGCGGCCTGCAGCGGGATCGCCCGCTCCCCGAGCGCGGAGCCGACCTGCACGACCGTGCCCCTGTCTCGGGGCAGCATCCGCTTGAGCGCCGAGCGGGTGCCGTTGACGAACCCGAGGTAGGTCACCTTGGTGACCCGCTCGAACTCCTCGGCGGTGATCTCCTCGAAGGGCGCGAACACCGTGGAGAAGGCGCAGTTGATCCAGACGTCGATGGGTCCGAACGTCTCTTCGGCGGCGTCGGCGGCCGCTTCCACGAGCGCCGGGTCGGCCACGTCGGCGACCTGGACCAGCGGTCGTCCGCCGAGGGCCGCGACCTCGTCCGCCGCCTCCTCCAGGCCACCCTTGCCACGCGCGATCAGCACGACGTCGGCACCGCGCCTGGCGTACAGGCGGGCGGTGGCCCGCCCGATCCCCGCGCTGGCACCGGTGATGACGACGGTCGGCGACATGGTCATCTCTCCTCTCCTACCGACAGGGAACCGTGACACGAAGCGGCCTCACTCGATCCGGTAGGGCCGCGCCCGCTCCTCGGCGAGGGTCAGGCCGAGGCCGGGCGCCCCGTCGGCGCCCGGTGCGATGCTGCCGCCGCCGGGATCGAGGACGCCGTCGAACAGGAGCCGTTCGACGCGGACGTGGTCGTGGAACCACTCCAGATGGCGCAGACCGGGCACGGCGGCCGCGACATGGGCGTGGGCGTGGGGTGCGCAGTGGCCGGAGATGTCGGTGCCGCGCGCGTGGGCGAGGGCGGCCGCGCGCAGCCAGACGGTGATGCCGCCGCACCGGGTGACGTCGGCCTGGAGACAGTCGACGGCGCCGGCGGCCAGCATGTGCTCGAAGTAGGGCAGCGTGTAGCCGTACTCGCCGGCCGTGACGTCCATCGGGACCCGGCCGCGGATGTCCGCGAGCAGGGTGAGGTGGTCGGAGGAGACGGGTTCCTCGAACCAGGTGACGCCCTCGTCCGCGAGCGCGTTCCCCACCCGTACGGCCTGTCCGCCGCTGTAGCCGCCGTTGGCGTCCACGTAGAGCTCGACCGTGCCGCCGACGCTCGCCCGGGCGCGTGCGACCCGTTCGAGGTCGCGGGTCTCGCGGGCGCCCCAGGACTCCCCGATCTTGATCTTGACGCGGGGGATGCCCTCGTCCTCGGCCCAGCCGCGCAGCTGGCGGTCCTGGTGGTCGGCGTCGTACGTGGTGAAGCCTCCGCTGCCGTAGACGGGCACCGTGTCCCGGGCGGCGCCCAGCAGGTCGACGAGGGGCAGGCCGAGGACGCGGGCCTTCAGGTCCCACAAGGCGATGTCGACGGCGGCGACGGCCTGGGCGGCCACGCCCGGCAGTCCGGCGTTGCGGACGGCCCGGCACATGGTCTCGTTGGCGCGCGGGACGTCGTGGACGGGTGTCCCGGTGACGGTGCCGGCGAGCAGTTCACGGACGAGGTGCGCGGTGGCCGCGGGCGCGTAGGTGTACCCGAGCCCGGTGGTGGCACCGGAGCGTACGGTGACCAGGACGAGCGTGGTGCTGTCCCAGGCGAGGGTGCCGTCGGCCTCGGGGGCGTCGGTGGGCACGGTGTAGACGGCGGTGTCCACCGCCTCGACGGTCGGCCGGTCGCTCATGGTCCCCCTCCTCAGCCGCGGCGGCGCAGTCCGAGGGCGGCACCCGCGGCGGCGAGCCCGGCGACGGTCGCGGTCGTGGCCCAGCGGGCGGTGCGGGAGGGCTGGGGCGGGCGGTCGGCCAGGCGTTCCGGGTGCTCGCTCGGCAGGTTGCCGGCGAGTCCGAGCGCGAGGGCCTCGGCGAGGTGCAGGGCGCGGCGGCCGGTGCCGCCGTCTTCTATCTGGGTGCGGCAGCTGAAGCCGTCCGCGAGGACCAGGCTGTCGGGGGCGGCGCCCCGGACGGCGGGCAGCACGCCCTGTTCGGCGACGGTCATGGAGACCTCGTGGTGGCCGCGTTCGAAGCCGAAGTTCCCGGCCAGGCCGCAGCATCCCTCGTCGAGGACGTCGGCGTCGAGGTGGGCCCTGCGCATCAGTTCGCGGTCGGCGTCGAACTTCATGACGGCGTGCTGGTGGCAGTGGGTCTGCACGGTCGCCTGCCGGGTCAGTTGCGGGGGCCGCCAGTCGTCCGGCGCGTGGTGGACGAGCTGTTCGGCGAAGGTGCGGACCTGCCCGGCCAGCCGCTGCACGTCCTGGTCGGCGGGCATGAGTTCGGGGGCGTCGGCGCGGAAGACCGCGGTGCAGGACGGTTCGAGGCCGATGATCGGGGTGCCCGCCGCCAGCCAGGGCCCGAGCACGTCGAGGGTGCGGCGCAACACCCTTTTGGCGATGCGAAGTTGCCCGGTGGAGATCCAGGTCAGGCCGCAGCACACCGGCTCGGTGGGGACGGCGACCCGGAATCCGGCGTCCTCCAGGACGCGCACCGCCGACCTGGCGATCGAGGGGTGGAAGTAGCTGCTGAAGGTGTCGGGCCACAGGACCACGGTGCGCGGGTCGGCCGGGTCCGGCTCCTCTCGGTCGCGGGCCTGCCACCACTGCACGAAGGACTCCCGGGCGAACACGGGTGCGGAGCGGGCGCCGTCCACGCCGGCCAGCCGCTTGCCCGCGCCGGCCAGACCGGGCGCGTGCAGCGCGGAGTTGACCAGGCCGGGGGCGACACGGGAGAGCCGTGCCCACACCGGGAGCCAGCCCATGGAGTAGTGGGCGGCGGGGCGGACGCGGCCCTCGTAGTGGTGGGAGAGGAACTCCGCCTTGAGGGTCGCCATGTCGACCCCTGTCGGGCAGTCCGACTTGCAGCCCTTGCAGGCCAGGCACAGGTCGAGCGCGTCGTGCACGGCGGTGGACTGCCAGCCGTCCTTGATCGCGGAGTCGGCGTGCCCGTCGAGCATCTCGAACAGCAGCCGGGCCCGGCCGCGGGTGGAGTGCTCCTCCTCCATGGTGGCCCGGTAGGAGGGGCACATCACGCCGCCCGAGTGGCTGCGGCAGTTGCCGATGCCGACGCAGCGCATCACCGCGCGGTTGAAGGAGTGCTCGTCCTCGGGGAAGTCGAAGTGGGTCGCGGGGGTGTCCGGCCGCCAGGTGGGGCCGAGGCGCAACTGGCCGTCGACGGGGTTGGGGTCGACGATCTTGCCCGGGTTCATCCGGTTGTCCGGGTCGAACAGGGCCTTCAGCTCGCCGAAAGCCCTGACGAGCCGTTCGCCGAACATCCGGGTGAGCAGTTCCCCGCGGGACTGGCCGTCGCCGTGCTCGCCGGACAGCGAGCCGCCGTAGGACGAGACGAGGTCGGCGGCGCGCTCCAGGAAGCGGCGGAAGTCGGCGACGCCCTCGGCGGTCTTCAGCCCGAACGGGACACGGGTGTGCACGCAGCCCTGCCCGAAGTGCCCGTAAAGGGACGGGTGGTCGTAGCCGAACTCCTCGAACAGCTTCTTCAGGTCCCGCAGGTAGTCGCCCAGCCGCTCGGGCGGTACGGCCGAGTCCTCCCAGCCCTCCCAGGTCTCACGGTCGTCCGGCGGGCGGGCGGTGACACCGAGCCCGGCCTCGCGGGCCCTGAGCATCTTCTGCTCGCGCTCGGGGTCGTCGGAGAAGGCGACGTTCGCGTCCTTACCGGCGCGGCCGACGGCCCGGAGCAGGGCGTGGGCCTGCTCGTCGACATCCTCCTGGCTGTCGCCGCTGTACTGCACCATCAGCCAGCTGCCGCCCTCGGGAAGGACGTTGAGGGAGTCGAGGTAGGCACCTTCCTCGCGCATCAGCTGGGCCATGCGGCCGTCCAGGGCCTCCAGCTGGCTCGGCGAGCAGTGCTCCAGCAGGTGCGGTACGTCGTCGGCGGCGGCGCAGATGTCGTCGTAGCCGAGGACCAGCAGGGACTGGTTGGCGGGGACGGGGACGAGGTCGAGTTCCGCGCGCAGGACGGTCACCAGGGTGCCCTCGCTGCCGACGAGCGCCCGGGCCACGTCGAATCCGTTCTCCGGGAGCAGGGAGTCGAGGTTGTAGCCGGAGACGCGGCGGGGGATCTTCGGGTAGCCGCGGCGGATGTCCGCCAGGTACTCGGTGGCGATGCGGTCCAGGCCGGCGTAGATCTCGGCGAGCCGCCCGCCGCCGGCCGTGATCCGTTCGCGCTCGTCGGGCGGTGTGGGGCCCACCCAGGCCCGTTGGCCGTCGTAGGTGAGGATCTCCAGGCGGCGCACGTTGTCGACGGTCTTGCCGTAGGCCTGGGCCGAGGCGCCGCAGGAGTTGTTGCCGATCATGCCGCCGAGGGCGCAGTGGCTGTGCGTGGACGGCTTCGGCCCGAACTGCAACCTGTGCACGGCGAGTCGGCGATTGAGCTGGTCCAGGACGATGCCGGGCTCGACCACGCAGGTGCGCCGGTCGGGGTCGACGGAGAGCAGCCGGTGGCAGTACTTGGTCCAGTCGATCACCACGGCCGTGTTGGTGGACTGCCCGGCGAGGCTGGTGCCGCCGCCCCGGGACAGGACCGGCGCGGCGAAGCGTGCGCACACCGACACCGCGCGGGCGCCCGCCTCCACCGTGCGGGGCAGGACCACGCCGAGCGGGACCTGCCGGTAGTTCGAGCCGTCCGTCGCGTAGGCGCCGCGGCTGCCCGCGTCGAAGCGGATCTCGCCGTCCACTTCGGCACGAAGGGCCGCCTCCAGGCCGGACATGTCCGGAGGGGTCATTCTGCGCTCCCTGAGATCACCGACGAGCTGCGCTGCCTGCGGCGAGGCGAGTACCCGGGAATTCTTCAGGTAAAACTGAACAGCAAAACTGGGCAGCTTTGACTGGACAGTTTCTCCTGCCGGCCCTAGGGTGACGGCATGGTTCACATCTCGGACTCCGCGGCCCACGCCGCACGCGACCTGCGCGTGGTGTTCAGCCGGCTGCGGCGCCGTATCCGCGAGGTCGCGCAGGACTCCGACCTGACGCCGTCGCAGGAGTCGGCGCTCTCCCTGGTCGGCAAGCACGGCGCGGCCACGGCCAGCGCCCTGGCGGCTGCGGAGGGCGTACGGCCGCAGTCGATGGCGACCACGCTGGCCGCCCTGGAGCAGCACGGCCTGATCCGGCGCGCCCCCGATCCCGACGACGGCCGCCGTCAGCTGGTCACCCTCACCGAGACCGGCCGGGCCCGCGTCGAGGGCAACAAGCAGCTGCGCGAGGAGTGGCTGGCCCGCGCCTTCGAGGACCGCTACACCGAGGAGGAGCGGCAGACGGTGCTCAAGGCCCTGGAGCTGATGGAACGGCTCTCGCAGCAGTGATACCGAGGCTCGCCCGGCGCACCGCCCGCCCCTCCCCCACCGGCTTCGACCGCCGGCTGATCGCGCCGATGGTCCTCGGCTCCGTGCTGAACCCCGTCAACTCGTCGATGATCGCCGTGGCGCTGGTGCCGATCGGGCTCGCGTTCGGGGCGCCGCCCGCCGAGACGGTGTGGCTGGTCTCGGCGCTCTATCTGGCCACGGCCGTCGGCCAGCCCGTCGTCGGCCGGCTGGTCGACATGTACGGCCCGCGCCGCCTCTATCTCGCCGGTACGGCCCTGGTCGGGGTCGCCGGCCTGCTGGGCGCGTGCGCGCCCTCGCTCGGCGCGCTGATCGCGGCCCGGGTGCTGCTCGGGTTCGGGACGTCGGCCGCGTACCCGGCGGCCATGCGGCTGACCCGCGGCGAGGCCGAACGCACCGGCCGGGACAGCCCGGCGAGCGTGCTGGCGGCGCTGGCCGTGGCGGGCCAGACGGTGGCGGTGGTCGGACCCGCGCTCGGCGGCCTGCTGATCGGCGTGGGCGGCTGGCGAGCCGTCTTCACCGTCAACGTGCCGCTCTCCGCCGCCTGTCTGGTCCTGGGCGCGCTGCGGCTGCCGCGGAGGGAGGGGCGGCGCAACCGGGGCGTGGACGTGCCCGGCATGGCGCTGTTCGCGGTCCTGCTGGTCGCGCTGATGCTGTTCCTGATGGCCCCGAGCGCCGGCCACTGGTACCTGCCGGTCCTGTCCGCAGCCGCGGCGGCCGCGTTCGCACTGCGCGAGCTGCGGGTGCCGGACCCCTTCGTCGACCTCAGGGTGCTCGGCGGCAACGGTCCGCTGCTCGCCACCTACCTGCGCCAGTTCCTCGCCTACACCACCGCCTACGCCTTCATGTACGGCTACACGCAGTGGCTGGAGCAGGGCCGGGGGCTGAGCGCCTCGGTGGCCGGGCTCGTGCTGCTGCCGCTGTCGGTCGCCGCGCTCACCGTCTCCACCCTCACCGGGCGCCGCGAGGCGGTGCGCGCCAAGCTGCTCGTGGGATCCGCGCTGCAGATCGCCGGCAGTGCCGTGCTGCTCCTGGTCGGCGCGGACAGCCCGCTGTGGCTGCTGCTCGCGGCCGGCGCCCTCCTCGGCGTCCCGCAGGGCCTCATCGGCCTCGCCGCGCAGAACGCCCTGTACCGGCAGGCCGACCCCGAGCGGATCGCCTCGGCGGCCGGGCTGCTGCGGACCTTCATGTACCTCGGCGCGCTGGGCGCGTCCGCCGCCACCGCGGCGTTCTTCCCGCACCGCGCCGACACGGCCGGGCTGCACGGCCTGGCCCTGTTCATGCTCGCCGGCTCGGCCCTCCTGCTGGCGACGACCCTCCCCGACCGTTCACTCGGCCGGCTCACCCCTCGAAAGGCCTGACCGACTCATGTCGCTCACCACGCTCGACCCCCGTACCGCCTTCGTCGCGATCGACCTGCAGAACGGCATCGTGGGCATGCCCACCCAGCCGCACGCCGCGGCGGACGTCGTGGCCCGTACGGCCGAACTCGCCGACGCCTTCCGGACCCGCGGTCTGCCCGTGGTCCTGGTCCGGGTCTCCTTCGCGCCCGACTGGGCGGACGCCGTCCCCGGCCGGACCGAGCGCCAGGCCCGTGGCCTCGCCTTCCCGGAGGGCTGGGACGTCCTCGTCGACGAACTGTCCGGCCACCCCGGCGACATCCGCGTCACCAAGCACAACTGGAGCGCCTTCCACGGCACCGACCTGGACGTCCAGCTGCGCCGCCGCGGCATCACCCAGATCGTGCTGACCGGCATCGCCACCAGCATCGGCGTCGAGTCCACCGCCCGCGACGCGTACGCCCACGGCTACCACGTCACCCTCGCCACCGACGCCATGGCCGACAGCGACCCCGAGGCGCACCGGGGCAGCGTCGAGCGGATCTTCCCGCGGCTCGGCGAGAGCGGCACGACGGCGGAGGTTCTGGAGCTGCTGGCCAAGACGCACAACTGACCGGCCGCTGCGGCCCCTTGGGCGGGCAGACGTTCGTCCGCGCAAGGGGCCGGGTTAACATTCGGCCACGCGCACCGTGCCACCCAGGCCACGGAAGCGAACCAAGGGGGCTTGGAAACCGGATGCCGGTCAAGGTCAGCGTCGTCGTACCCGTGTACAACCCCGGTCCGTACATCGAGGACTGCGTCGCCTCGATGCTGCGCCAGTCGCTGCCCCCGGACGAGTTCGAAGTGATCTTCGTCGACGACGGTTCCACCGACGCCACCCCGGCCCGGCTGGACGCCCTCGCCGCCGAGCACCCGCACATCAGCGTCATCCACCAGGAGAACTCCGGCTGGTCCGGCAAGCCCCGCAACGTGGGCATCGCAGCCTCGCGCGGCGAGTTCGTGATGTTCGTCGACAACGACGACCACCTCGGCGACGAGGCCCTGGAGCGGATGTACGAGTACGGGGTCGCGAACAAGGCCGACGTGATCGTCGGGAAGATGGCCGGGAAGGGCCGCCCGGTGCCGGTGGAGCTGTTCCGCCGCAACCATCCGCACGCGACGGTCGAGAACGCCCCGCTGATCGACAGCCTGACCCCGCACAAGATGCTGCGGCGCTCCTTCCTGGACCGCACCGGGCTGAGGTTCCCGGAGGGCCGGCGGCGTCTGGAGGACCACGTCTTCGTCGCCGAGGCGTATCTGCGCGCGGACAACGTGTCGGTGCTCGGCGACTACGTCTGCTACTACCACGTCAAGCGCGAGGACGCCGCCAACGCCGGCTTCCAGCGCTTCGAGCCCGTCGGCTACTTCAAGAACCTCCGCGAGGCGCTCGACGTCGTCGAGCGGTACACCGAGCCCGGCCCGCTGCGCGACCGGCTGCTGCGCCGCTGGCTGCGGGTGGAGATGGTCGAGCGGATGAGCGGGCGGCGGCTGCTGGCGATGCCGGACGACTACCGGCGCGAGCTGTTCCGGGAGATGCACGCGGTCGTGGTGGAGCGCTTCGGCCCCGGCGTCGCCCCCGGGCTGCGTCCGGGCCAGCGGATCGTCGCCGCGCTGATCCGGGAGGACCGGTACGACGACCTGGTCGGCTACGCGGAGTGGGAGATCGACGTCCGGCCCAAGGCCGCCCCCACGGCCGTCGAATGGGACGAGGGCGCGCTGCGCGTGCACTTCACCGCCGAGTACCACGGCGCCGACGGCGCCGTCACCGTGGACCCGGACGGCCCCCGCCCGCCGGCCGACGGCGCGCCCGCCGGCCTCGCCGACGCGGCGGCCTGGCTGGCCGGGGCGGCCGTCGACGGCTTCGACCAGGCGCGTGCCGATCTGATCCTGCGCGACCGGGAGACCGCCGCCTCCTTCTTCCAGCGGGTGGAGCTCACCCGCGAGCGCGTCCCGGGCGCAGAGGGCCGCATCCGGCTGGTGCTGCGGGGCACGGCCACCGTCGACCCCGCCACCGCGGCGGGCGGCGGCCCGCTGCACGGCGGCCTGTGGGACGCCCACGTCCGGGTCACGCTCGGCGGCTGGACCAAGGAGTGCCGTCTGGGTCCCGCCCCCGCGCACGGGTCCGCGCTGCCACCGGCCGGAATCGTCGCGGACCGCACGGTGCTGCCGTACTGGACGAAGCAGTACCGCAACCTCTCCCTGGACGTGGACCGGGCGGTCAGGTCGCTCGGCCTGCACCGGCTCACCCCGGCGGACGCGGCGGTCTCCGACGCCGAGGTGCTGACCGTGGCGCTGCCGCTGTACGTGCCGGACACCACCCGGATCACTCTCCGCCTGACCGACACCTCCTGCGGCCGGACCCACGACCGGGCGGCCGTGCTGACCCCCGCCGACGGTGTCCACTCGCTGCTGGAGGCCGGGCTGCCGCCGGGCGAGCTGCGCAGCGGCACCTGGCGGACGGACCTGCGCCGGGCCGACGGCCGGGTCCTCGCGCTGCCGCTGCTGCTGAGGGCGGGCCGGACCCGCGGTGCCGTCGAGGTGACCCGCGCCGCGCCGCCCGGGCTGCTGCGGCGGGTGGTGCGCGGTGCCCGACGCGTGCTCGGCACCGTGCTGGGCCGGACGACGAGAAAGGCCTGATCAGTTGCGCCAGTTGGAGATAGCCGACGCCTGGGTGCTGGAGCCCAAGGTGTTCCCGGACGAGCGGGGCAGTTTCCACGAGTGGTACCGGGGCGAGGAGTTCCGCGAGGCCACCGGCTACGATCTCGCGCTCGCCCAGGCCAACTGCTCGGTGTCCCGGCGGGGTGTGCTGCGCGGCGTCCACTTCGCCGACGTACCGCCCGGGCAGGCCAAGTACATCAGTTGTGTGCGCGGTGCGGTCCTGGACGTGGTGGTGGACATCCGGGTCGGCTCGCCCACGTTCGGCCGGTGGGAGGCCGTACGCCTCGGCGACGACACCGGGCACGCGGTGTTCCTAGCGGAGGGCCTCGGGCACGCCTTCATGGCGCTGACCGACGACGCCACCGTGGTGTACCTGTGCTCGGCGGGGTACGCGCCGGGGCGTGAGCACGGGGTGCACCCGCTCGATCCCGGCCTGGCCATCGCATGGCCGGAGGGCATCGAGCCCGTGCTGTCGGCCAAGGACGCCGAGGCGCCCACGCTGGCCGAGGCGGAGCGGTCCGGGCTGCTGCCCAGCTACGCGGACTGCTCCGCCCACTACGAGCGGCTGCGCTCGGGCCGGTTCAGCGGCTGACGCCGTACGGGGCCACCGCGCGGCGCAGCGGCTCCCAGCCGCGGGAGCGCCCGGTCCCGCGGTTGCGGGCCGCGACCAGCGGCTTCCAGAAGCCGGCGCCGAGGAACTCCTCGGGGTTGACGGCCGTGGTGCGCTCCAGGACGGACTCGGGGACCTTCTGCGGGTCCGGCACCTCGAACTCCGCGATGATCTCGTCGTACCTGTCCTTGAGGACGGTGTTCTCCGGGTCGGCGCCGAACACCACCAGCTGGCCGGTGGGCGCGGTGTCGACCAGGACCGTCACCAGGTCGGGGCGGTACCGGTTCAGGATCTCGACCAGCTTGTAGACGTCACCGGTCCAGGCGTCGGTGTGCCGGTCACGGGCGGCCTCGTCGACGTTGCGCGGGAGCATGTCGTCGAAGACGATCACGCCCGCCCAGTCCGAGTGCCTCTCGATGTTGATGAAGTCCCGCAGCGCGTACTCGAACAGGTGCATGCCGTCGATGAACGCGAGGTCCAGGGTGGTGCGCTTCCAGTACCCGAACGGGCTGCGGTTGCGGGCCAGGTTGCGCAGGGGGTGGCGGCCGCCCCTCAGGTGCGCGAGGGGATTGTCGCGGGCGAAGAAGTCGTCGCTGGTCGCCTTGGCCAGGTGCACGTCGCAGCGGATCTCCGTGACCACCTTGAACGCGGGGTCGATCGCGATGCTGGGCACCCGGGACAGCGTCAGGCTGCGGCCGTCGTTGACGCCGATCTCCAGGTAGTTGCGGTTCGCGGTGACCTTGTGGAGCTCCCGCAGGAACTCGTGCCGTTTCACTGGGACATCTCCTTGCGGATGTGAGGCAGGGCTTCGTACGGGGCGGAGCACCGGTCCCTCGGTGGAAGGACCGGCCGTCGGTGGGGCGGACCCGGTCGGGGGGCCTCGGGGCAGGGGGCGACGCGCGCCTTGCCGGCCCGAGTCCCGCACGTGCCCGTGACCAGCCACCTCATGAACGGATCTGCACCTTGCTGTGGTCTCCGAGGACGAGGCGGTGGGCGCTGGGCACTCCGTCCGCCGGGGTCACCTCGACGTGCCGGCCGATCAGCGAGGACTCGATCCGGCCCACCCCGGAGATCGAGGAGTCCCGCAGCACGATGGAGAACTCCAGTTCACTGTCGGTGATCCGGCAGTTCTCCGCGACGGAGGTGAAGGGGCCGACGTAGGAGTCGGTGACGACGGTTCCGGCTCCTATGACGGCGGGGCCGACGATGCGGGAGTTGGAGATCCGCGCGCCCTCCTCGACCACCACCCGGCCGACGGTCTCCGTGCGGTCGTCCACCTCGCCGTCGATGCGCCGTCGCACGCCTTCCAGGACGGCGCGGTTGACCTCCAGCATGTCGTCGACGTCGCCGGTGTCCTTCCAGTAGCCCTGGATGACCGTGGAGCGCACGTCGGCCCGGGAGTCGATGAGGTACTGGATCGCGTGGGTGATCTCCAACTCGCCCCGCCAGGACGGCCGGACGGCGCGCACGGCCTCGTGGACGGCCGGCGTGAACAGGTAGACGCCGACGAGCGCGAGGTCGCTCCTGGGGTGCTCCGGCTTCTCCTCCAGCCCGAGCACCTGTCCGTTCGCGGCGAGTTCGGCCACGCCGAAGGCGCGTGGGTCGGGGACGTGCGTGAGGAGGATCTGGGCGTCGGGGCGGGCGGCCCGGAACTCGTCCACGAAGGAACGGATGCCGCCGACGACGAAGTTGTCCCCGAGGTACATCACGAAGTCGTCGTCGCCGAGGAAGTCCCGTGCTGTCAGCACCGCGTGGGCGAGTCCGACGGGGCGCTCCTGGCGGATGTAGGTGACGTCGAGGCCGAATTTCGACCCGTCGCCGACCGCCTCCTCGATCTCCGCCGCGGTGTCCCCGACGATCATCCCGACCTCGGTGATGCCCGCGTCGGCGAGGGACTCCAAACCGTAGAACAGGACGGGTTTGTTGGCCACCGGCACCAGCTGTTTCGCCGAGGTGTGCGTGATCGGACGCAGTCGGGTGCCGGCTCCGCCGGAGAGCACCAGAGCCTTCATTGGCCATACCCTAACGGCGATCGTCCGGATCGGGCCTTTGTTTGTCGTACTGGTTTGTCACGACCGTGTGGCTCTGGTGCCGCCGGGGGTTCACCGGTCGGTTGCCCGCCGCCGGCGGTGTGCCGGTGCGGAGGCGTCGTGCCGCGTGCGCCCGCCCGCCGCTCAGTCGTCGCCGCGGACGATGTTGTCCTCGGCCGTGGCCCCCTGCTCCGGGACGGTGGCGCGCTCCATGACGGCCGGCAGGCAGGTGGTCACGCCCTTGCCCCGCCGGCGCCGGGCCTTGGACCAACCGGTCTCGGCGTAGGGAAGCGTGGGTTTGGCGTTGGTGTGCGCGGTCACGGCGGTTCATCTTCCTTCTGGCTCCGGGGCCGGTGCGGCTGTGTCCCGAGCCGGCCCGTTGCGCGGTGTGTGCCTGCCCGGGTCCCCGCGCCGAGGAGCGCGCAAACCCGGGCGGGCGGCACGGCCTCAGGTCCGGCCGCCGCCACCGCCGCCGAAGGACCCGCTGGATCCGGGCGACCAGCGCGGGCGACGCTGGTCCTCGGCGCGCCGGGTGCCGGCGTTGCCGAGCTGGTAGGGGGTCAGCCGCTCGCTCTCGTCCGCCGCGCGGGGCACCTCGTCGGGCTCCCGCATCTCACGGGTCTCGCGCACCGGACCGGACGGCGGGGCCTTCGGCTGCTCGTCGGGCCGGGGCGGGGCCGGTTCACGCCGGCGCACGTTCATGCCCAGCCGGACGGCCCACACCAGCCCGGCGGTGACGACGACGCCTGCGACGAGGATGAGGACGTATCCGAGCACCTGACCGCCCGCGGCTGCTTCGTGTATGGCTGCGTTCATGGCCGTCGGGTACCCGGGGCCGCCTGGCGGATGCCCGGTCGCGACGGGCTTCAGCCGATCGGCGCAGTGGGCGGCGCACACGACCGTGGGCGCGCAGGGCGTGGCGCGGGCGGGCCCGGAAGCCCCCGGAGTAGCGTCGGCCGCGATGACCGATTCACCGGAAATGTCAGAGATCAGGGAGATCACCGCACGGTACACGGCCCCCGCCCCCCGGCCCGGCCGGGCGCTGCTGCGGTGGGTCTCCACCGCCGACCACAAGGTGATCGGCCGGCTCTACATGGTCACCGCGTTCTGCTTCTTCCTGCTGGCCGGACTGCTCGCCCTCGGCATGCGCGCCGAACTGGCCACGCCCGGGATGCAGTTGCTGAGCAAGCAGGGCTACGACCAGTTCTTCACGATCCACGGTACGATCATGATGCTGCTGTTCGCGACGCCGATGTTCGCCGGGTTCGCCAACGCCGTCATGCCGCTGCAGATCGGCGCCCCCGACCTGGCCTTCCCGCGGCTCAACGCGATGTCGTACTGGATGTACCTCTTCGGCGGCCTGATGGTGGTCTCCGGCTTCCTGGTGCCCGGCGGGGCGGCGGCGTTCGGCTGGTTCGCCTACGCGCCCCTGAACAGCGCCTACTTCTCCCCCGGCGCCGGCGGCGACCTGTGGGCGATGGGGCTGGTGGTCTCCGGTGTGTCGACGACGCTGACCGCGGTGAACTTCATCGCCACGATCGTGTCCCTGCGGGCGCCCGGCATGACGATGTTCCGCATGCCGATCTTCACCTGGAACGTACTGTTCACCTCGATCCTGGTCCTGCCGGCGTTCCCGGTGTTCGCGGCGGCGCTGCTGGCCCTGGAGGCGGACCGGAAGTTCGGGGCGCACGTCTTCGACGCGGCGGACGGGGGTGCGCTGCTGTGGCAGCACCTGTTCTGGTTCTTCGGGCATCCCGAGGTCTACATCGTGGCGCTGCCGTTCTTCGGGATCGTCTCGGAGATCATCCCGGTCTTCTCACGCAAGCCGCTGTTCGGCTATCTGCCGATGATCGGGGCTACGATCGCGATCACCATGCTGTCGGCGGTGGTGTGGGCGCACCACATGTTCGCGACCGGCGCGGTGCTGCTGCCGTTCTTCTCCATCATGTCGTTCCTGATCGCCGTGCCCACGGGCATCAAGTTCTTCGCCTGGATCGGGACGATGCTGCACGGGTCACTCTCGTTCGAGACGCCGATGCTGTGGTCGCTGGGGTTCCTCGTGTCCTTCCTCACCGGCGGGCTGAGCGGGGTGCTGATCGCCTCCCCGCCGCTGGACTTCCACCTGACCGACTCGTACTTCATCGTGGCGCACCTGCACTACGTGCTGTTCGGTACGGTGGTGTTCGCGATGTTCGCCGGATTCTACTTCTGGTGGCCGAAGTTCACGGGGAAGATGCTGGACGAGCGGCTCGGCAAGCTGCACTTCTGGCTGCTGTTCCCGGCGTTCCAGCTGACCTTCCTGGTGCAGCACTGGCTCGGGGAGCAGGGCATGCCCCGCCGCTACGCGGACTATCTGCCGGGGGACGGTTTCACGTTGCTCAACAGCATCTCCTCGGTGGGGGCCTTCCTGCTCGGCGTCTCCACGCTGCCGTTCCTCTACAACGTCTGGCGCACCGCCACCAAGGCGGAGCGGGTCACCGAGGACGACCCGTGGGGCTGGGGGCGGGGGCTGGAGTGGGCGACGTCCTGCCCGCCGCCCCGGCACAACTTCGTGGCGCTGCCCCGGGTGCGCTCGGAGTCCCCTGCCTTCGACCTGCACCATCCGGAGGTCGTGCGGATCGCCGAGGACACCGAGCAGAGGGGAGTGCGATGAAGGCGGAGGCGATGCTGTTCGGCGGGGTGGCGCTGTTCTTCGGCGGGTCCGCCGCCCTGTACGGCGTGTGGTCGGGGGACGAGACGGGCACCACCGCGCTGGTCGTCGCGTGCGGGATGGCGGCGCTGGTCGCCTTCTTCTGCCTGATCCAGTACCGGCGCCGGGGTCCGCGGGCGCAGGACCGCACGGACGCGGAGGTGGCGGATGCCGCCGGACCGGTGGCGTTCTTCCCGGACGAGAGCGTGTGGCCGGTCGTCACCGCGCTGGGTTTCGCGGTGACGGCGTCCGGGGTGGTCTACGGGCTGTGGCTGTTCCTCATCGGCCTGGGCGTTCTGGCGCGCGGGGTGTTCGGGATGGTGTTCCAGTACGCGCACCGGTGAGTGGCCGGCGCGGGGCTCCGGGGCGGAAGCCCTCCACGGGCTCGTGGTCGGTCTCGTAGCCGCCGGTGACGCTCTGGCGGATGTCGCCGGTGGGCACGCCCTCGTCGAGGCGCTCGCGCTCGGCCGCCGTCAGCGCCCGGCACAGCCAGCGGGTCACCAGGAGGGCGAGGACCGGCGCCAGCACGAGGGCGACGCGCAGCACCCAGGTCAGGGCGTTGACGGAGATGCGGAAGCTCTGGGCGATGATGTCGTTGGCGCCGGCCAGCAGCAGCACGCCGTAGAAGACGGTGCCCGCCACCCCGAGGCCCGTGCGGACGGGGCGCTCGCGCGGCCGGTCGCACAGGTGCTGCTCCTCGTGCCACTCACCGGTCAGGCGCTGCTCCACGAACGGGTAGGCGTACAGCACGGCGAACAGCAGGCCGGGCAGCACGACGGCCGGGAGCAGCACGTTCCACATGAAGGTGTGCCCGGCGACGTTCGTCTCCCACGGCGGCACCAGCCGCAGGGCGCCCTCCAGGAATCCGACGTACCAGTCGGGCTGGGAGCCGGTGGAGTCGATGTCCGGGCGGTAGGGGCCGTAGTTCCAGACGGGGTTGATCTGGGCGATGCCGGAGAGCAGCACCAGCACGCCGGAGACCGTGAGGGAGAGCCCCAGGGAGAAGGCGGCGAACTGCGGGAATAGCGGCTTGCCGAGGACGTTGCGGTTGGTGTGCCCGGGGCCGCGCCACTGGGTGTGCTTGAGGTGGAACACCAGGATCAGATGCACCGTCACCAGGGCGACGAGCGCGCCCGGGAGCAGCAGGATGTGCACCGGGTAGAGCCGGGTGATGATGTCGTGGCCCGGGTACTCGCCGCCGAAGGCGAAGAAGGCCACGTACGTACCCACCAGGGGGAGCGACGCCATGATGCCCTGGGCGATGCGCAGTCCGGTCCCGGAGAGCAGGTCGTCGGGGAGCGAGTAGCCGGCGAAGCCCTCGGCGAGGGCGATGACGAACAGGGTGAGCCCGATCGTCCAGTTCAGTTCGCGGGGGCGGCGGAAGGCACCGGTGAAGAAGATCCGCAGCATGTGCACGCCGATGGCGGCGACGAAGACGAGCGCGGCCCAGTGGTGGGCCTGCCGGATCAGCAGGCCGCCGCGCACGTCGAAACTGATCCGCAGGGTGGAGTCGAAGGCGGCCGACATGAGCACGCCGCGCAACGGCTCGTAGGGGCCGTCGTAGACGACCTCGCGCATCTCGGGCTGGAAGAAGAACGTCAGCCACACCCCGGTCAGGATCAGCACCAGGAGGCTGTAGAGCGCGATCTCCCCGAGCAGGAAGGACCAGTGCTCGGGGAACGCCTTGCGCAGCAGCGCGCCGCCCTCCAGCACGGGGAGCCGGGCGTCGGCGGCGTCCGCGAGCCGTTCCGCGCGACGACCGGCTCGGCTCATGTGTCCTCCGGTGCCGCCGCCCCCGCCACCTCGGCCTCGACCTCGCCGCGCGGCCTGCCCGTCTCCTTCGCGTACTCGCTCACCGCGGTCTGCACGTCGCGCGCCAGGTCCCGCCAGGCGCGCAGCGCCGTCTCGTAGGTGCCCGACTGCGCGCCGGTCATCTGCTGCCCGGCGGGCGGGCCGTAGGCGTCCCGGAGTTCGTCGACGGTGCGCTGTGCCGCGTCGGCGGCGCGCTGCTTCGCCACCAGTTCCTCGAAGGTGTGTGCCACGTCAAGGACCCTAGGCACGGTGGGTGCGCGCCGCCTCCCGACCTGCCGTGCGGGGTCCGCACCGGTACCCGAGTGGCGGCTCAGTCGTCGGGTACGAGATCCGCCCACACCAGTTTGCCGCCGCTGACCGGCACCGTGCCCCAGGCCGCGGAGACGGCCTCGACCAGCAGGATGCCGCGGCCGCCGGTGGCCTCCCAGCCGATGCTGGTGGGCTTGACCGGGCTGCGCGGCGAGCCGTCGGCCACGGCCAGCCGCAGCCGGTGGTTGACCAGAGTGAGGTCGAGGCGGACCTGGCCGCCGGTGTGCACGAGGGCGTTGGTGACCAGCTCGGAGACGACCAGCAGGGCCGCGTCCATGGTGTCGGGCGAGACGCCCCAGGTGCGCAGGGTGCGCCGGGTGAAGCGGCGGGCGTGCCGCACGGCTTCGGGAACCCGCCACACGGTCCAGGTCTCGCGCAGCGGGCGCACCGCCATGCCGTCGTAGCGCATCAGCAGCAGGGCGACGTCGTCGCCGCGGTGGGCACCGGTCAGCAGGGCGTCGGCGACCAGGCCGAGGTGGCCGGGGTCGGCTACGGCGAGTTCGTGGGCGAGCCGGTCCAGGCCCACGTCGATGTCGGCCTCGGCGGACTCCACCAGTCCGTCGGTGGTGAGCGCCAGGACGGTGCCGGGCTGGAGCCTGAGCGGGGTCATCGGGAACTCGGACTGGGTGAGCACGCCGAGCGGCGGGCCACCCTCGGCCTCGACGATCTCGGTGGAGCCGTCCGGGTGGCGCAGCACCGGCGGCAGATGACCGGCGCGGACGCACCAGGCGGTGCCCTGCTCCATGTCGACGTCGACGTAGCAGCAGGTGGCGAAGAGGTCGGTCTCCATGTCCAGCAGCAGCCGGTTGGCGTGCGCGACGACCACGTCCGGGGCGTGGCCCTCCACGGCGTAGGCGCGCAGGGCGGTGCGCATCTGGCCCATCAGGGTGGCGGCACCGGCGTTGTGCCCCTGGACGTCACCGATGACGAAGGCCACGTGGTTGTCGACGAGCGGGATGACGTCGTACCAGTCGCCGCCGACCTCGAGCCCGGCGGTGGTGGGCAGGTAGCGGGCGACGGCGACCGCGCCGGGCAGCCGGGGCAGGCGGCGCGGCAGGAGGGTGCGCTGGAGCATGCCGACGAGTTCGTGCTCGGCGTCGAAGGCGTGGGCGCGGAGCAGGGCCTGCCCGGCGAGGCCGGCGGAGGCGGTGAGCAGGGCGCGCTCGTCGGGGGCGAACTCGTGCGGCTGGTCCCAGCCGATCAGGCAGGCTCCGGCCATGCGGCCGGCGGCGGGCAGCGGCAGTACGGCGAGGCCGCCGGGGCCCACCTCGGCGAGGGCGGGCTCCAGCGGGGTGCCGGCGGGCCAGATGCGCGAGCGGCCCTCGCGCAGTGCGGCGGCGAGGGTGGGCATGGCGCGCACCGGCGCGTCCGGCCACTCGGTGCGCCACTCGGAGCGCCACAGCTCGGGCCACACCTCGGGTTCGGGCGGGTCGAGGACGGTGACGACGAGACGGTCGTTCTCCAGCTCGGCCAGCGCGATGCGGTCGGCCTGGAGGGGTTTGCGCAGGGCGGCGACGACGGCCTGGCCGACGTCCTTGACGGTGCCGGCCATGGCGAGGGCGGCGGCCAGGCGCTGCACCCGGGCCACGTCGGTGACGTCGGAGCGCAGCGTCGAGGCGTCCGCGACGGTGCCGACGACCCGGGTCGGGCGGCCCTCGCCGCCGGGGAGCAGCCGGCCGCGCAGCCGCAGCCATTTGGGCGGCCCGGAGGGCTGCAGGACGCGGAACTCCAGCTCGCGTTCGCCGATGGACATGTGGTCGGCCTCGACCACCGACATCAGGGCGGGCAGGTCCTCGGGCACGGTGAGGCCGAGCAGCGTCTCCACCTTGCCGTCGAACTCCTCCCGGCCGAGCCCGAAGAGCCGCAGGATCGTGTCGCCGACCTCGACCCGGCCGGTGTCCACGGCCAGGCTGAACGTGTCGGCGGCCAGTTCGCCGGTGTCGGCGGCGGTGCCGGGCGGTGCGGGCACGGCGACCGCCCGCGCGATCAGCTCCAGGCAGGCGCGGTCGTCGGTGCCGAAGCCGCCCGGGTGCTCGGTGACGGCAAGCAGACAGCCGCTGCCGGGGGGACCGAGCGGCAGCGCGGCCAGGGAGAAGTCGGGGGACGGTGTCCGGCGCGCCTCGGGGCAGTCGGCCAGCTCGGCCGGGCCGAGCCAGCGGGGCCGCCCGGTGCGGTGGGCCTCGGCCGGCGGCGAGCCGCCCGCGGCCTGATAGCCGTCGCGCAGGCCGTACAGCGTGCGCGGCAGCCCCGCCGACTCGGCAAGGCACAGCACCGCGGGGTCGGCGCCGGGCGCGTAGACCCCCACGAACGCCGCCCCGGCAAAAACGAGCGCCTGTTCGAGAACCCGGCGCAGCCGGTCGGGGGAGGCGGGCATGTCGATGAGCGTTTCAAGGGCCGTTTCGGCACGCTCGGTTCTCGTTCTGCGCACCGCAGCACCCTCACTGGCCACTTGGCCATTACAGCGCGTATGAGCCGCCTGCGCAGCCCCTGTGAACGCTTCGCGCGTCGCGCGGGCCCAGGCTCGCTCGAAAGCCGCCGAACACATCTTTACGCGTGCGTTCCGCACGTGGATGTCATGACAGCGGTGACTGTCCGCGACCTTCCGCCTGCTGCGAGTGTCGACCCCGTCATCGGGAGGAAGGGGCGCAAGGCGCATGGACAAGCGGTACGAGGTGTACGCGCTCGCCGACGGGCACTTCTACGACACGCCCGACCGGCTGTCGGCGGACGGGAACGAGCCGGCGCCGCAGTTCGCCACGGCGCGTCGCGCGGTCCCGGACGGCTGGCACGCGGCGCGCTCCGGCGACTGGCTGACACTCACCCCGCTCGGCGACGACGGCGCGCCGCTCCCCTCCCCCGCGCAGGGCTGGAAGATCCATTCCTCGGCGACGGCGGCGAACGCCGAAAGGATCGCCGCGATCGTGTGGGACTACTGCGTGCCGCGCCGCATCCCGTTCAAGTTCGTGCCGGCCCCGCATCTGCTGCACCTGCGCAACGCCAAGTACGCGGGCCGCGACACCAGCGGCAAGTTCGTCACCGTCTACCCGGCCGACGAGGAGCGGCTGCACGAGGTGCTGCGCGAGCTGGGCGCCCTGCTGGAGGGCTGCGAGGGGCCGTACATCCTGACCGACCTGCGCTGGTCCGACGGGCCCCTCTACGTCCGCTACGGCGCCTTCGCGCGCCGGTACGTCGTCGACGAGCGCGGCTCGCTGGTGCCGGCGGTGGCCGACGGCGAGGGGCGCCTGGTGCCGGACCGGCGGGATCCGTCCTTCCAGGTGCCGGAGTGGGTCACGCTCCCGGAGTTCCTGCGCCCGCACCTCGAGGCCCGCAACACCACGACGGTCGGCGAACTGCCGTACCGCATCGAGAAGGCCCTGCACTTCTCCAACGGCGGCGGGGTGTACGTCGGCACGGACACCCGGGACGGGCGCCGGGTGGTGCTGAAGGAGGGACGTCCGCACGCGGGGCTCGCCGCCGACGGCGCGGACGCGGTGGCCCGGCTGGAGCGGGAGAAAGCCGCGCTGGAACGGGCCGCCGGGACCGGTGTGGTGCCCGAGGTGCGGGACTGGTTCACGCTCGGGGACCACCGCTTCCTGGTGATGGACTTCCTCGAGGGCCGCCCGCTCAACTCGTTCTTCGCCGAACGGCACCCGCTGCTCACCGCCGACCCCGACCCGGCGAAGGTCGCCGCCTACACGGCGTGGGCGCTGCGCGTCCACCGGGCCGTGGAGCGGGCGGTGGAGGCGATGCACGCGCGCGGGCTGGTCTTCAACGACCTGCACGTGTTCAACGTCATGGTCGCGCCGGACGACGAGACGGTGTACCTGATCGACTTCGAGGCGGCGGCGCCGGCCGCGGAGAACGGCCGGCAGACGGTGGCCCACCCCGGCTTCTTCGCCCCGCCGGACCGCCGTGGCAAGGATGTCGACCGGTATGCGCTGGCCTGTCTGCGCCTGGCCCTGTTCCTGCCCGTGACCACGCTGTTCGTGGTGGACCGCGGGAAGGCGGCGCATCTGGCGGACGTGATCACAGAGCAGTTCCCGGACGTGCCGCGCGCCTTCCTGGACGAGGCGGTCGCCGAGATCACCCGGGACACGGCGGGCGGGCCAGGCCGTCGTACCTCGGCGCCGCTGGTGGTGCCGGGCGACTGGCCGTACAGCCGGGACTCGATGGTGAAGGCGATCCTCGCCTCCGCGACCCCGGAGCGCGCCGACCGGCTCTTTCCCGGCGACATAGCCCAGTTCTCCGACGGCGGCGGCCTCGGGCTCGCGCACGGCGCGGCCGGGGTGCTGTACGCACTGGAGGTCTCCGGCGCCGTCCGGTACGACGAGGGCGAGCGCTGGCTGCTGGAGCGCACGGCACCGCCGCCGCCCGGCACCCCGCTCGGTCTGTACGACGGTCTCGCGGGCGTGGCCCTGGTCCTCGACCTGCTCGGCCACCGGCAGCGGGCGCTGGACCTGATCGACGGCATCCTGCGGGAGAACTGGCACAATCTCTCCTCCGACCTGCACGGCGGCCTGTCCGGACTCGGCCTGGTCCTCGGCCGCCTGGCGGAGTCGACCGGCGAGCCGGAACTGCGCGACCGGGCCGCCGAGGCCGCCGAGATCCTGGTACGACGGCTCACCGAACCGGTGCCGGACACGCCCCGGCGGCGGGCCGGGCTGCTGCGCGGCGCGAGCGGGCCCGCGCTGTTCCTGCTGCGGCGGTACGAGGAGACGGGCGAGGCCCGCCTGCTCGTGGCGGCGGCCGAGGCCCTCCGCCGCGACCTGGCCTGCTGCGTCGTCCAGGCGGGCGGCGGTCTGGAGGTGGACGAGGGCTGGCGCACGCTGCCGTACCTCGGGGACGGCAGCGTGGGGATCGGCCTGGTCCTCGACGACTACCTGGCGCTGACGGGCGACGACGGCTCCCTCGTGCGGGCCGCGGCCGCCGGCCGGGAGGCCGACGACGGCCGGGAGGCGGCCTTCCTCGCCCACGCGGCCGACGCCACGAAGGAGTTCGGGCGGGCCCGGGCCGGTATCCTCACCGCGGCCACCTCCCGCTTCTACGCGCAGCCCGGCCTCTTCCAGGGCCGCGCCGGAATGGTCCTGCACCTCGCCCGCGGCTCCGCGCCGGGCGCCGGGCGGGACCGGCTGGAGCAGCAGATCGCGGGGCTCGGCTGGTTCGCGATGGCCTATCAGGGCCAACTCGCCTTCCCCGGGCACCAGATGATGCGGCTCTCCATGGACCTCGCCACCGGAACGGCCGGCTGTCTGCTGGCGCTCGCGTCGGCCCTCGACGCCGAGCCCACCGCGCACCTGCCCTTCCTGCCGCCGCCACCGGCGGCCCACACACGCGGCTCCGCGAACTGACGGAGTCGTGACACAACCCCCGTCCCCAAACAGGGAAAGGACACGATCATGGCACTTCTCGACCTGCAGACCCTCGAGTCCGAGGAGCACACCCACGGCGGCGCGAGCACGGTGAGCCTGCTCTCCTGCGTCTCGGCGGCGAGCGTTCTGCTCTGTCTCTGACGGGGCAGGTGACTCCACGGCTCCGGGCGGTCCTCTCCTCATGCGGGAGAGGCTGTCCGGAGCCTTCCCGTCCGCACGGGAGGGTGCCGTACGGGGCCTTCCCGTCCGATCCGACGCGAGGCCGCAGCCGATGCCGACCCGTCCCGACGCACCCGATCGTCTCTCGCGTGCCGTGCTCCGGCACGGCGGTGCCCGCTGTGCCGCCCTGTGCGCCGTGACCACGGCCGGCACGGCCGCCGGACTGCTGCTGCCCGCCGCACTCGGCCGGGCCCTCGACCTGCTGCTCGCCCGCGCTCCGGCGGCCCGCTGGGTGGCCTGCTGCGCGGGCCTGGTGCTGCTGCTCGCCGTGCTCGACGGGTGTGCGGGCGTGCTCACCGGCACCGTCGACGCCCGGTCCACCGCGTGGCTGCGCGGCCGGGTCACCGGGCACGTCCTGGCCCTGGGCCCGCGGGCCGGCGCCCGGTTCGGGTCCGGTGATCTCGTGGCGCGGCTGGTCGGCAACGCCGCGCAGGCCGGGACCGCGCCGGGTGCGGTGGCCGCGCTGGTCGCCGCGCTCGCCGGGCCGGTCGGGGGTGTGGTGGCGCTCGGCCTCATCGACCCGTGGCTGGTGGCCGTCCTGCTGGCCGGAGCGCCGGTCCTGGCGCTGCTGCTGCGTGCCTTCGCCCGGGACACCTCGGCGTGCGTGGCGGACTACCAGCGGGTGCAGGGCCGGATCGCGGCCGCTCTCGCGGAGGCGGTCGGCGGCTTCCGCACCATCCGGGCCGCGGGCGCCGAGGACCGGGAGACGGACCGGATCCTCGCGCCGCTGCCCGAGCTGTCCCGGGCCGGGCACCGCATGTGGCGCGTGCAGGGGCGGGCCGCCGCGCAGGCGGTCACCGTGGCACCGCTGCTGAACCTTGGCGTGATGGCGGTGGCCGGGCTGCTGCTCGCCCGGCACCGGCTGTCGGTGGGCGAACTGCTGGCCGCCTCCCGGTACGCGGTGCTGGCGACGGGGGTCGGCGTGCTGGTCGGACAACTGGCCGCGCTCTCCCGGGCCCGCGCGGCGACCGGCCGGCTCGCCGAGGTGCTGGCCGAACCGGCGCCCGGGCACGGCACCCGCCGCCTGCCGGCCGGCCCCGGGCGGCTGGAGCTGCGGGGGGTGACGGCCCGCCGGGGCGGCCGCACCGTCCTGGACGGCGTCGACCTGGAGGTGCCGGGCGGCACCGTCCTCGCCGTCGTCGGCCGCTCCGGGACCGGCAAGTCCCTGCTCGCCGAACTCGCGGGACGGCTGGCCGACCCGGACACGGGCGAGGTCCTGCTCGACGGAGTCCCGCTGCGCGCCCTGGCCCACGCCGAGCTGCGCCGCGCGGTCTCCTACGCCTTCGAGCGCCCCGCCCTGCTCGGCAGGACCGTCGAGGACACGATCGCGTTCGGGCTCACCGCCCCCTCCCCCGACCGGATCCGGTCCGCCGCGCGCACGGCCCGCGCCGACGCCTTCGTCCGCCGTCTGCCCCACGGCTACGCCACCCCCTGCGCCGACACGCCGCACTCCGGCGGCGAGGCCCAGCGCCTGGGCCTCGCCCGCGCCTTCGCCCACGGCGGCCGGCTGCTGATCCTCGACGACGCCCTCTCCAGCCTCGACACGGTCACCGAGCACCAGATCACCCAGGTCCTCCTGGCCTCGGGCACCGGCCCGACCCGGCTGCTGATCGCCCACCGCGCGGCCACCGCGGCCCGCGCCGACACGGTCGCCTGGCTGGACGGGGGCCGCCTGCGGGCGGTGGGCACGCACTCCGCACTGTGGCGGGACAAGGAGTACCGAGCGGTGTTCGAACCGGAGGACGAAACGTGAGCGCACGGATCCGGACACTGCGGGCACTGCGCGCACGGTGGCGTGTACTGCTGCGGCTGGGCCTCTGGTCCGTTCTGGAAGCCGGGCAGACCTTTCTGGCCGGCTACGCGCTGGCGCGTGCGCTGGACGCCGGGTTCCTGGCCGGGAACACGCGGACGGGCCTGCAGTGGCTGGGGGCCGCCGGGCTCGCGGTGGGCGCCGGGGCGTACGGGACCGGGCGGGTGTACGGCGTGGTCGCCGCGCTGGTCGAACCGGTGCGGGACCGGCTGGTGGCCACCGTGGTGCGGCGCGGGGTGCGGGAGGCGGACGCCGGGGCGCTGTCCGGCCTCACCCAGCAGGTGGAGATCGCCCGGGACACCCTCGCGGGCCTGGTGATGGTCTCCCGTTCGTTCCTGTTCACCGCCGCCGGTGCGCTGATCGGCCTGTTCTCGCTGGATCCGCTGCTGCTGACGGTCGTCGCGCCACCGCTGCTGGCCGGGGTGTGCCTGTTCACGGCGACCCTGCGGCCGTTGGCCCGGCGTCAGGAGACCTTCCTCGCCGCGGACGAGGCACTCGCCGAGAACCTGGGCGCGGTGTGCGGGGGGCTGCGGGACGTCACGGCGGCGGGCGCCGAGGCACAGGTGGCGGCCGGCACCGGCCGGTCGATCGAGGCGGAGCGGCGGGCCGCCCGCGCCCTGGCCCGCTGGAGCGTGGCCCGTGTGGCCGCGCTGGCGGTGGGCGGCGAACTGCCCGTGGTCCTGTTGCTCGCCGCCGCACCCTGGCTGCTGGGCCACGGTGTGACCCCGGGTGCGCTGGTCGGGGCCCTCGCCTACGTCACCCAGTCCCTGCTCCCCGCCCTGCAGAACCTCGTCCACGGCCTCGGCACCAGCGGCTCACGCCTCACCGTCGTCCTGCGCCGGCTGAGTCCGGCGACGGTCCCGGAGGCAGCGCGGGCGGACGACCGGCCCGAGCCCCCGGTGGCGCCGACGACCGTCTCGCCGCCGGCCCTCGCCCTCGCCTCCGTCGCCTTCGCCCACGGTCCCGCGAGTGAGCCCGTGCTCGACGGTCTCGACCTCACCGTCCCGGCCGGCGGCCACCTAGCCGTCGTGGGACCGAGCGGCATCGGGAAGTCGACGCTCACCGGGCTGGTCGCGGGGCTGCTGGAGCCCCGCGAAGGGGTGATCCGGGTGTACGGGCATGCCGTGCCGGGCCCGGCGGCGGCCGCGTCCCGCGTGCTGGTCCCGCAGGAGGCGTACGTCCACGGCGGCACCCTCGCCGAGAACCTGGGCCTTTTCCGCCCGGACCCGGTGCCGGCGGCGGAGCTGCTGGCCGCCGCCGAGGCGGTCGGGCTGACCCCGCTGCTGCGGACGCTGGGCGGACCCGCGGCCCGGGTCGACCCGGCCGCGCTGTCGGCGGGCGAGCGGCAGCTGGTCGCGCTGACCCGGGCCTATCTCGCGCACGCGCCGCTCGCCCTGCTCGACGAGGCCACCTGCCATCTCGACCCGGAGGCGGAGGCCCGGGCCGAGCGGGCGTTCGCGACGCGCCCGGGCGGCACCCTGGTGGTCGTCGCCCACCGCATCAGCTCGGCCCGGCGCGCCCACCGGGTGCTGGTGATGGACGGCCCGCGCACCGTCTGCGGGACGCACGACGAACTGCTGCGGGCCTCGGCCCTGTACCGGGATCTGGTCGGCGGCTGGACGGTGGAGCCGTCCGCGCCGGCCCGGTGATCACACCCAGCCCTCTCCCCGCGATATCCGGATCGCATCGACGCGGTTGCGCGCGCCGGTCTTGCGGGTGATCGCCGCCATGTAGTTGCGCACCGTGCCGTGGGACAGGTGCAGGCTTCCCGCTATCTCCGCTATGGACGCCCCGCCGGCCGCCAGGGACAGCACGCTCAGCTCGCGCCGGGTCAGCGGCATCTGTGCCGCCTTGAGGAAGCCGAAGCCCAGCGAGGCGTCGACGTAACGTTCCCGCTCGGCGACCATGCGGATCGCGCGCACCAGCCTGTCCGGTGAGCCCGCCTTGTCGACGAAGCCGAGCGCCCCTGCCTCGGCGGCCCGCTTCAGGAGCCCCGGTCTGTTCGCGCTCGCGAGGACCACGAGCGCGGGCGGCCGGCCGCCCGTGCCGGGCGGGCACAGGTCCCCGAGCGGCGGCACACCGTGACCGTCGCCGCAGTCCAGGTCGGCCGCGCACACGTCCGGACATAAGGAACGCACCCGTAAGGCCGCGGCACGCCACGGCGTGTCCTCCACCTGAAGACCCGGTTCCCGCCGTAGCCATTCGGCCAGGACCGACCGCACCAGACACGCGTCGTGCACCAGAAGTACCCGAATCACTGCCTTCCCCCTCCAGTAGGCCGTCCTTCGCCGCCTCATGTCCCCGTTCTCCCGGGTGGTGAGCGCGTGCCCCATTCTTGGCGGCCGTCACCGTTCGGGGGCGCGGAGATCCGGCCATCAAGGTGCGTGGGGGCGCACACAGGGCGCCCGTACGCAACAGCGCGCATCAGCTCTGGGGGCATGGTCCGGGCCGGACGGGGTATCCACGGGCATCCGAGGTGACGGTGCTCCTTCGCAGGTGAGCGCGGACCGTCCGCGGCACCCGAGAGGCGCTCGCCGTGCGCCGGACGCATCCGCGAGGGAGCCTTGTCCCCGGGATGCGACGCGCGGCCGTACGAGGAGGTGGTCGGCGTGTCCGACGGGCCAGGGCAGGCGCGGGCCCCGGCGACCGCCAGGGCGCCGGCCGGCGAACCGCTGCTGTCGCTCGCGCTGGCCGCGATGCTCGAGGAGGTGCACGCGCACTCCGGCGCGGTGTACCTGCTCCGGCCCGATGAGCCGGTGCTGGAGATGGCCGTGATGGCGGGCATGCCCCGGGCGTTCGCCGCGCCGTGGGAGCGGGTGGGCCTGAGCGCGCCGATTCCGGTCGCGGACGCGGTGCGGGAGCGGCGGCTGGTGTGGGTGAGCGGCGAGGAGGAGATGGCCCGCCGCTATCCGCGGATCGCGGTGGTGCTGCCGTACCCGTTCGCGCTGGCCGCGGTGCCGGTGGCGCGTGCGGGCACGGTGTACGGCGCCGTCTTCGTGACCTGGCCGGGTGCGCATCCCGCTGAGCTGCCCGCCTGGGAGCGCGAGCATCTGACGGCGGCCTGCGAGCGGCTGGCCCTGCGGCTCGAGCGGGCCACCGCCGAGAACCGGCCGCTCGGGCCCGAGTCCGATCTGCTGGCGACCCCGGTGTCGGGCGTGGCGGACACGCTGGGGTCGGTGGAGGCGGTACGGATGGTGTCCCGGCTGCCGTACGGGCTGGTGTCGCTGGATCTGCACGGCCGGATCGTCTTCGCCAACACGGCCGCCGCCGAGATGATCGGCCGTCCCGTCCGCGAACTGCTGGGGACCTTGCCCTGGGTGTCGGTGCCGTGGCTGAACGACCCGATGTACGAGGACCGTTACCGGGCCGCCCTGATCAGCCAGGAGGTGACGTCGTTCGTGGCGCTGCGCCCACCGGGCGAGTGGCTGTCCTTCCGGCTGTATCCGAGCACGACCGGGCTGAGCGTGCGCATCAGCCGGGCCCGGGCCGTCGCGGACATGGCGCGGAGTGCGCCGCAGTCGGAGCGGGGGCCCTCGCGGCTGGTGACCATCTCCCAGGTGCTGAGCCTGGCCGGGGCGCTGACCGAGGCGGTGGGGGTGCAGGACGTGGTGCAGCTGGTGTGGGACGAGGTGGCCCCGGCGGTCGGCAGCCAGGCGATGGTGGTCCTCGGCTCACAGGCCGGGCGGCTGCACGTGCTGGGACACCGCGGGTACTCCGACCCGCACGTCGTGGAGCGGTTCGACGGGCTGCCGCTGAGCGAGCGCACCCCCGGCACCCACGCGCTGAGCAGCGGGGTGCCGGCGTTCTTCGAATCGCGGGACCAGTTGGAGCGTCTGTACCCGAACCGGCACGAGACACCGGACGGGTTCGCGGCCTGGGCGTATCTGCCGCTGATCGCGTCCGGGCGGCCGGTCGGCACCTGTGTGCTGGCGTACGCCGAGCCGCATGTCTTCCCCGCCGACGAGCGGGCGGTCCTGACCAGCCTCGGCGGCCTGATCGCGCAGGCCCTGGAGCGTGCCCTGCTGTACGACGCCAAGCACCGGCTGGCGCAGGGGCTGCAGCAGTCGCTGCTGCCGCACTCGCTGGTGCGGCTGCCCGGCATCGAGGCGGCGGCGCGGTATCTGCCGGCCACTCAGGGCATGGAGATCGGTGGCGACTTCTACGACCTCGTCCCGGCCCGTCCGCTGGCGGCGGCGGTGATCGGGGACGTCCAGGGGCACAACGTGACGGCGGCGGCGCTGATGGGGCAGATCCGCACCGGCGTACGGGCGTACACCACGGTGGGCCAGACACCGCAGGAGGTGATGCGCAGCACCAACCGGCTGCTCATCGACCTCGGGGCCGACCTGTTCGCCAGCTGTCTGTACCTGCGGCTCGACCCGGCCCGCGGGCAGGCCGTGATGGCCCGCGCCGGGCATCCGCCGCCCCTGCTCAGACGCCCGGACGGACGGGTGCGGGTCCTGGACCTCGCCGGTGGGCCGCTGCTGGGGATCGACGCGTCGGCCACGTACCCGACCACCGAGGTGTCCCTGGCCCCCGGTTCGGTCCTCGTCCTCTACACGGACGGGCTGGTGGAGTCGCCCGGCATGGACATCGAGGACTCCCTGGTCGACCTCGGCGCCCTGCTCTCGGAGGCCGGCGACCAGCCGCTGGAGAACCTGGCCGACGAGCTGGTACGGCACAGCGCGGCGGCACGCGAACGGGTGGACGACGTGGCGGTGCTGCTGCTGCGGGCCCAGGGGTGCGGCTGAGCCCGCGGGTTGGACGACCGCGGTCCGGCCCTCCCGCCGGAGGGCCGGACCGCCCCTGCCGGCCGGAACCGCTGAGGGCCGGTCAGGGAGTCTCGGTACGGCGCGACCGGCCCCCGTGCGGGGACCGCCCGCCAAGTGCCGTCGCGGGACGGCTAGTGGGTGCCGGACTGGTCGCCGGTGCCGGTGGCGTCGCCCGCGCCCGCGCCGGACTGGTCTCCGGCGCCCGTGCCCTCGCCGGTGCCGGCACCGCTCTGGTCACCGGCTCCGCTCTGGTCGCCCGCCCCGCTCTGGTCGCCGGCCGTGGCGGACGGGTCGGCGGTGCCGATCTGGTCGCCTCCCGCCTGGTCGCCTGCGCCCGCCTGGTCGCCGGCGCCGGACTGGTCGCCCGCGCCCGCCTGGTCGCCGGCCGAGGCCGAGGGGTCGGCGGTGCCCGCCTGGTCGCCCGCGCCCGCCTGGTCGCCCGCGCCGGCGCCGTTGCCGCCGTCACCGAGGGTGGCGCCGGTGGCCTGCAGGGCGGCGGTGACCGGCTGGAAGAAGGTCTCGCCGCCGCTGGTGCAGTCGCCGCTGCCGCCGGAGGTGAGGCCGACCGCCCCGCCGTCCTGGGTGAACAGGGAGCCGCCGCTGTCGCCGGCCTCGGCGCAGACGTTGGTCTGGATGAGACCGTTGACGGTGTCGACGCCGTTCGGGTCCGTCTCGCTCTGGAAGTTGACGGTGGCGTCGAGGCCGGTCACCTGACCGTTGTGCAGGCCGGTCGTGGAGCCCATCCGGAAGACGGTCGCACCGACGGTGGCGTCGGCGGCCTGGGTGATCTGCACGGTCTGGCCGTTGCCGACGTTGACCTCGCTCGGCGCCTGGGTGGCGGCGTCGTTGTACTTCACCAGGGAGAAGTCGTTGCCCGGGAAGGTGGCCTGGTCCACGGTGGCGATGGGCTGGCCGTTCTGGGAGTCGGACCAGTCCTTGGCGGCGACACCGCAGTGACCGGCCGTCAGGAAGGCGGGGCTGCCGTCGGAGGCCTTGACGTTGAAGCCCAGGGAGCAGCGCACGTTGCCGCCCTGCACCTGGGAGAAGATGGCGTCGCCGCCCGAGACGAAGGTCTTGAAGGTGCCGGCGGACTTCTTCAGGGTCGCCATGCCGGAGCCGAGGCCCTGCACGGTCGACTGGAGCTTGTTCCACTTGGCGCCGGTGACGCTGGAGTCGGCGGTGACCACCACCTTGTCGGTGCGCGGGTCCACGGCCCAGGCCGTGCCGGGGATCGTGGCCTTGGTCTTCAGGGTCCGTGCGGCGGTCTTGAGTTCCGCGGTGCTGTTGTCGACCTGACGGACGGCGGCGCCGGCCTTCTTCGCCTGCACGATCACGTTGCTGTCGCCGCCGACCACGTTGACGACCAGCTGCTGCTTGGCACTGTCGTAGTAGGAACCGGCGAGGGCGTCACCGAGGGCCTTCTGCAGCTGCGCGGCGAGAGCCGAGGCGTCAGCCGCCTTCAGGGTCTTCGCGGTGCCTGCGGCGCCCGAGGCCTGGTCCTTGTCCTGCGACGCGTTGGCGTTGGGCAGCAGGAGGGCTGCCGCTCCGAGCGCCGCGACACCGCCCACCGCTATCGCGGCCTTGCGCTTGGGCATTCGCTTGTGACTCAAACTTCTCGACCTCCTGGGGACGGGGGTCTGCCGCTGTCGGGCAGTTGATCGGGGGCGCCTGGATGGCTGTAGGTACGGGCGGGTCACCCGGTGCGTTCAATTCCGCTTCCCAACTTCCGTGTCGCCACGGCGAATCGGCCACGCTCCGCGTGTCGCGCCGCGCGGCCGGGAAGAATCGCCCATATGACGATGACCACCGCCGAAGCCGACAAGATCCTCTCCGTCAACTTCGCCCCCTGGGTGCTCGACCTCGGGCTGTCGGTGGAGGAGTTGGGCGAGGATCGCGCGATCCTGCGTCTGCCCTGGTCGGACCGGCTGGCCCGGGAGGGCGGAGGGCTGTCGGGGCAAGCGCTGATGGCGGCCGCCGACACGGCGACGGTGATCGCCGTCTCGGCCGCGCGGGGCGGCTTCGTGCCGATGACGACCGTTCAGCAGTCGACGTCCTTCCAGCGGGCGGTGACCGGTTCGGATGTCCTGATCGAAGCGGTCCTGACCAAGCTGGGGCGGCGGATGGCGTTCGCGGACATCACCCTGAGCGACGCCGGATCGGGTGCGCTCGCGGCCCGCGCGAGCACGGTCTACGCCCTCATGGGCTGACACGTTCGGTCACTGATCGGTAGCAGTACGTTCCGAACATGTACCGGAATCCCTGCTTCAGGGAATCTGCACATTGAATACTCAACCAAGTCACCGCCGCCCCCGGTTCTGCACATTCGCGCGCCCCCCTGCACGCCTTTGGCGCGGAGTGCCGGATTCGCCGCCGGGCAGGCAAGGGCCGGGTTGCGTCGATGCCGTGAGCCGTGTGAAGGAGTCGCCGACAAGCCGTGCACGAGCCTGCACGGTTGAGGCTGTGTGGGGGCCAAGTGCGCTGGTGAGGGGCCTGGTTGATTGGAAGCGCGGCCCGCGTGCGTGCTTTGATCCATCGCATCGCGGGGGTACCCCGGGCTCCCGGAGACGGGCGTCCGGCGCCCGCGGCCGCGGCCGTCCGTCTGTCCCCAGAGGGGGCCGCTTCCCCCCTTGTGAAATATCCATACGAAGGGAAGTTCCATCATGAACTCCACCCCCCAGGTTGAGACCGTCGAGATCTCGGACGCCGAGCTGGACAACGTCTCCGGCGGTCTTTCCGTGAACGCCCTCAACACCGCCACCGGTGCCCTGAACGGCGTTGCCCCGGTTGCCGGCGCGGTGGACACGGCCATCGGCACCGTCCAGGGTGTCACCGGCCTGAACGTCGCCCCGGTCACCGACCTGGTCGCCGGTCTCTGACCGCACCCCGGTGTCACCGAAGTCCCGGAGCCGTCCCCCGGTTCCGGGACTCTCGGATGCCCCGAAGTTCGCCGTGACGATGTCTCTCCTCGGGTGAGGGAAGTTCCGTGCAGTTCCGCCAACAGGCCCTCGCCAAGCTCCAGTCGCCGGAGGAGCTGGACCTTCCGGTGCGGCTGGCCCGCCCCCAGGGCTGGCTCGCGCTCGGCGTCACCGTCGTCGTCATGGCGGCGGCCTCCGTGTGGGCGGTGACCGGTTCGGTCGCCTCCACGGTAAGCGCGCAGGCCATCCTCACCCACGGGCAGGGCAGCTACCTGCTGCAGAGTCCCGTGGCCGGCCAGGTGACGGCCGTGCTCGCCGAGCAGGGCGAGCGGCTGCCGGCCGACGCCCCCGTCCTCAAGGTCCGCACGGGTCAGGGGGATGCGCTGGTCCGCACGGTCGCAGCCGGCCGACTCACCGCGCTCGCGGCCACCATCGGCCAGATCATCCGGACCGGCACCACCGTGGCAGCCGTCGAGAAGGCCGCCCACGCCTCCGACCCGCTCTACGCCACCGTGTACGTGCCCGCCGAGAACGCCGCGGCCATCCCCGCGCACGCCTCGGTCGACCTGACCGTGTCCTCCGTACCGACGCAGCGGTACGGCGTGCTGCGCGGGCACGTGAAGTCGGTGGACCGCACCGCCCAGTCACCCCAGTCGATCTCCGCGTTCCTCGGGGACAGCCAGCTCGGGGAGCAGTTCACCCGCAAGGGACGCCCGGTGGCCGTCCTGGTGACCCTGGACAGGTCCCGGGCCACGAAGAGCGGTTACCGGTGGTCCACCGCCGAGGGTCCGCCGTACCGGCTCGACTCCATGACCCTCGCCTCCGGTTCGATCCGGCTGGCCGACCAGCGTCCCGTCGATTGGCTGCTCCCGTGACCACCGCACCGGAAACCCGCGGCCGCAGACGGGCCGCCCCGGCCAAGCGGCCGGTCCCCAAACCCCGTGGCGGCACGGTCCGTACCCCCACCGTGCTCCAGATGGAGGCCGTCGAGTGCGGCGCCGCCTCCCTGGCGATGGTGCTCGGCCACTACGGCCGGCACGTGCCGCTGGAGGAACTGCGCATCGCCTGCGGTGTCTCCCGCGACGGCTCACGCGCCAGCAACCTGCTCAAGGCGGCCCGCGGTTACGGTCTGACGGCCAAGGGCATGCAGATGGACCTGGCCGCCCTGGCCGAGGTCACGGCACCGGCCATCCTGTTCTGGGAGTTCAACCACTACGTCGTCTACGACGGCATGGGCCGCCGCTTCGGCCGCCGCGGGGTGTACATCAACGACCCCGCCAAGGGCCGCCGGTTCTTGCCCATGGAGGAGTTCGACGGCAGCTTCACCGGTGTCGTGCTGGTGCTGGAGCCGGGCGAGGGCTTCACCAAGGGCGGCCGCAGGCCGGGCGTGCTCGGCGCGATGCCGGCCCGGCTACGCGGCACCGCGGGCACCCTGCCCGCCGCCGTGCTGGCCAGTCTGCTGCTGGTGGCGGTGGGCGCGGCGGTGCCCGCCCTCAGCCGCACCTACATCGACATGTTCCTCATCGGCGGGCAGACCTCGCTGCTCGGCGTGCTCTTCGCGTCGATGGCCACCTGTGTGCTGCTCACACTGGTGCTGACCTGGCTCCAGCAGGCCAACCTGCTGCACGGCCGGATCATCTCCTCCACGCTCTCCAGCGCCCGCTTCCTGCGCCATCTGCTGCGGCTGCCGGTCACGTTCTTCTCCCAGCGCTCCCCGGCCGACCTGGTGCAGCGGCTGCAGTCCAACGACCAGGTGGCCGAGACCCTCGCCCGCGACCTGGCGGCGGCGGGCGTGGACGCGATCGTGGTCGTGCTGTACGCGGTCCTGCTCTACACCTACGACCCCCAGCTGACCTTCGTCGGCATCGGCGTGGCCCTGCTCAACGTGGTGGCGATGCGGCTGGTGGTACGGCTGCGGGCCACCCGGACGGCGAAGCTGCGCGCGGACACCGCACGGCTCACCAACACGTCGTACACGGGCCTGCAGCTGATCGAGACGATGAAGGCGACCGGCGGCGAGGACGGCTACTTCCGCAAGTGGGCCGGGCAGCACGCCACCACGCTGGAGGAGCAGCAGCGGCTCGGCGTGCCGAGCGCCTGGCTGGGTGTGGTCGCGCCGACCCTGGCCACGCTCAACAGCGCGCTGATCCTGTGGATCGGCGGGCTGCGGGCCGTCGAGGGGCACATCTCGGTCGGTCTGCTGGTCGCCTTCCAGGCGCTGGTCACCCGCTTCACCGCCCCGCTGACCCGGCTCAACGGCGTGGCGGGGCGCATCCAGGACTTCGCGGCCGACGTGGCCCGGCTAAAGGACGTGGAGAACTTCCAGGCCGACCCGCTCTACGCCCGCCCCGGCGGAGGCGAATCCACGCGCCGGCTGCACGGACACGTAGAGCTGGAGAACGTCAGCTTCGGCTACAGCCCGCTGGACAAGCCCCTGCTGACCGGGTTCGACCTGATCGTGGGCCCCGGGCAACAGGTGGCCCTGGTCGGCGGCTCGGGCAGCGGCAAGTCCACCGTGTCGCGGCTCATTTCCGGCCTGTACACCCCGTGGGACGGCGTGATCCGCATCGACGGGCGGCGTCTGGAGGACATCCCGCGCGGCGCGCTCGCCGCCTCCGTCTCCTTCGTCGACCAGGACGTGTTCCTCTTCGAGGGGTCGGTCCGGGACAACGTGGCCCTGTGGGATCCGTCGATCCCGGACGAGGCCGTGGTGGAGGCGCTGAAGGACGCTGCCCTGTACGACGTGGTGATGCGCAGGCCCGGCGGCATCCACAGCGCGGTCGAGCAGGACGGCCGCAACTTCTCCGGCGGCCAGCGCCAGCGCCTGGAGATCGCACGGGCGTTGGTGCGGCGGCCCAGCATCCTCGTCCTGGACGAGGTGACCAGCGCGCTGGACGCGGAGACCGAACTGGTCGTGATGGACAACCTGCGCCGGCGCGGCTGCGCGTGTGTGGTGATCGCGCACCGGCTGAGCACCGTGCGGGACAGCGACGAGATCGTGGTGCTCGAGCACGGCGCGGTCGTGGAGCGCGGGCGGCACGAGGAGCTGGTGGCGCGCGGCGGCGCGTACGCCACGCTGGTCAGGGAGCGGTGAGATGACGACTGTTCAGGAGGGGTACGGAGGCGACCTCGTCCTCGGCGCGCTCGGCTCGCTGGGCGCGCGCGTCGACTGCGCCGGGTTCAACCGTCTGGACCTGGAGGGTCCGCAGGTGCTGTGGCTGGTCGCGGCCGGAGCCCTGGACCTGTTCGCGGTGGACGCGGCCCAGCAGGGCCACTGGCACCACCTGGGCCGGCTGGAGGCGGGCGCGCTGCTGCTCGGCCCGGTCGCCGGCCCCCAGCACACACTGGTGGCACGGCCGGTCCGCGACTGCGTGGTGCACCGGATCAATCTGCGCGAGCTGTACCAGCCGGCGAACACCCAGACCTGGTCCTACGACGAGTACGGCAATCCGCAGTATGTGCCGCCGGCCACGAGCCCGCTGGAGTACGCGGTCGCGCTGGGCGTCGGCCGGGGTCTGTCCGTCCTCTTCCAGGCGCCGATGGCCGAGGAGCGGGCCGCCGCTCCGTCGGACGACGACGTGTTCTGGATGCAGGTGCCGCCGGGCAGCGTGCAGTACGGCTCCCTGTACGGCGCGGAGGCCGCCGCCGACCTGCTGATGGACCCCGCTCTGTGGCAGAGCATGGTGGACCAGCAGTACCGGCTGCTGACCGCGCTGGACCGATGGATCGAGCAACTGGAGCGCACCCACGAGACGCGCACGGCCGCCGGGATCAAGGCCGGTGAGGCGGTGCGCGCCCAGGCCGACCAGACCCTGCTCGCCTCCATCGGCAAGCGCTCGGCCCGCCGTACGACGGCGGCGGACGCCGACGCCACGTACGCGGCCTGCCGGCTGGTCGCCGAGGCGGCCGGGATCACACTCGCCGAACCCGCGCAGAGCGGCACCGAGAGCGAACGCCTCGACCCGGTCGAACGGGTGGCCCTGGCCTCCCGGCTACGCACCCGTGCCGTACGTCTGGACGGGCGCTGGTGGCGGGAGAACGTGGGCCCGCTGATCGGGCACCGGGCACTGTCCGGGGCGCCGGTCGCGCTGCTGTGGCGGCGCGGCGGCTATGTGGCCGTGCATCCGGGTACCGGACGTGAGACGCCGATCGAGAAGGCGAACGAGGAGGAGTTCGAACCGCGCGCGGTGATGTTCTACCGGCCACTGCCCGAGCGCCGCCTCACCCCCTCGGCGCTGCTCCGGTTCAGCCTGCGCGGCACCCGCGGCGACCTGCTCAACCTGATGCTCGCCGGGCTGGTGACGGTGGCGATCGGCGCGCTGGTGCCCGTCGCGACGGGCAAGGTGCTCGGCGAGTACGTGCCGAGGGCCCAGGAGGGCCTGATCGTCCAGGTCTGCCTGGCGGTGATGGTCAGCGGGGTCGTGTCGGCCGCGTTCACGCTGCTGGAGAACCTCACCATCCTGCGGCTGGAGGGCCGTATCGAGGCGGCGCTCCAACCGGCCGTCTGGGACCGGCTGCTGAGGCTGCCGACCCGGTTCTTCACCCAGCGCTCCACCGGTGAACTCGCCAGTGCGGCCATGGGCATCAGCGCGATCCGACGGCTGCTGGCGGGCGTCGGCCCGGTGGTCGCGCAGTCGGTGACGGTCGGCGCGATGAACCTGGGGCTGCTGTTCTGGTTCAGCGTGCCGATGGCCATGGCGGCGATCGGCATGCTCGTGGTCATCGCCGCCGTGTTCCTCGGGCTCGGGCTGTGGCAGGTGCGCTGGCAGCGGCGGCTCGTGGTGCTCGGCAACAAGCTGAACAACCAGGCGTTCCAGACGCTGCGGGGCCTGCCGAAGCTGCGGGTGGCGGCGGCGGAGAACTACGCGTACGCCGCCTGGGCGCGGGAGTTCGCGCGCAGCCGGGAGCTGCAGCAGAAGGTCGGCCGGATCAAGAACATCACCTCGGTGCTGGGCGCGGTCTACCTGCCGGTGTGCACGCTGCTGATGTTCATGCTGCTGGCGGGCCCGGCGAGGGGCGCCATGTCGGCGGCGGCCTTCCTCACCTTCAACACCTCGGTGACGATGGTGCTGACGTCGGTCACCCAGCTCACGGGCTCCTTCGTCGCCGCGGTGGCGGCGCTGCCGCTGTTCGAGGAGATCAGGCCGGTCCTGGACGCCACGCCCGAGGTCCGCACGGCGAGCACCCGGCCCGGACCGCTGTCCGGCGCGGTGGAGGCACGCCGGCTCTCCTTCCGGTACGCCGACGACGGCCCGCTCGTCCTGGACGACGTGTCCTTCGCGGTCCGCCCGGGCGAGTTCGTGGCGATCGTCGGCCCCAGCGGCTGCGGCAAGTCCACGCTGCTCAGGCTGCTCATCGGCTTCGACAGGCCGGTCTCGGGCAGCGTCCTGTACGACGGCCAGGACCTGGCGGCCCTGGACCAGTCGGCGGTCCGCCGTCAGTGCGGGGTGGTGCTGCAGCACGCGCAGCCCTTCACGGGCTCCATCCTGGACGTCATCTGCGGCACCGAGCCGTACACGCCGGAGGAGGCGATGGCGGCGGCCGAACTGGCGGGTCTCGCCGAGGACATCAAGCGGATGCCGATGGGCCTGCACACGATCGTCGCGGGCAACGGCGCGATCTCCGGCGGGCAGCGGCAGCGACTGATGATCGCGCAGGCGCTGATCCGGCGCCCGCGCCTGCTGTTCTTCGACGAGGCCACCAGCGCCCTGGACAACGACACGCAGCGCACGGTCATCGAGAGCACCCGCAAGCTGAACGCCACCCGCGTCGTCATCGCCCACCGCCTGTCGACGGTGCTGGACGCGGACCGGGTCGTCGTCATGGAGGACGGCAAGGTCATCCAGCAGGGCCCACCCGCCGAACTGCTCGCGGACACCGGGGGACGGCTGCACGAACTGGTCCGCAGACAACTGGCGTAGGCCCGGGGCCGCCCGTGCGCCTGGCCGGGGGCGAGTTCCGTGAGCGGTACGGGACCGGTGCGAGCGACGCGTTCCTCGTACGCCCGGACGGCCGTCGCGGCGCACGGGTGTCCCCCGCCGGCGCCGGGCCGCTCGCCGGGTCCCCGTCCCGTGCGTCCACGCCGCTCGGGGGTCAGTCCAGGCCCGGTACGGGCGCGCCGGAGGGCACGCCGGCCCCGAGGTAGCCGTCGTAGAACTCCTTCCACGGCGCGCCCGCGCCGGTGTGCGGCCCTTCGAGCCGCTCGCCGCGGGCCCGGACGTCGAGGGCGGCGAGGCACACCTCCCATCCGGCCCCGTTGCGGGCGGCGGTGTTCTCGGCGGCGAGGACGTTGGTGAGCGTGAAGCGGGTGCGCCGGCCGGCCGCCTCCTCAGGCTCCTCCGCCCCTTCCAGTTCCTCCAGATCGAAGTGGAGTTCGTCGCCGCCCCACTCGAAGGACAGGTGGCGGGGCGGGTGGACGGCGAGCACCGTGCCGGTGGACTCCGGCATGTTCGGGTCTCCGCTGAACCGGATGGTGCCGCCGGGGCGCAGGTCCATCTCGGCGCGGGAGGGGAACCACCGGGCGAGTTCGTCCGGGTCGGTCACGAACCTCCAGACCCGTTCGACGGGGTGGTCGTAGGTGCGGCTGAACCGGACGGCGGGGCGGCCGTCGTCGAGCGTCAGGAAGGTGCCGGTGAGGTCGACGGACATGGTGCTTCGGTCCTTGCGGTCGGGGTCTCAGGTGTCGTCCGGAGTCTCGTCGAGGCAGCGGCCCAGGGCGTCGAGACTGCGGTTCCACAGCCTGCGGTAGGGCGCGAGCCAGGCGTCGAGTGCGGCGATCGGAGCCGGGTCGAGGGCGTAGACGCGGCGCTGCGCGTCCTGCCTGACCCGTACCAGACCGGCCTCCCGCAGCACCTTCAGATGCTTGGAGGTGCTCGGCTGGCTCAGTCCGCACGCCTCCACGATCTCCCCGACGGGCCGGGGCCGCTCCAGGAGCAGAGCGACGATGGCCCGCCGGTGGGGGTCGGCGAGGGCGGTCCAGAGCGCTGCGTCGGACATGCCATCAATATGCCTCGGCAGTTATATTCCTGTCAAGGAATGAACGGAGCCCCTCAGAAGTTGGAGATCACGCTGGTGAGCACCTCGCTCAGGATCTTCGGGTTCTTGGCGTCGTAGGCGTGTGCCCCGGTGGCGGCGGCGATCTCCCCGAGCACGCTTCTGCCGTTCACGTCCTGCTGGTCGGCCTTCGACCCGTAGGCCACGGTGAAGACGCGGACCCGTTTGTCCGGGCCGCCGATCCTGCCGAGCACGTCCTTGAGGGTCGGCGTGGGCGGCACACCCTCGTTGCGGCCGTCGGTGAGCAGGACGATGGCGTTGATGGCGTCGGGGTCGTATGCCTCGCGCATGGTGTCCACGGCCGCCTCGACGGTGCCGTACAACCCGGTCGCGCCGTCCGGCACCAGGCCGTCGACCTCGTCGGCGAGTTCCGTGCGCCGCGTCGCACCGCGACGGTCGGCGAGCCTCTCCCCCATCGGCCCGATGTCGACCAGCGGGACGTAGTGGTGTCTGCCGCCGAGACTGGCCGCGTTGGAGAACTTCCACAGGCCGACCCGGTCGGTGGCCGCGAAGCCGTCGTCGCCGAAGAGGGCGGGTTCGGCGCGGCGCAGCAGCTCCATCTTGGTGCCGCCGGTGCCGGGCACCTTGTCGTCCATCGACTTGGAGGTGTCGATCACCACGAGGACGTTCGCCCGCCGCCGCAGGCGGGGCCAGACGGTCTGCAGCCGGTGCAGGACGGCGCCGTCCGGCGCCGTGTACTGGGAGATTTCGGCGTCGCGCAGCGCGCCGTTCTTCACGGAGAGGGCGGGGGCCGCGTCCGGGGCGCCCTTGTGGGTCCGGAATCCGTACGGCGCGAAGTACTTGCCATAGATCTCCGGGCGGTGGAGGTAGTTCAGGAAGTCCCGCGCCACCGGCCGCTTGGCCTTGTCCATCGTGCCGAGTTCGACGTAGGGGTGGTCGCTGACCGGGTCGCTGTCGGTCGGGTAGAAGCAGACCAGCGGGGTGCGCGGACGGCTCCGTTCGGCGCAGTCGCGGGACTTGCTGTGGGCCCCGCACGGGTAGCCCTCGTTGTATGCGACGACGGCGTTCTCCTCGACCGTGACGGCCGAGATGTACTTGAGCGCCTCGTCGGCACCGCCCCGGTCGTCGGCGGCGCGCAGGTTGGCCAGGAACGTCAGCGTGGTGTCGCCGTAGTGGACGACGGACTTCTCGATGGCGCGGACGAAGGCCTGGTTGTCCGGCGCGTCGATGTCCGCGGGCGACAGTTCGGCGCTGGTGTGGGTCTTCGCGTAGTAGGCGCCGATGGTGGCGTTCAGGCCCGAGGTGGAGTACGCGGGGTTCGTCTTGCCGAGCTTGAACGCGCCCCACTGCTTCTGGCCGACGCTCTCCCAGAACTTGGCCGGATCGGCGGCCCACTGGGCGAGCTTGCCCCAGCCGATGGTGGACTCGGGCCAGCCCAGGGCCTCGGCCATCGGCTTGGGCATGGCGATGGTCAGCGGGCTGGTCACGATGGACTCGGCGGTCTCCGGCAGCAGTCGCTTCGCCCGCCCGTTCGCCCGGGTGCGGGCCAGGGTGAGCCATTCGCTGCCGGCCGGCGACCACACGTCGGGCTCGTCGCCGTCGTCCTCGCCCCAGCCCCGCGCCAACGTGCGCATCGCGGTACCGGAGTTGACGGAGGAGACCTCGACCTCGACGCAGCTGCCGTCCGCGCCCTGCCGAGCCCCGTACTGCGCGGCGGCCTCGCTCAGCGAGGTCGAGACGTCGATGGAGGCGGCGATGCGCAGCTTCACGCGCGTCTGGGACGAGGTACAGCGCGCCAGCGCCGAGTTCTTGTCCGGCGTGCCGGAATCCCCCGCGGCCTTCAGCAGGAAGGCGACCAGCGCGCCGACCACGGCCACCGCGACACAGGCGGTGAGGACCGCTCGGGTCCGCCGGGCGGACCGGCCGGCGGCGCCCCTGGGTAAGCGGGTGCGTTTCGCGGCCGCCGACAGGGGCCGCGGACGGCGGCGGGCCGGGGGTACGGCGGGCGGCTTCCCCGTCGGCCCGGACCCGGAGTCGCCGCCCTGCGCCGTCGGTGCCGCCGAGTCGCCCCGGCGCCCCGCCGAGGGGCCGGACCCGTCACCGTGCGTCCCGGTCGCGGCGGACGCGCCGTCACCGGCCCCGGCCGCGGCCCCGTCGCCGCCACGCGCTTCGTATACGGCCGCGTCACCGCCGCCTGGCGGGGAGGCATCGGTGCCCGCGTGTTCGGGCCCCGTGGACCCGGAGTCCGCTTCGACACCCAGCGGGAGAGTCGCGGAATCGCTCTGCCCCTCGGGCGGCAGCGACGCGAGGATCCGCACGGCCGCCGCGGCCGCGCACCACGCCGCGATCTCCTGGGAGCCGCCCGCGTCCGCGTGGCGTTTGCTCCCGTCGGCCTTGTCGCTGATCCCCCGGATCGTCAACGTGTCCAGCCCGCCCACGAGATGGGCGGCCAGGCACACCCCGGCGCTCTCCATCTCGATCGCGACGGCGTCGTCGTAGTTGCCCCGCAGCAGTTCGCCGAGCTCGGAACCCTCCCGGTCGAGGACGACGTTGCCGGAGGCGATCGGCGCGACCCGCACCCGGCCGGCGACCTCGGGCCCGAAGGTCATGCGCTGCACGTGCTGGACGAGCCACCACGGAGCCTCCCAGTCGCGGGGCCGGTAGTGGCCGCCCCGGGGACTCTGCTTCTCGCGGTAGTCGTAGACGCGCTCGCCGACGACCACGTCACCGATCCGGACGTCGCCCTTCAGCCCGCCCGCCACTCCGACGAAGAACAGCACCCTCGGCCGGTACAGGTCATGGGCGTGCTTGGTGACCACGGCCGCGTTGTCGTTCCCAGGACCGGTCTGCGCCAGGACGACGCTCCACCGGGTGCCGGGCAGCCGGCCCCGCTCGAAGACCGTGCCGCTCTCGCTGTGCCTGGTGAGGTCCGCGAGCCGGGCGCGCACCGCGTCGTACTCCACGCGCAGCGCGGTCAGGATCACCGCGACGGGACCAGAAGAAGTGTCTGCCACCTGTAACCGATTCTCGACTCAGAGCCCCCATGCCGACGGCGCCACCGTAGCGGACCCACTCCCCGCGGGGGGCCTGGTCGGACCACTCCCCCAAGCGAAACGTTGCCGTTTCGCTGAAAGTGTTCTAGTCTCCAGGTGTACGAAACGGTTTCGTTTATGCGCCGTGCCTGGCGCTCCCCGTGAGCGATCCCGGACGACTTCCCCGGAGTGGTTCCCCATGCCTCAGAAGACCCTGGCCGACGGCTCCCGCACGGGTGTCCTCGCGCAGGCCCGCACCGAGGCCTCGGCCAAGCGGTGGTGGATCCTCGCGGTCATCGCCGTCGCCCAGCTGATGGTGGTCCTCGACGCCACGATCGTGAACATCGCCCTGCCCTCAGCCCAGGCCGACCTCGGTTTCTCCGACGGCAACCGGCAGTGGATCGTGACCGCCTACGCGCTGGCCTTCGCCTCACTGCTGCTGCTCGGCGGCCGCATCGCCGACCTGTTCGGCCGCAAGCCCGCCTTCCTCGTCGGCGTCGTCGGCTTCGCCGCGGCCTCCGCGCTCGGCGGAGCCGCGAACGGCTTCACCATGCTGGTCGCCGCACGCGCCCTGCAGGGTGCCTTCGGCGCGCTGCTCGCACCGGCCGCGCTGTCACTGCTCAACACCACGTTCACCGACGCCCGGGAGCGGGCCCGCGCGTTCAGCGTGTACGGTGCCATCGCCGGCGCCGGCGGTGCGGTCGGCCTGCTGCTCGGCGGTGTGCTGACCGACGCGCTCGACTGGCGCTGGACCCTCTACGTCAACGTGGCCATCGCGGTGGTCGCGTTCGCCGGCGGCTGGATGCTGCTGGGCAACCACCGCGACGCGGCGAACGCCAAGCTGGACGTGCCCGGCACGGTCCTGGTCGCCGCCGGTCTGTTCTCGCTGGTGTATGGCTTCTCCAACGCCGAGACCCACGACTGGGGCTCCCCGCTGACCTGGGGCTTCCTGACCGCGGGCGGACTGCTGCTGGCGGCCTTCGCCTGGTGGCAGACCCGGGCCGCGCACCCCCTGCTGCCGCTGCGCATCCTGCTGGACCGCGACCGGGGCGCCTCCTTCCTCGCGGTGCTCATCACCGGCGCGGGCATGTTCGGCGTGTTCCTCTTCCTGACCTACTACCTCCAGCTCAACCTCGGCTTCAGCCCGACGAAGACCGGTGTGGCCTTCCTGCCGATGGTCGGCGCGCTCATGGTGGCCGCGCAGGTCGGCACCACGGCGCTGCTGCCCCGGATCGGCCCGAAGGCGGTCATCCCGCTCGGCTTCGCGATCGCCACGGCCGGCATGGCCTGGCTGACCGGCATCGGTCTCGGCTCCGCCTACCCGAGCGCGGTACTGCCGCAGCTGATCGTGATCGGTGCGGGCCTCGGCCTGGTCATGCCGCCCGCCATGCAGCTGGCCACCGGCGGGGTCGCGGCCGAGGACGCGGGCGTCGCCTCGGCGACCGTCAACGCCATGCAGCAGGTGGGCGGCTCGATCGGCACGGCGCTGCTGAACACCCTTGCCGCGAGCGCCGCGACCGACTACCTGTCGGGCCACAACCCCGCGAGCAAGGCGGTACAGGCGCAGGCCACGATCGAGAGCTACACCACCGCCTTCTGGTGGTCGGCGGTCTTCTTCGCCGCGGGCACCGTCCTCGCCTTCCTGCTCTACCGGCGCGGGGTGCCGAAGCAGGACGCCGCGGCCGCGCCGGTCGTCCACATGTAGAGCCGAATCCCCCGGAGCCGAGGGGCCGCCGTCAGCAGGGAGACGGCGGCCCCTCGGCGTTGTCGTGGTGGGGGTGCGGAAGGCGTCGGCGGCGCCGGGCGGTGCCCCGTTTCCTCGTCGTGGCGCCGGGCGGCGCGGCCGTGCCGGCCGCGGCGCGCTCCCCGGGACGCTTGAGACGGCGCAGACGGGTAACTCGAAGTGGATCAAGACTGACGAAAGGAGACGCCATGCCGGGCGGTGACCGCCACGAGGAGCGGCCCGAGACGGCCCTGGAGGAGGTGCTCCGGGAGGTCGAGGAAGCGGAGAAGCGCGACGAGGACGAGGGCGGCGGAGGCGAGGCCGCCGACGCCATCACCCCCAACACCGCGGCGCAGGAGCAGTCGGAAGGGGAGTGAACGGCCGGGGGGTCATCCGAGGGCCTCGGCGATCATCATGCCTCCACGGGGTGCGGGTACCCGGGTCCCATGAACCACCACCTGCGAGGACCCCGGCTGCCCCCGCCCCGTGGACCGCTCTCCACCGCCGTCACCGGGTACCTGCGCGGCTCCGGCCGGCTGCCCGCGGCCGCCGATGCGGATCCGTACGGCGACGACCTCCAGCTCGCCCTGTACCTGTGCTACGAGCTGCACTACCGCGGCTTCGCCGACGTACCGCCGAGGTACGAGTGGGACCCGGAGCTGCTGCGGCTGCGCGCCGCGCTGGAGCACCGCTTCCTGACCGCGCTGCGCGCCGACACCCCGGTGCACGACGGCCTCGACGCCGCGCTCGCCGCTCTCCTGGTCGAACCGGCCGAGGGCACGGGGATCACCCATTTCCTGCGCGACGAGGGCGAGTTGTGGCACCTGCGCGAGTACGCGGCCCAGCGGTCCCTGTACCACCTGAAGGAGGCCGACCCGCACGCCTGGGTGCTGCCCAGGCTGTGGGGGCGGGCCAAGGCGGCGATGGCGGCGGTGGAGTACGACGAGTTCGGCGCGGGCCGGGCCGAGCGGGTCCACGCCCGCCTGTTCGCCGACCTGATGACGGACCTCGGCCTGGACACCGCGTACGGGCACTACCTGGACGCGGCCGGCGCCGAGATGCTCGCCGTGGTCAACCTGATGTCGCTGTTCGGGCTGCACCGCGAACTGCGCGGCGCGCTGGTGGGTCACTTCGCCGACGTGGAGATCACCTCCTCGCCCGGCTCGCGCCGGCTGGCGGAGGCGATGCGCCGGACCGGCGCCGGTCCGGCCGCGGAGTTCTTCTACGACGAGCACGTCGAGGCGGACGCGGTGCACGAGCAGGTCGTCCGCCACGACGTGATCGGCGGACTGCTCGAGGAGGAGCCGGAGTCGGCGGACGACATCGCCTTCGGCATCGACGCGACGGAGTACCTGGAGGACCGGCTGGCGCGGCGGCTGCTCACCGAGTGGCGGGCGGGACGGTCGTCGCTTCGTGCACCGTCTGCCCCGGTAGTGGCCTATACATCCTGAATGCGCGGGTACCCGCGCATGGTGATCTCACTGGTGCTTCCGGGCGTCTACGCCCCTCAGGACGACACGGCGTTGCTGACCGAGGCCCTCCACGAGGAGGCGCCCGCGCCGGGCGCGCACGTACTGGACGTGGGCACCGGAAGCGGTGCGCTGGCGTTGGCGGCCGCCCGGCGCGGCGCCGAGGTCACCGCGGTGGACGTGTCCTGGCGGGCGGTGTGGACGGCGCGGCTGAACGCGTGGCTGACCCGGCTGCCGGTCCGGATCCGGCGCGGCAACCTCTTCGGCCCGGTCCGGGGCCGGACGTACGACCTGGTCCTCGCCAACCCGCCCTATGTGCCGGCGCCCAACGCGGGGCACGGGCCGCGCGGCCGTTCCCGGGCCTGGGACGCGGGCCGCGACGGGCGGCTGCTGCTGGACCGGATCTGCCGGGACGGGCCCGGGCTGCTACGGCCCGGGGGTGTGCTGCTGATCGTCCACTCCGCCTTGAGCGGACCCGAGCACAGCCTGCATCTGCTGCGTGCGGCGGGTCTGAAGGCCGCGGTGGTCCGGCGCCGCTGGATCGCCTTCGGTCCGGTGCTGCGCTCCCGGGAGGCCTGGCTGCGCCGGAGCGGGCTGCTCGCGGCTGCCGACGACAAGGAAGAGCTGGTGGTCATCCGTGCCGAACGACCCTGCTGACCGGCCCCGCCGGATCCGCGTGCAGCGGCGGGGGCCGCTGCTGGTGGAGGGCCCGGTGGAAGTCGAACTCGAGGACGGCACCACGGTCTCCTCCGACCGTTTCCGTGTCGCTCTGTGCACCTGCCGGCGGAGCCGCTGCTATCCCTGGTGCGACACGAGTCACCGCCGTAAGGCCTAGCCGACGGTTGAAACCGATTGTTTTTCGCCGCTCCCCGGAAGGCCCCCCACGGGCCTACCCGGGGAGCGGCTGTGTGCCCGAAGCCGGCGGGCGGCCCCACTCCGCCCGTCCGACCCCGGTGCGAGATCGCAGTTCCCCGCTCCAGGGGCCGCACTCCCCAGTTGCGGGCCTGATCCGGCTGTACGGGGACTGTGCGATCCCGGTCCCTAGAACGCGAAGACGCTGCTGTTGAGGGCGTCCTTCACGCAGGAGTTGCCGAAGGTGCGTTCGTAGGAGACGCGCTTGCCCTGCCAGACGCCCTGGACGGTGACCACGACGGGGTCGTAGAGCTTGGTGCACCAGACGTCGTCGCGGGCCTTGAGGGCCCCGAAGTCGCCGCCGACGCCGCGCAGCTCGGCGCAGGCCTGGGCGGCTGCCGGGTGGGTGCCCGAGGCCGTCGGGGCGCAGTTCAGGGTGACGGCGCGCTCCGGAGTGGCCGTGGCCGCGTTGTCGCCGTGACCGGTGGTGAGCACCAGCGCCGAGGGGGCGTAGAGCGACTTCGCGGCGGCGTCCGGCGCGGCGGTGGCGGCCCCGCTCAGGGGCCCGCAGACGGCGGCGGCCGTGAGGCCGAGGGCCGCTGCCCAGCGCGCGGTGTTCCGCATTGTGTGCATCCTTCCGCTCGGATAGAGGGTTGCCGGCCTCCGGACGGGTGGCGCCGGAGCGGCGTGCGCCACTCTGCCGAGTCCGCCGCCGAAACACACATCCAACCCACGGGTTTCAGTAACCTTGCGTGTTGAATCAGTGGCGTGAAGTCACGGAAACCGAACAGGTCGGCCGCTCAACCGAGCGGTTCTTGATCGTGTGCAGCCAACCGATGGCCGAAAACCACCGCCTCGTTAATAGGCCTGAAACATTCCGACTCCGCCCACGGCGAACCCCTTCGTGACGCCTTGTGTTCATGAACTGGTCGGAGTAATTGTGATTACATGATTACGACAGAGCAGAGAGAGAAACTGCGCGGCTGGTTCGCGGGCCGACTGCCCGACGATCTCTTCGAGGACCTGGTCGAAGTGACCGCCGACCGCGAGGAGATCACCGTGATCGGGCGCGTTCCGGAGCCCCGGCTCGCCGAGGGCGCCTCGGAAGCCGAACGGGAGGCCGCCGTCCGGGCGCGGATCCAGGAGTTCCGGGAGCGGACCCGCGAGGCCCGGATGGAGGTGGCCCGCGAGGCCGAGCACCGGTTCCGCCGGAAGGTGTCCTGGGGCGTGGTCTGCGGCACGGAGCGGGCCCTGTTCACCCACCTGGCGGCGCCGGTGATGACCCGGTTGCGGCAGCCCGAGCGCCAGGTCCTGGACACCCTCGTCGCCGGGGGCGTCGCCCGCAGCCGCAGCGACGCCCTCGCCTGGTGCGTGCGCCTGGTCCAGCGCCACACCGACGACTGGCTGACCGAGCTGCGCGAGTCCCTGGAACACGTCCAGCGGGTCCGGGCCCAGGGGCCGGACGGCGAGGAGGTGGCGGATTCGTCCACCGACGACGGCGAAGATGGATGAAACATCCACTGGCAGGGGTCCCGAACCGCGCCGTAGCGTCGGCAGAACCCTCCAGGACGTCCTCCGCCGGCGTCGCACATCCCGCGGCACCGGCGGCCGTTCGCCTCCCGCCGCGCCACCAAGCGCTCCACCGCCGCAACCTCGCTGGAGCCCCCCGTGACCCCTCAGTCCCCCGACTCGCCGACGGCGCCGCCGCCGTCCCTCACCGAGGTCGAGCCCTACGGCGTCGAGCGCATCCCCGACGCCGACCGCACCGCGAGCCCGCTCGACCTGTTCCGGGTCGCCTTCGGCGGCGCCAACACCTTCTCGACCTGTGTCCTCGGCGCCTTCCCGATCCTTTTCGGGCTCTCCTTCTGGCAGGGACTCGCGGCCACTCTCCTCGGGGTCGTCGCGGGTGCGCTGATCCTGTGCCCGATGGCCGTGTTCGGCCCGGTGAACGGCACCAACAACGCGGTGTCGTCCTCCGCGCACCTGGGCGTGCACGGTCGGGTGGTCGGCTCGTTCCTGTCGCTGCTGACGGCCGTGGCCTTCTTCTCCATCTCGGTGTGGAGCTCGGGCGACGCCCTGGTCGGCGGCGCGCACCGGCTGTTCGGCCTGGAGCGCGGCACGCTGTCGTACGTCGTCGCGTACGCGCTGTTCGCCGGGCTGGTGCTCGCGGTGTGCGTGTACGGCTTCCGGTTCATGCTGTTCGTCAACAAGATCGCCGTGACCTCGGCGACCGTGCTGTTCCTGCTCGGCGCGATCGCCTTCGCCGGTGACTTCGACCCGTCGTACGCCGGTGTCTTCACGGCCTCGGCGGACGCCTCGACGCAGTCGCTGTTCTGGCCGTCGTTCATCGGCGCGGCGCTGATCGTGCTGTCCAATCCGGTGTCCTTCGGCGCGTTCCTCGGCGACTGGTCGCGCTACATCCCGGCCGACACGCCGCGCCGCAGGGTGGTGGGCGCCGCGTTCCTCTCGCAGATCGCGACCCTGCTGCCGTTCGTCTTCGGCCTGGCCACCGCCAGCATCATCGCGACGAAGGCCCCGAAGTACGTCGACCCGGCCGCGCCCGACTTCGTGGGCGGCCTGCTGGCCATCTCCCCGAGCTGGTTCTTCCTGCCGGTGTGTCTGCTCGCCCTGATCGGCGGCATGTCGACGGGCACGACCTCGCTGTACGGCACCGGACTCGACTTCTCGTCGGTGTTCCCGAAGCTGTCCCGGGTGCAGGCGACGCTGCTGGTCGGCGTGCTGTCCATCGCGTTCATCTTCATCGGCCGGTTCGGTCTGGACCTCGTGCAGTCGATCTCGACGTTCGCCACCATGATCATCACCTGCACCACGCCGTGGATGGTCGTGATGATGCTCGGCTTCTACACCCGGCGCGGCTGGTACGACCCCGACGCGCTACAGGTGTTCAACCGCCGTCAGCGCGGCGGCCGGTACTGGTTCGCGCACGGCTGGAACTGGCGCGGCATGACGGCCTGGTGGGTGGCCGCCGTGGTCGGCGTGCTGTTCACGAACATCCCGGGCCAGTTCGTCGGCCCGCTGGGCGACCTGGCGAACGGCGTCGACATCAGCCTGCCGCTCTCGCTCGCGGTGGCCGCGATCCTGTTCCTCGCGCTGCTGCGGCTGTTCCCCGAGCCCCGGGCGGCGTACGGACCCGAGGGCGGGCGACTGGTCCGTACCGTCGAGGCGCCGGTGCCCGCGATCACCGGTCCCGGCGCCCCGGCGGACGCGGTGGCGCCCGCGCTCGCGGCCGAGGGCGGCCGATGAGCGACTGGCTCGACCTGTCGGTGCCCGTGGTCACCGGGATGCCCGTGTATCCCGGTGACCCGGAGGTCACGGTCTCCCCCGCCCTGCGGGCCCCGGCCGACGGCGTCAACGTCCTGGCCCTGTACCTGGGTTCGCAGTCCGGCACCCACGTCGACGCGCCGTACCACGTGGACGACGCCTGGCCCCGGCTGGACGAGTTGCCGCTGGACCGGTTCGCCGGGCCCGCGGTCGTGGCCGACGTACGGGGGCTGCCCGCCCGCTCGCCCATCACCCCGGCCCTGCTGGCCCCCGCGCTGGCCGCCCTCGCGACGGCACCGGGCGCGCTGCTGCTGCTCGTGACGGGCTGGTCGGCGCACTGGGGCACGGACGAGTACCTGGCCCACCCCTGGCTGACCCCGGAGGCGGCCCGGGCCGTGGTGGCCTCGGGTGTGCGGACGGTGGCCGTCGACGCGCTCAGCGTCGACCCCACGCCCCAGCCGGGCGATCCGCACGCCGATGCCGGGCTGCCCGCGCACCGGTTGCTGTGCGGCGCGGGCGGGGTGATCGCCGAGAACCTGACCGGTCTGGAACGGCTGGTGGGCGCGGCGGCGGCGGAGGTGTTCCTGTTCCCGCTGCGGCTGCCGGGGTCGGACGGCGCTCCGGTGCGGGCGGTCGCCCGGGTGGGCTGACGGCATCCCGGTGGGCGGACCCGTACCTACCCGCGAGTATGGTCGGCGCGGCGCATGCTCGACGACGAGAGGCGGGACGTACGGATGGCGAAGCACTGGGCGGACTTCCAGTACGAGATCTATCTGAACGGGATGACGGGGGCCGTGCCCCGGCTCCCCACCGACCTCACCCGGCTGGAGGAGCTGGCCGAACACCGGCTGGGCCCGGGGCCGGTGGGGTACGTGGCGGGGAGCGCGGGCGACGGCAGCACGGCGCGGGCCAACCGGGCCGCGCTCGACCGGCGCCGGATCGTGCCGCGCATGCTGCGGGACGTGCACGAGCGGGACCTGTCGGTGGACGTCCTCGGCCGTGCGCTGCCGGCGCCGCTCGCCCTCGCCCCCGTCGGCGTGCTGTCGATCATGCACCCGGACGCCGAGCCCGCAGCCGCCCGGGCCGCCGCCGCGCACGGGGTGCCGTACATCCTGTCGTCGGCGTCCAGCACGCCGATGGAGCAGGTGGCGGAGGCGATGGGGGACGCCGAGCGGTGGTTCCAGCTGTACTGGGGCAAGGACCGCGAGGTGACGCGGAGTTTCCTCGCCCGGGCCCGGGCGGCCGGATTCTCGGTGCTGGTCGTCACCCTGGACACGCCGCTGCTGTCGTGGCGGCCGCGCGACCTGGACCAGGCCTATCTGCCGTTCCTGCACGGGGTGGGCACCGCCAACTACTTCACCGACCCGGCGTTCCGGGCGGGGCTCGCCAAGCCCGTGCACGAGGACCCGAACGCGGCGGTGCTGCACTTCCTCGGCCTGTTCGGGGACGCCGGCCACACCTGGCCGGACCTGGCCTTCCTGCGCGAGCACTGGGACGGTCCGATCGTCCTCAAGGGCGTCCTGCACCCGGACGACGCCCGGCTCGCCGCGGACGCCGGGATGGACGGCGTGGTGGTCTCCAACCACGGCGGCCGGCAGGTCGCCGGAGCCCTCGCGGCGGCCGACGCGCTCCCCACGGTCGCGGACGCGGTCGGCGACCGGCTGGCGGTGCTGTTCGACAGCGGGGTGCGCACCGGCGACGACGTGTTCAAGGCCCTCGCCCTCGGCGCGCGGGCGGTGCTGCTCGGACGGCCGTACGTCTACGGGCTCGGCCTGGACGGACAGGCGGGCGTCGAGCACGTCGTCCGCTGTGTGCTCGCGGAGCTGGACCTCACGCTCGCCCTGTCCGGGCACTGCACGCCCACGACGGTCGCCCGGGACGACCTGGTCGAGGCAGTTGCCTGACGGCCGGCGTGGGGGGGGGGGGGGGGGGGGGGGGGGGGGAAGGAGGGGCAGAGAGCAAAGGCCGACCACACAACGGTAAAA